>PTKE01000002.1 GCA_002937585.1 Alphaproteobacteria bacterium MarineAlpha9_Bin6 | reverse complement strand
CCAAGCCCCGATCTGAGTGACCACCCCGCCAATCACGGCGGGCCGACCCGTCGTTAACGCAAACTGGCTAATGAATTAGGTGCCCGGGCCCCTGGGCCAAGCGGGACTAATATTTGCAAGTAATAGAATAAAGGTCAGTGCCTTCAGATCGCGCATGGAAAAATGCTATATCCTACTGAGCTTGAATTACAGTCGTTTCTCAGTTCTTATTTAGGAATAACTTAGGCAGGTTTCGTATCGAATTCCGCGTTGATATGGGAAACTAGGATGGCGCATCACACACGGAGTGTTGGAATTTTTGTTTTCAGTCAGGTTGAGGTGATGGACTTCGCCGGACCCTATGAGGTTTTTTCTCTAGCAGATCATACGACTGACAGGAATACCTTTAAGGTATTTCTTGTGGCTCAATCTGCTGAACAAATAGAAGGAAGGAACGGTTTTACCGTTGTGCCCCAATACACATTTGATACTTGCCCAGAGCTCGATATCCTGATCATCCCGGGTGGGCCCGGCACGCGTGTTGAAGAAAAAGTATCAAAAGTCTTGGATTGGGTTCGAACTAAAGCGGAGTCTGCCGAACTCGTATTATCTGTCTGCACCGGAGCACGCATACTTGCTCATTCCGGCCTGCTAGATGGACTTGGTGCAACAACTCATTGGAACTCTCTAAACGAGCTCCGTGAAATGGCACCTACCACAATTGTTTATGACGACCGCAGGTTCGTTGACAACGGCAAGATAGTAACATCGGCCGGTGTCTCAGCAGGAATTGACATGTCGTTACACATCGTACGGCGCCTGTGCGGTGATCAAACCGCTGCGGACGTGGCACATATGATGGAGTATCAGACTCAGGAGGTTCCTGCTCCATGAGCTTGTCCATAACCAAACATATCATTGCAAGTAGCACTCTGCCCTGCGTATACGCGCAGTCCAGAGCTATCTATCGGCCGTGGTGCGTGATGCACGCGGCATCGTAAGTGCGAACGCGACCTTTCGGGTGCGATCCCTGATGAGGCGGGGCTTTGGTCGAGACCCCAATCAGATGGGACTGGCAAGCTCAATCGGGATTAATCGGAAAGGGACCCGACCTATAAGCCTAGCAATGAAAGGTGTTTAGTCGCCTGTTGTCCGGTTAGGTGGTTTTTGCTGGAATAACCTTATTATAACCTTATTAAAAAGAAAAAGGACTCAGCTGCTTCCAGCTAAGTCCTTGAAAGAATGGGGGGCGATAAGGGACTCGAACCCTTGACCCGCTGATTAAGAGTCAGCTGCTCTACCAACTGAGCTAATCGCCCGCGACTAATAAAGTTCGTAATAAATCAACCACTTCTACCAAATCGGCAAACTCTTCAACTTATGGAGACTACTCAGTGTGGATACATATTGAATGCAACTAATACCTCCCCTATCCAATACGACCTCATATTTATCACCCGTCTGGTCTTTATCCAAGAGGATGGGTCTTATGTGGAACTCAAAACATGAATTATGCGGTTCGCAATTAGTGATTTAGTTGCAGTAGCATAGGCTTTCATGTGCTCCGATGCTGCGTGAGCCGTCAGACGCTCTAGATTTTCCCATTTCTCAATTACCAGAAACGTGTCTTTTCCTAATTTTGTCTGAAATGAGCCAACGTCATCAACATCTATGACAGCACCGTATTCGATACAGCCGTCCTCCGCGTGTACTGCCGAAGTGTTTGCATTGAATTTTTCCAGAACCCCCTGGCGCATTCCTGGATTAGCGGTAATAACTGCCACCACGTGAATCATCGACATTGCAGTTTTCCTAGTTCTATTGTGAGTTATTTTTTTAGATCAAGCCCAAGCACGTTTTCTAGCTAAGTTACTGCAAGAATAAGTGCGCTCTTAGGGGATTACATGCATGCGCAGTTCTAAAAAAACTGTCTCCGCATATAGTCCGCCACCTCTCGAGTTGCCTGAATACCTTGAGGAATTGCCTTGGTCAGTGAAAGAAATGCATGAATTTGCCCGGGGTATTCGTGGATGGTCACGTCAACCCCAGCGGCATTTAGCCTTTCTGCATATAGCCTACCGTCGTCCCGAAGAGGATCAAACCCTCCAAAAATAATTAATGCCGGTGGCTGCCCTGATAAATCGCGCGTGCGCAACGGTGAAGCTCGTGGATCATCTTTGTCAGCATCTCCGTTGAGGTATTGCTGGAGATACCAATCAAGGCGGTCGCGAGGGATAAACTCATCTTGGGCGCGCTCCGAATGAGAGAGTGTATCAAAAATCATGTCGGTGGCAGGATAAAGCAGCACTTGAAACATTGGCGGGCCAACGTCGCCTCTGGTCATCTGCTGACACACCACTGCCGCCAAGTTGCCGCCGGCCGAGTCACCCGCAACAGCCACTCGGCCCGAATCAGCACCAATCTCAGCGCCGTGATCACGAAGCCAGAGATAGGCCGCACAACAATCATCTACTGCAGCAGGAAACTTATGTTCGGGAGCCAACCGGTATTCAAAGGCGATCACCATAGCTCCCGACCAGAGCGCAAGCCTTGCGCACAGTCCATCGTGCGTCTCTAGATCACCCTGGACCCAGCCCCCACCATGAAAATAAGCAAGCACTGGTAAAGCTGTTAGTCCAGAAGAAACCGATGCGTAAATTCGAGCACAGATTTCTCCAGCAGGACCGGGCACTGTCAAGTTCTCTTTTCGCGCTAACGCTGGTGCCGGTTCATCTAAAACCTCTACCGCCTTTACAAGTTGCTGCCGCAGCTCCTTTAGCGGAGGAAAATAGCCAGGGACACGGATAGATTTTACAAACTCCGCCACCAATTGCGCCTTCGGGTCCATTACTCTTTGACCCAACCAAACACGCGCGTCTCCCAAAACTTTCAGAGCCTCCGATTCTCCCACCAAAGCCTGTTCCAAACTAATCTTCGGACTCAATGCACTCACGTGACTACCTTTCTACCCATTGACCAGCAGAAGGTTTCCTAACATTGACACAAGTAACCAGCATGAAATCCTACGATTTCCCAAAACATATTTGTGTTGATCGGCAACGACCAAAAATAATGGGCCGTCAATAAAACTCTTAAGCAATATCCTAACTTGTCAGACGGTTAATTTGCTCATCTCGGTGAACGAAGACGCACATCAACAAACCCAGTGAGAAGAGCACTGTTATCATTGCCGTACCCCCGTAGGAGATCAACGGCAGTGGCACACCAACAACGGGTATTAAACCTACAACCATAGCAATATTGATAAAGACGTATAAAAATAGTGTTGTCGTTAACCCGATTCCTAACAACCGCCCAAAATGATTTCGAGCTCGAAGTGCGATTGCAAATCCATATGCAAACAAGAGCACATAAAGCCCAATTAACGTTGCAGCTCCAACCAGGCCCAACTCTTCGGCTAGCATAGTAAAAATAAAATCGGTTTGATGTTCTGGCAAAAAACTTAGATGGCTTTGTGTGCCATGCATGAAACCACGCCCGAACAAACCGCCCGATCCGAGTGCAATCTTTGATTGTAAAATATGATACCCAGCACCAAGGGGATCCGCCTCTGGATTAAGGAAAGTTAGGATCCGTTCTCTTTGATACTCTCGTAGAAATTGCCAAGCAATTGGCACGCCCGCAGCGGCAATCGCCCCACCGATTGCAAAATAACGAAGTGCAACACCTGAAACAAAGAATATGGCGCCAGCGCCAACGACTAGCATGGCTGCAGTACCAAGATCCGGCTGACGCAACACCAGAACCATCGGGGCCAATAACATCAAGATTGGTGTTACAAGCAAAGCTGGACGTCTTGCATCGTCCAGGGTCATGCGATGAAAATAGCGCGCAAGAGCAAGAACCAACGCTATTTTCATTAACTCCGACGGCTGCAGTTGGAACCACCCAAAATAAAGCCATCTCTGCGCACCCATGCCGATTAGCCCGAAAAATTCCACCGCAAATAAAGTGGCCAGCGTTGCAACATAGATCACATAGGCCCAACGCATCCAAATCCGTATGTCAATGACCGCTATCACCAACACTACGATCAGACCAGCCGCAAACCGAAGAATCTGGCGGGATGCCCACGGGTTCATATTTCCGTCGGCAGCGGAGTACAACATCCCAAAGCCGATGCAAGCGATCACGCTCGTCAAAAAGATTAATCCCCAACTTATACGACCCAACTTGTCAACCAAAGACATTTGCGACGGTTTAGGTCCGAGCCGCGCTTCCGCCATGACTCACACCTTCCTTATTTCGCTTGAGCGAATATTAAGTGGCGATGATAGACGCGAAATAGAGTCCAATCGTTGGGCCTCAAGCAAAATATCATGCGCTATGGGAGCCGCCGTGGTTGAGCCACTTCCACCATGTTCAACGATTACTGCTACGGCGTACCGAGGAGCTGAAATAGGGGCATAACCAACAAATAACGCATGGTCACGTTCAATCCATGGACGATCTTTATTTTTGACAACACCAGATTGGCGTTCAATGTCCGTGAAACTACGCACCTGACTAGTCCCCGTTTTGCCACCCATGGCAAAACGAGCTTCCTCAATACGGGCCGAGTAGGCGGTTCCACTAACGTGATTCACCACCCGGCCCATGCCACGCGTGATGATTGCCAGCGTCTCGTGCGATAAGTCAATGCTTTTGGGTGCAACCCGCGTAAGCGTATCTTGACTCAGTTCATCTCCAACGGACCGTGTCAAATGAGGGGTCACCGCCCAGCCGCCATTAACTAGACGCGCAGTCATAACCGCTAATTGTAGCGGCGTAGTCAGCAGATAACCCTGACCAACGGCCGTGTTAAGACTGTCACCCTTTTGCCAAGCATCGTCATACATGGCACGTTTCCAATCTGGGGTTGGCACCAAACCGTGCTGCTCTCCTGGCAAATCGAAGCCCGACGCTTGACCAAGACCAAGACGACGTGCCATCTCCGCAATACGCTCAACGCCGACTTTGAGTGCTAAATCATAAAAATATACATCGCACGATTGGGCGATAGCCGAAATCATAGACAAAGAACCATGCCCGCCGCGTCGCCAACAATGAAAGGTACGGTCGCCAAGCTGAATGTGACCCAAACACCTGACGCGATGACTAGAGTCAACCACCCCCGCCTCCAGCGCCGCAACTGCGACCACCGGTTTGAACACCGAACCAGGCGGGTATTGGCCCGAGATAGCCTTATTGATTAGTGGTGCATGACGATTGTTGACCAATTCTCCCCACTGGCGTTGGGTTAATCCTTGAATGAAAAAGTTAGGATCAAAACTAGGAGTTGATACGATCGCGATGCACGCTCCAGTCGCAACGTCCAGCACCGCAGCCGAAGCACTTTCTGCACCAAGCCTTGTAGCGGCATGCTCTTGAAGATCAGCGTCAACAGTCAGCGTAACATCATTTCCCGGCTCCCCCTCGTCACGATCAAGCTCTCGGATAACTCGGCCATGTGCATTTACTTCAACCTGAACATTACCGGCACGCCCCCGCAGTTCTAAGTCGTGCATCTTTTCAACACCGTTTTTTCCTATGCGAAAACCCGGAAGTTGGAGTAGCGGATCACTAGCGATTTCTTCTGTAGAGGCTGATCCCACATAGCCGATCACGTGTGCAAAGGTGGCTCCAAATGGATATTGCCGAACTTGGCCAACCTCTATTGAGACACCAGGCAAATCAGGAGAGTCGATTTCAATTTGGGCAACTTGGACCCAGGATAAATGCTCACGCACCGTGATAGGAATAAAAGAGCGGCGACGTTCTATTTCATTTAGAATACGTGTCAGCTCGGACTGTCCTAGAGGCACAGTTTTTGCTAACGTGTGTAAAAGAAGCTGAATGTCACCTGATTGCTCAGGTACCAGTACTAATCGATAATTCTGCTTATTTTGGGCAATCAACCTCCCGGCTTGATCAAAAATCCTCCCGCGTGGAGGGGGTAACAACCGGATGTTGATGCGGTTTTCATCCGCCTTAGTGCGATACTTGTGGCGTTGAACAATTTGTAAATTATAGAGTTGGGCTCCGACTACTGACAGCAATGCCAGTTTAACTGCTCCAAGCACAGCCGCGCGCCGTGTAAAAGTTCTGAAACGCGCGAGTTCATATTGCTGCATACCGATTTAACTCAAACAGTGCGCATCAATGCTCGCAAAGTCCATTGGAATATTCTCGTCAATAGCGGATAAAACGCGATCGTCAGGGAGAGCTGCAGCAAGACAGGCAAGATCGGTACAAATGACAGATTATAGGTTGCTACCACCATGTAACTAAGTAGGACAATTATGGTCATTAATAACGCAAATGAAAACCAAAGGACCAAGAAGGTCTTGCCATGGAAGAACGGCCTCTGGTAATGAACCGCGGCGTGTATGCCTACAAACATCGCCGCCGATAGCCCAAGTGGTGTCCCAACGAGGACGTCTTGCAACAAACCAATCAAAAAGTGGCCAAGAACAGGGGTTAAGTTCGGACGATGCACGGACCAGAAATATACTGATAGGAGCGGCAAAAGGGGCATGACTTTGTTAAGACCTGGGATTCCATATGGTACCGCACACAAGACTACCAAAGAGAGCGTTACCATTGTTGGTAGCGTGCAACGTAGCCCCACCTCTAGCCGACGCAAGAATTCTTCAACTTCTATCCTCACGGGGGCGAACCTTCGGAGGCGTGCTCATGTTCTTCCCCTTTACCAGGGAGACCGCCATCCACTTTGTCTTTTGAGGCGGAAACCGGCTCAAAAACTGGCATAGTCCAATTAGCAACTATTACGTATTCAAGTCGGTCAAAATCAACGAATGGCTGCACTTTCACCCCACCCTCATGCACCGCGGACACACGGCCTATCGGTAATCCTGATGGCAGCTTACCACCATGACCTGAAGTTGTGACCCTCATTCCAACATCAATATCCGCCTTGGGAGATAACAGATCTAGATACAAAACATCGGAGTTATCTCCGGCCAAAATCGCTCGATCGCCGCTAGTACCGATCACAATCGGGATTCGCGAATTCAAATCTGTTAATAACAGCACTCGTGCCGAGCGTTGGCCAACTTCGACAACACGCCCAGCCATTCCGGTGCCATCCATTACTGCATGGCCTTTCTCCACACCGTTACGAGAACCCGAATTAAGCATTAGTGCGCGCACAAAAGCACTACCGGAACCGCCGACTACCCGTGCCGAGATAAAACTTGCCAACGGGCCCGGGCGATAGCTCAGCAAAGTTTTAAGTGCTGCGTTCTCACGTTCAAGTTTATGCGCGACCACTTCCCAGCGCTGAAGTCGGGCGTTCACCTCTCGCAATTGAACATTTTCCTGATGCAACATAGTCCAACTATTTATTGCACTTGTTACATCGCGAACTGATCCAACCGGATGCGATAAAGCAGACAACACTGGAACAAACATGTCCAAGACATTAGTACGAAACCGCTCCACAACCATCATCTCGGTCCGAGCAAACACCATCAAAGTGAAAGCCAAGGCGAGCAAGACAATAAAACCGAACCGCTGTGCCTGCGCCCTGAGGGGCAGCGCGATTCGCAATACATATTTTTGACCTGGCGGTGGCATGACTCCAGTTAATTCACTCGGCTAATCATCTATCTGATCACAATGGCTCCGATTTATATAACCCCGTATAAACTAGTAATCCGAGTGCAGAACTTGCCGCAACGTACGCATTTCCTCAAGCGTGCGCCCAGTTCCGAGGACGACACACGTCAACGGTTCCTCCGCTATTGATACTGGCAGACCGGTCGCATGGCGCAGAACGAGATCAAGGTTGTTCAATTGCGCGCCACCTCCTGTCAACATGATACCCTTCTCAACAATGTCGGCAGCAAGTTCCGGAGCAGTGTTCTCTAGGGTATTCTTGACTGCTTCAATGATTGCCCCAACCGGCTCCGCCAGGCTTTCCGAGATCTGGCGCTCGTTAATAACGATCTCCTTAGGAACACCGTTCATCAAGTCACGACCTTTGATTTCCATCTCCCGGCCATTGCCATCGTCAGGAGCACACGCACTACCGATTTTGTTTTTGATCCGCTCCGCCGAACCTTCGCCCACCAGAAGATTATGATTACGGCGAATATACGCGATAACTGCCTGGTCCATTTTGTCGCCACCAATACGAACAGAGCGCGAATAGACGATACCGCCAAGAGATAATACAGCGACTTCGGTGGTCCCTCCTCCCACATCTACCACCATGGAACCAGTAGCCTCGGTAACTGGCAAGCCGGCCCCAATTGCGGCCGCCATGGGCTCCTCTATCAGAAACACTCGGCGTGCACCCGCGCTTTCTGCCGATTCCCGAATCGCCCTTCGCTCCACTGCTGTCGACCCGGAAGGAACACAAACCACCATTTGCGGGCTCGCGAAGCTACGCCGATTATGCACCTTACTGATAAAGTGCTTAATCATTTCCTCAGCTATTTCAAAGTCGGCAATCACACCGTCCCGAAGCGGTCTTATAGCTTCGATGTTACCAGGAGTGCGGCCCAGCATATCCTTAGCCTCCTGTCCCACCGCAAGCACCTTTTTTTTACCCCTATTATCAATGATCGCAACCACAGATGGCTCATTCAGCACGACGCCCTGGCTTTTCACATATACCAACGTGTTCGCGGTGCCGAGATCAATTGCCATGTCGTCAGACATCATGCCAAGCAAGCGTGAGAACATGTCGTTATCTACACCTCAATCAAAGTTCATTCTGTACGCTCGTTGCCTAGCAATTCTAAACCCAGCGGCGTCACTTCAACGGTAGAACCCTAGAACCATTTTATCCAGTGCATCATCGCTCAAGCGGAAAGTGCTGCTGGTGCGGTCTTCTCCCGTTTAACAAGTAGTTTATTAAGTGCATTAACATATGCCCGAGCACTCGCAACCATCGTGTCGGTATCTGCCCCGTGGCCGTTTACCGACCGACCGTTCTCCTCTAGACGGACTATAACGTCCGCTTGAGCATCAGTACCCTCCGTAACAGCCTGAATTTGGAACAGTTGCAGCCCAGCCTGATGAGGAAACAACTTTCCAATGCACCGGAATACCGCGTCGACAGGACCATCTCCATCCGCTGTGGCCGAGTTACGTTCACCATCAATCTCTAGTTCGAGTTTGGCACTTGGACGAACCCCAATACCGCAAGTCAGATGTAGTTTGGTCACGCGAATGCGCTCGTTACGACGCGCCACAGCATCATCAACTAAAGCAATCAAGTCTTCATCAAACACTTCCTTTTTCTTGTCCGCAAGATCCTTAAACCGACCAAACGCATCATTAAGGGCATTATCGCCAAGATTATAACCCAGCTCACTTAGCTTAGTTTTAAATGCGTGTCGTCCCGAGTGCTTACCCATCACCAAAGTTGATTTGCTAAGACCAACCGATTCCGGAGTCATGATTTCGTAGGTCCCGGAATGTTTCAACATACCGTCTTGATGTATGCCAGCTTCATGCGCAAAGGCGTTGGCGCCGACGACCGCTTTATTGGGTTGAACCACAAAACCCGTAACAGCCGACACCAAACGTGACGCTTTCATGATGTTTTCAGTACGAATGTTAGTTTCATACGGCAGCAGGTCATTTCTCGTACGGAGCGCCATTACGATTTCCTCCATTGCCGCATTACCAGCACGTTCACCTAGCCCGTTTATCGTACATTCAATCTGGCGCGCACCAGCCTTAACCGCCGCCAGTGAATTAGCCACCGCCATCCCTAAATCGTTATGGCAATGGACCGATAACGTCGCTTTATCGATATTGGGTACACGATCCCGTAGCATTTTTATTAATGCAGTAAACTCGTCCGGCATGGTATATCCAACCGTGTCCGGGATATTGATCGTCCGAGCACCGCATTTGATCGCGGTTTCGACGGTTCGGCAAAGGAAATCACGATTCGTGCGTGTGCCGTCTTCTGGACTCCACTCCACATCATCACAATAATTCCGCGCGCGACTGACACTATCCGCTACTGCCTGATGCACGTCATCAGGATCCATTTGTAGTTTATGCCGCATGTGCAGTGGACTAGTCGCAATAAAAGTGTGTATACGTTTGCGGCGGGCATGCACTAGAGCTTCGTTAGCTCGGTCAATATCTTTAAATCCGGAGCGCGCCAAGCTGCATATCACTGAATTCTTTATCACCTTGGATACTTCGGTAATCGCCTCAAAGTCGCCCTTTGACGCGATGGCGAACCCAGCTTCAATTACATCGACACCCATTTCTTCGAGTACAGTTGCTATTTCGAGTTTTTCCTCGAGCGACATCGACGCACCTGGCGATTGTTCACCATCGCGCATTGTTGTATCAAAAATAACAATACGTTCCTGCTCTATGGGGGACGTCTGCGCTTTTTCTACTACATCTTGACGATTGTCGCTCATTGCTAAACTCACTTCCGGCGATGGGGCTTAATTAAGTCGTGATGTACCCCTGAGCAAATAGTCAAGTTCCCGCTCAGGGGTGGCTAAGTCGCCAATGACCACCCTGCCATCGCCCCATTGCGGATGCCGTAACGCCAACGTCACCGTGCATATGCCACACCCTCGCGGCACAAAATGAACAACTGGAAAACCGATACGCGGTCATGGCACAGGAACTCTCCGCGTTCCGTCCGCTCGCGAACCCTCAGACGGGCCCACACGCGATCCCGATCATACCTCCAGCCAAAAGGCCTAACCCTTTGTCACAAAAGGCTTTCGAAAGGCAGATCTCAGGTTAATGTTTACGCCCTTTTCGCCCGCCCAGGCAACAATTTATTGGTTTTCTAGTTTGGACCCTTGGGAAGTTGGCGACCTAGCCACAACGGTGACGCAACAAAAAAGGTAAGGCTATTAATTCTTCGATCTATCGACCAGAGCCTGCTCACCAATCCAAGGCATCATCGATCGTAAACGCTCCCCGACTTCCTCAATCGGATGTTCGGCGGCACGCCGTCGCATAGCCTTAAAACTTGGTTGATTAGCACCACATTCGAGAACCCACTCCCTAGTAAACCTTCCCGATTGAATATCTTCGAGAATTTTCTTCATCTCGTCCCGCACAGCGTCATTGATAATCCTAGGACCTCGGCTGTGATCACCGTACTCAGCAGTATTCGAAATGGAATAACGCATGTTAGCAATGCCACCTTCGTAGATCAGGTCAACGATCAATTTTACCTCATGCAAACATTCGAAGTAGGCCATCTCTGGAGCATAACCAGCTTCTACTAAGGTTTCAAAACCAGCGGTGATAAGGGCAGTAAGTCCGCCGCAAAGCACCACCTGCTCTCCAAACAGATCGGTTTCGCATTCCTCTTTGAAACTGGTCTCTATCACTCCAGCACGGCCACCTCCAATTGCACAGGCATAGGACAGGCCAATTTCAGTAGCGTTTCCGGACGAATTTTGGTGCACCGCCAAGAGGCAAGGAACACCGCCGCCCCGCTCATACTCGCTACGAACTGTATGGCCAGGCCCTTTCGGCGCCACCATAAAGATGTCGAGATCCTGCCTAGGCTCAATAAGCCCAAAATGGATGTTCAGGCCGTGCGCAAATGCGAGCCCAGCGCCATCTCGCATGTCGTTCCGCAGATGGTCTTTATATATGCTAGCCTGCAACTCATCCGGCGCAGCCATCATCATCACGTTCGCCCAAGCAGCAGCATCTGCTACTGACAGTACCTCAAACCCTGCAGCTTCAGCCTTCTTTCCACTAGCTGATCCTTCACGCAACGCAATTTTAACTGCGTCCACACCGCTGTCGCGCAGGTTAGAAGCGTGCGCATGACCTTGGCTGCCATATCCAATGATCGCCACGTTTTTGCTCTTTATTAGATTAACGTCAGCGTCGCGATCGTAATAAACACGCATCAACCATCTCCTGTCGTTTAAAGGCCTGTTTAATGGGCTATCACGGGTGCCTCCGCACCACGCGCTATACCCACCACCCCGGTCCGAACAACCTCGATCAACCCGAGTGGCCTCATAAGATTAATGAACGCATCGAGCTTATCGGTTGTACCCGTGATTTCAAAAACAAAAGACTCGTTGGTACTGTCGACTGCGCGGGCACGAAAAATATCCGCAATACGAAGCGATTCAACGCGCTTCTCGCCACTGCCCTCAACTTTCAAGAGTGCAAGCTCTCTTTCAACGTGAGGCCCGTCCTCTGTAAGATCAATCACCTTATGAATGGGGACCAAACGGCCAAGCTGGGCCCTGATCTGCTCGACAATCATCCGCGTCCCCGACGTTAGCAGGGTGATCCGGGATAATTCCCGTTCAGCATCAACTACAGCTACGGTTAGGCTTTCAATATTATACCCTCGTCCCGAAAACAAACCGACCACACGTGCAAGCACACCGGACTCATTATCCACGATACACGCAATTATGTGGCGCTCGACGTCGCTCACTTTTACCCCCAGGCCCAACGCAAAATTCAAGCTGCTCGTTAGTGGAGCCGGCGGGCGCGCACTCTAACGAGTTGGCAGAGCTTGTAAAGCGCAGGGCCCCAATTCTCCGAGACTCTTAATAAAAGCGCAACATCACAGGGAGAAATCCAGCACTATCCGCGACCAGGCCAATCAATTTTGACCGGCTAAAATCCTAAACTGACTACGACCGTTGGTAACGCGACCAGTGGACAAAGCCCAGTGCGATAGCTTGCCACAATCATTATTGTCCAACCGATAGATGGCTTAGCGATCCCATAATGCAGCAGCTTAAATCACTCTAACGTCTATACTAAGACCATCCCCTCTTCGGTGCGCAGCGGGACATTATCGTCCGATCCCAATTTCATCTCATGGTGACCGGCACCCGCCGGAATCATTGGAAAGACGTTTTCCATTTTTTCTACCTGTACGTCGGCGATAACAGGGCCATCATGAGCAATCATTTCTTTTATAAGATCATCAACTTGATCTGGTTTAGTTGCCCGCAATCCCTTCATGCCGTAGGACTCAGCCAGTGCCACGAAATCGGGAAGAGAGTCAGTATAGCTTTCTGCGTAGCGACCACCGTGAAAGAATTCCTGCCACTGGCGTACCATCCCCATATATTCGTTGTTTATGATGAACACTTTGACCGGTAGCCGGTACTGCTTAACCGTCGAGAGCTCCTGCATGTTCATCAAAAACGAGGCTTCACCCGCAATATCAATGACCAACGAGTTCGGATGTGCGATTTGCACTCCCGTCGCTGCCGGAAAACCGTAACCCATGGTGCCAAGACCTCCAGAAGTCATCCATCGGCGTGGCTCATCAAAACGAAAGAATTGCGCTGCCCACATCTGATGTTGACCAACCTCAGTGGTGATGTAGACATCCAGATCCTTAGTTATCTCATGCAATCGCTGCAATGCGTATTGTGGCTTAATAGAATTCAAAGATTGTTCGTACTTGAGACAGTTGACCTCTCGCCAGCAATCAATTTGCTCCCACCAACTTTTAACCGCCTTTTTATTGGAAGACCTTTTTTCCTGTTTCCAAACAGCCTGTATATCTTCTAGGACGTTAGCCACATCTCCCACCAAAGGAATGTCTACAAACACATTCTTATTGATTGAAGACCGATCGATATCTATCTGAATTTTTTTCGCGGTTGGCGCAAAATCAGAAAGGCGTCCCGTGACTCGATCATCGAAACGGGCGCCCACCGCGAACATCACGTCACAGTCATGCATGGCCATATTCGCTTCATAGGTCCCATGCATACCTAGCATCCCTATGAACTGAGGGTCGTTGCCAGGAAATCCTCCGAGCCCCATGAGGGTGTTGGTAACTGGGAACCCGGTTTCGTGAGCAAATTTCTTAAGTAATTTACTGGCTCGGTTGCCGGAATTAATTACTCCCCCCCCCGAATAAATAATGGGGCGCTCTGCTCCTTCCAACAGCGATACGGCCTCCTTGATCGCGTGCGGCTCGGCGCGAGTGACCGGGCGGTAACTCCGGTGTTCAATTTTCCCGAGCTTCTCATAATTCGTTTCCTCGTTCACAATATCCTTGGGCAGATCAACCACTACTGGACCAGGTCGACCACTGCGCGCTACATAAAACGCTTCAGAGATGGTATAAGAAAGTTTATCTACATCCTTGACCAAATAATTGTGTTTGGTACATGGCCGCGTAATGCCGACCGTATCCGCCTCCTGAAAGGCATCATTGCCGATCAAATGCGTTGGCACTTGACCCGTAAGACACACCACCGGAATCGAATCCATTAGGGCATCCGTGAGACCAGTAACCGCGTTAGTAGCCCCCGGACCAGATGTAACAAGTACAACGCCCACCTTTCCCGTTGAGCGAGCATACCCTTCCGCTGCATGGACCGCCGCCTGTTCGTGCCGCACTAAAATATGGCGAAGCTCATTCTGTTGAAAAATAGCGTCGTAAATCGGCAACACAGCGCCGCCGGGATATCCGAACACAACATCAACCCCCTGATCCACCAGGCTTCTTACAACGACTTCGCTGCCGGTCAGACGCATCACGAAACCCCTAACGCCGAAGCTAGTCGCTCCGGCCCTTCAACTCTTACCAACGCTGGAGGTGGCTGGAAAGGGCGCGACGCTAGTTCTTTGCTGCGACGTCGTCAATAGAAAGCGACTGAGGGCGTCGGTTACATCCCGTTGGGAAATCGTCAGATCTGCCACTTCAATGTCGGCGGTAAGTTGATTACGGAACCAAGTGTATTGACGTTTGGCATAATTGCGGATCGCTTGACAAACTATTTGGCGCGTATCGTCCAGCGATAAGTCACCTCGCAAATGGCTGAAGAGGGCCGGCACCCCTAGCGCCTTCATTGCGGGTAAGGAAGGGTCGAGACCAAGCCTTTCCAGAGACGCAACCTCTTCAAGTGCACCAGCACGCAACATGCTTTCAAATCGCAAATCACACTCCCGGTATAGTTTGGCGCGCGGGGGCATTATCGCTAACACGAAGAAAGGTGACTTGAGCCCTCCTAAACTCTTGCCTGACTGCCATTCGCTAATTGGTCTTCCAGTGGCCTCCAATACTTCCCATGCACGAATCAAACGTTGTTTATCGCCATCTTGCAAACGTGCTGCGGTCTTAGGATCTCGTGCAGCAAGACGTGCTCTAAACGTTACCCCACCAAGTTGCTGGTAAAGTTTGGTAGCTTCACGCCGCACGGCAGCTGAAACTTCTGGAATATGCGCAATTCCAGTAATCAGAGAACGAATATATAGTCCAGTGCCGCCGACAAATATCGGCAGACCGCCCGCCTTATGGACCGAGTTGATTTCGCGCTGTGCCATAGTGAGCCACTGCCCAACCGAAAATCTCTCGGAAACAGGAACCATGCCATAGAGGCGATGAGAGATTGCTGCTTCAGCTTTTGCGTCAGGACGGGCGGTCAAAATCCGGAGTTCGCGATACACTTGTAGGCTGTCAGCATTGACAACCACACCTCCGAAACGCCTTGCCAATTCAAGTCCTAGACCCGATTTACCGCTCGCGGTCGGCCCCGCCACGATAATCACCGGACCGATCGTCATAGCAAAAGTAGTAGCCCCATCACAAATCCGATGATGCTAGTCCCACCCCAAAGCTGATTCGGTTAACTGTCGGATATGCGAACCGCGACAAACTGTAAGTCTCCTTGGCGGTCTAAAAGAAGTAGAACTGTACTCTTATTTTGCGCTTTTTCTTTACCGATTTTATCAATCACGTCCGATGGACTCGATACTTCTTCCTGGCCGACTTCTACGATCAAATCGCCGGGCTGAATACCTTTTTCGGCAGCACCACCCCCACCATGGACACGCACCACCATTACGCCGTTGGCCGTATCCCCGAGTTCAAACTGCTGACGGAGCTCTTGCGTCAGGCTAGAAACCGTTAGTCCCAATGAAGGAACCTCTTCAACCACAGGTTCATCAGCCTTTGGTCTCGCCGATGCGACCTCTAATTCACCCTCATCCAAAAGCCCCACAACCACACCGACAGTGATTGTTTCGCCTTCCCTCCAAAGTTCGACCTGGACCGGCTTGTCAATCTCGGTCTCAGCGACAATTCGCGGAAGCCGGCGCATTGTGTTCACCGATTTACCATCGAAAGATAGGATAACATCTCCGACTTTAAGGCCTGCCGCACTCGCCGGGCTATCGGGAGACACGCTAGCAATCAAGGCGCCAGAAGCTGTGTCGAGATTTAGGCTCTCTGCCAGATCATCGGTCACGGTTTGTATCCGGACGCCAAGCCAACCACGTCGAGTTTCACCGTAATCACGAAGCTGGTGAACCACATTCTTTGCCAAGTTGGACGGAACAGAGAAACCGATCCCTACACTGCCGCCAGACGGCGAATAGATCGCAGTGTTGATTCCTACAACTCGCCCTTGAAGATTAAAAAGCGGACCGCCTGAATTACCTCTATTGATCGCGGCATCAGTCTGCAGAAAATCGTCGAATGGACCGGCATTTATATCCCGTGCACGCGCAGAAATAATGCCCGCTGTCACTGTGTTCCCCAAACCAAAGGGATTGCCGATCGCCAACACCCAATTGCCGACCCGAGCCGCATCCGAATCACCCCACTCGATGGATGTCAGTGAGTGTTCAGGCTCAACCTTCAGCAAGGCTAAGTCAGTCTTAGGATCACGCCCAACGATTGTGGCCTTCAAGGTAATATCATTGGCAAAAGTTACCACGACCTCTGCAGCACCAGCAATAACGTGGTTATTTGTAACAATATAACCATCTGAACTAATCACGAATCCAGAGCCGAGAGATCTGGGCCGAGGGCCTGACTCTCGTTCACGTGGCTTCTCTCCTCGCTTTTCAAAAAAATCTTTGAAAAACTCTTCAAATGGCGAACCAGGGGGGAATTGCGGAGCTGGTTGCCCAGAACCAGACTGCACGTCCTGGGTCGTCGCGATATTCACCACCGCTGGCAATAACCGCTCGGAGAGATCGGAAAAATCTGGTGGCGCAGAATCCGCTGCTACGGCTGAGGTCCAGACCAATGACAAGAAGAACGCGACCACTACTCCACGGCGACAGAGTTGCATCAAGGACAACCAGCTGTCTAATGAAAGGAGCGATTCGGTCCCAGAGTGGCACCCATCAACGTTCACCGCAATTTTCTGTCGCACTTGGCAATCCTCCCACGCTAAATCGCCCTGGTCACCGAACAATTTTTGGTTGCCCATAGATTTTGATTTCCGATTACTTAGTAACTTGCCTTGAGCTTTTCAAGCGAAACGGTCAGGCACTGATATCCCTAGTTTTGTGAAACCCGTGTTAACTCCCATCGCTTGCTGCTCCGTAGTTTGCGTATGGATCTTTTGTAAACACTCATCCAAGCGAAGGGGCCATACGCTATCCGCGGATTAACCAAACCAAAAGAACGCCTGCCACGGCAGCGACGAGACCCGAATTCCGTAATAACGACGTCGGCATATCCATCATGCGGCCCATGAAATTTTTCATTTGCGACGGAAACAAAGTGTAGACGACACCCTCAAAGACCAACACCAAGGCGAATACAGTGATTATATCGACAAACAATATGTTTTCCGGCCGGTTAACGGACGTAAATTCCCGTCATCATTTATTTGAAGGATCACCGCTATGAGCACCAAAATAGCGGAAAAAATCGCTATCCGGTGATAACACCATTGTGGTGTCATCGCCTGAAAGCGCCTCCTGATAAGCTTGCATTGATCGGTAAAAGGAAAAGAATTCAGGATCGCGGCCAAATGCGTCCGCGAAAATCCTATTCATCTCCCCCTCACCATCGCCACGCAGAATTTGAGAGTCTCGCTCGGCGTGTGCCACAATCACTACCTTCTGGCGATTGGCCTCAGCACGTATCTTTTGCGCCTCCTCAGCGCCTTTAGCGCGCAGCTCAGCGGCCTCTTGCTGACGTTCGGTCTGCATACGTCGATAGATCGCCTCAGAGTTCGCGACGGGCAAGTCTGCGCGTTTGATTCTCACATCCTCAACCCTAATGCCAAAGGCACTCGCCTCTACGCGAACGAGGTCGCGAATCCGCATCATCAAATCACCGCGTTTTTCAGATACCACTTCTTGCAGCGGCTCGGTGCCTAGCACCTGTCTAAGAGTCGAATTAATCACCGAGCCAAGACGTGGCCTAAGTGCAAGCTCGGTTCCCACCGTTTGATAGAATTTAAGCGGATCAACAATGTGATAACGAGCAAAAGCATCTACTACGAGACGTTTCTGATCCGACGCAATCACCTCTTCTGGCGCATTGTCGTAATCGAGTAAACGTTTATCGAAACGAACCACTTGTTGAATAAATGGCAATTTAAAATTGAGACCTGGCTCCCGAATTATCCGTATTGGGTCACCAAACTGGAGGACCAAAGCCTGCTCACGTTGATCGACAATGAATGCCGCACTAAGCGTCGCAAACACCGCAGCTACGACTAAGATAATGGCTATTACAGAGATACGTCCGCTCATTATCGTTCTCCCGCAGTCTCACGTGTCGTCGCACGTTTTTGTATTTCTGGAAGTGGTAAATACGGCACTACGCCAGGCCCACTCTGACCAGTATCGATTATCACCTTGTTCATATCTCGAAACACATCTTCCATGGTCTCAAGGTAAATGCGTTGTTTGGTAACTTCACGAGCCCCACTATATACGTCGTAAACGGCAATAAAACGCTGAGCCGCTCCCTCGGCGCGTGCTACCACTTGCTCCTTGTACGCCTCCGCCTCCGCACGAAGCTGAGCGGCCTGACCATTGGCTTCCGGCACAACGCGGTTTTTAAACGCGTCTGCCTCATTGATTAGACGCTCCTGATCCGCCTTTGCCCGTTGAACATCGCGGTAAGACTCAATCACCGCCGGCGGAGGATCGGCACGTTGTAACAGCAACTCTGTCACCAAGATGCCAGTTTCGTAGTCGTCGAGCACACCCTGCAGCAAATCTTGAGTGTCATTCGCAACACGTTCTCTTTCCTCGGCCAACGCCGCGGCGATATTAGATTTTCCTATCACTTCCCGCATAGCGCTTTCGGCGGCATCCTTAACCGTCTGGGCGGAGTTGCGAATATTGAACGTAAAGGCTGCGGCATCCTTCAGCGCCCATTGAACTACAAAATTGACGTCGATAATGTTCTCGTCACCGGTAAGCATCAAGCTCTCATCATCAATGTTACGGGTGGGGGTTCTCGTCCTTTCAGAGCCAGTGCGGAAGCCAATCTCAACTCGGCGCACTGTCAATACCGCCACCTTGATCACAGTTTCGATCGGGTAGGGAAAGTGGTAGTTAAGGCCGGGCTGAGTAGTCTTGTAAAACTCCCCAAAGCGCAGTACCACGCCCTGCTCTTCCGGAGCGATAGTATAGAACCCGGAGCCAAGCCAGAGTGCTAACAGTATTAGCAAGACAAGAGAGATGCCCTTGCCACCAAAATTCCCCGGCAAAAAACCGCGAATCCTATCCTGGCCGCGACGCAAAAGATCCTCGATGTCCGGGCCTTGAGATCCACCGCCAGGACCGCGGCGTCCCCATGAACCTCCATCATCATCGCCGGTGCCGCCATCGCCACCGTTGCTACCGCGTGGGCCCCAGGGCCCACCATTACCTTGATTGGTCCACGGCATCGGTTATGTTCCTTTGATCAGTCGTGTCATGAAGCCATGCTAGCGTGCTGGCGTCTAACAACGAAACAAAAAATTCAGTCAACGTCGGTAAGTTTAGCCCGCCAAAGCGTGAACCCAGCCAGTACATTGCCCTAGACAGGATATTGACCCAGACAGGATATTGGCCCAGACAGGTAGATTTCAAGAATGCCACCTATCAACGAAGAACAAATTATGAAAGCCCTTGGTGAGGTCAATGAACCCACAGGTGGCAAAAGTGTGATCGAGCTCGGAATGGTTTCGGGCATTGTCATAAAAGACGGAAACGTCGGATTCAGCCTCGAGGTCGAACCATCCAGGGCTGAACAAATGGAATCCGTACGGCGCACGTGTGAGAAAGTGGTGCGTGCCCTGCCCGGTGTGCTGTCAGCCACAGCAGTACTGACCGCCGAACACGAAGCACCCGCGTCAAAATCGAGTCGCCCTGTATCTCGTGAGCAAAGTACTGCGCCGGCCGCACCGGACGTTCCAGATGTGGGCGCTATAGTGGCGATAGCGAGCGGGAAGGGAGGAGTCGGAAAATCGACTATCGCCGCAAATCTTGCGCTTGCATTTGCGATAAATGGTCATCGGATAGGCGTAATGGACGCGGATATTTACGGACCATCGATGCCCCGGATGCTCGGCATATCTGGTAAGCCGCGAACGGGCGAGAATAAGAAATTGCTTCCTCTTGAAAACTATGGCGTCAAATGCATGTCGATGGGCTTCTTAGTCGAGGAAGATTCACCGATGATTTGGCGCGGTCCGATGGTTCAAGGCGCACTCGAACAGATGTTACGTGACGTGCAATGGGGCCAACTTGACATTTTAGTAGTCGACATGCCTCCCGGTACGGGTGATGCGCAATTAACGATGGCCCAACGAGTCCCGCTGGCCGGAGCAGTGATCGTATCAACACCCCAGGACATCGCCTTGCTAGACGCTCGAAAAGGACTGGCCATGTTCCAACGAGTAGACGTTCCTGTCCTGGGGTTCATCGAGAATATGAGTTACTTCGTTTGCCCGCACTGCGAAGAGCGTAGCGAGATTTTTAGCCACGGTGGCGCAAGAAAATGGGCTGCGAAGCTTAACGTTGAATTCCTCGGCGAAGTGCCGCTGGATATAGAAATCCGCGAGACTTCGGACCAAGGAAAACCAATCGTGATGTCCAATCCGGATAGCGCACATGCCAAAACATTTAGCGATATCGCGGCAAGGCTCGCCGATAAGGTCTTAAAGGAAAACAAAACGCGACTACCGCCTAAAATCGTAACGCTTTAATGTTTCACTGGGAACGGAGTTTGTTTGAAACCGACATCGAGTAAAACCAATAGCCGTGAAAAGACAAGTTCCGTCGGTTATATGTCGCGAGCCATAACCGCCATCAATTCACGCCATTCGCGTTTTGATAAACCACTGTCCAGCTGCTCTACTGGCTCGCCAGCGAGTAAGCGCCGCACTACAGCGAGAGCTTGCGCCGACATTTCCGTTGCACGTAGTCGATAGTCGCAAAATGCTTCATATGTAAGCGGAACCCATTGCTTGAAAATGCCCAGCATCACATCAGCATAGGCACGAATCTCATACTGCGCATGCTTGTCAGCCCGTAAGGAAAGAAAATGCATTAGATTGTGCAGATTTACCTTCCAATACCACTGGGTGTAAAAATTGAGAGTCAGGTTCATGCGCGCAAGTTCTCGTGCTAATCCTTGCCGGTCATCCTCCTGGACTGTCCTACCATCGTCCTCGTTCATCATTTCAACGTAATGTGCATGTGCACGGCTAGCATCTTCACGCAACACACGCATTACATTTGCCGCCTCTTCACCCTCTAAAACGGGACCCCTTCCTTGTCGGTTAGCACTTGATTGGGTTGCCAGATTTTCCGGCGCCGGTACGTAAAACTCGTTGTCAAGAAACGAATACCTTGCCGAATATTCATTGATATTGGCGGTTCGGTGACGGACCCACTGACGGGCCACAAAAATTGGCAATTTGACGTGGAACTTTATTTCACACATCTCAAAAGGTGTCGTGTGTCGATGCCGAATGAGATAACGAATCAAACCTCGATCCTCTCTAACCTTTTTTGTACCGGTGCCATAAGAAACTCGTGCTGCTTGAACCACCGCACTATCGTCTCCCATATAATCTACGACCCTGATGAATCCGTGATCGAGGACCGAAAATGGTTTATAGAGCAACTCCTCTAGCGCGAGCACTGTAGCCCGATGCGTTTCGAAGTGCAGCGAACGCTGCATCGAAAGTTCACTCTCCTGCTCAGGGGTTAAAGAAATTTTAGGCAACGGCGGCTCGTTCATAGTCACTAGATTAGCCTTCCCGCAGTGTCTAGGCCAATCAGCAAACACGCCCTCGACTAGCGTTGCCGGCCTTTCAATATTAATCAACCGAGCGTATATATAAAGCGTCGGTTATCCGACTATGGCAATAAACGGCGTATGTAATAAGCGTCATGGACCCGGGGGCAGTACCCGGCGCCTCCACCACTTAGTAAATTTTTCCGCACAGCAACGCGGATCTCTATGGGGGCGAACTAGGTTCGACATGCGTGGTAAAGGTGCGGTTTTTGCTCGGCATGATACCACCGTTATCGGGTCAAAAACACAACTGCCAACGATAATCAATTGGCACTCGCTGCTTAGAATTTCTAGGTAAGCGCGGTCCGGGGGGCGCCGGGCAACAGAAGCCCCTCACTGATTACACTTTATTCGGCCGTAATATGAACGATAATTGTCTAAATTACGAAAAACTTGTTGAAGACGCATTGCGCACGGTAGTACGTGAAGCCCTCCGAAAGGTTGCGTCCGACGGGTTACCCACGGGCCACCATTTGTACATTTCGTTCAAGACTCGAGCCAAGGGCGTGCAAATCGCTGATAATCTACGTGACCAATTTCCGGATGAGATGACTATCATCCTGCAAAACCAGTATTGGGACCTTAAAGTTGACGATGCACAGTTCCGCGTCACCTTAAACTTCGATAACGTCCCGCACCAGCTAGTGATACCACTTGCCGCCATGTCAGGGTTTGCAGATCAGCGTGCAAACTTTGGACTTCAGTTCGGAAAAGACCCGATCATCAACAAAACCAAAGCATCGACCAGTATTGTAACCGGCGACAAAACTAAAAAGGATCCTCCGACGACTGAACAAGACGACGACATGCCTGGCCCTAAGATTGTAGCCCTTGATGCCTTCCGGAAGAATTAACCCAACCGTGGCTTGCGACCTACTTGTATAAACACCACCCATAGTAGGTAGCTGGTCATTTAGGGTCATATCCTCCACCGAAAAAGGGCAGATACAGCCAAAGTAGAGCCTCTCTACGGCTGCGGCCTGGGAACCATCAAAGCGCAGGCGAAGGATCGTGTATAATGACCAATTTCAGCTTTCAGGAAATGTTCCCGTTGGGGCCAGACGAAACGCCATACCGGAAATTGTCTGTTGATTTCGTCAGCAGGGTACCTTTCGAAGGAACAACTTTACTAAAGGTAGATTCCGAGGCTCTGACTCAACTCACCTTTGAAGCATTCAAGGATATTTCGCATTTGCTGCGGCCAGGACATCTTGCGCAGCTCTCCAAAATATTCGTCGACCCAGAGGCTTCAGACAACGACCGCTTCGTTGCACTTGATCTATTAAAGAACGCGAACATATCCGCGGCTGGAATTCTTCCTATGTGCCAAGATACTGGTACTGCCATTATCATGGGGAAGAAGGGCCAAAACATTTGGACCGGATATAACGACGAAGAAGCGATAGCCCGTGGCATCCATCAAGTTTTCCAGGAACTTAACCTTCGCTACAGTCAGACCTCCCCGTTAGAAATGTACAAAGAAGCAAACACCCAGACTAACTTGCCCGCGCAGATTGAAATTTATGAAACACCTGGAGATGCATACAAATTTTTATTTATTGCGAAGGGTGGGGGCTCCGCCAATAAAACTTTTCTTTATCAGGAAAGTCCCGCCCGCTTGCATCCGAAACGTCTATTAGAATTCTTTGACGACAAATTACGTGCTCTTGGTACCGCAGCGTGCCCCCCATACCACTTGGCAGTTGTAATTGGCGGAACGTCCGCGGAAATGACTCTTAAGACAGTTAAGTTAGCCAGTTGCCGATACTTGGATAGCCTGCCTACCAAAGGAAGCCATCACGGCACCGCTTATCGCGATATTTCGCTTGAGCAAGAACTGCATCAACTTACACAAAAATTCGGAATCGGAGCTCAATTCGGTGGCAAGTATTTTTGCCATGATGTTCGTGTGATCCGGCTACCTAGACATGGCGCCAGTTTGCCGATCGGTATTGGAGTTTCATGCTCAGCCGACCGGCAAGCACTAGGCAAGATTACCAGCGACGGCGTATACCTTGAACAACTGGAGACCAATCCTGCTAAGTATCTGCCCGATATTACCAGCGGAGAACTTGGCGGGGATGTCATCCGAGTCGACTTAAATCATCCAATGGATGAGTTGCGACACACGTTGACCAAACACCCAGTCAAGACACGGTTATCCGTGTCAGGGCCTATGATTGTTGCTCGTGACGCAGCTCACGCAAGACTACGAGACCAGCTCGAAGCCGGCAAAGATTTGCCCGACTACTTCAAGCAGTACTGCATCTACTACGCCGGCCCCGCCAAAACCCCAAAAGGTTACGTGACTGGATCTTTTGGCCCTACTACAGCAGCACGAATGGATCCTTTCGTCGACCAGTTTCAGGCATCAGGGGGATCGATGGTGATGCTCGCTAAGGGCAATCGCTCAAAAGCTGTGACTGAAGCATGCAAAAAACACGGTGGCTTCTATTTAGGTTCAGTCGGCGGCCCCGGGGCTCGGCTCGCCCGGGACTGCATTAAAAAGGTCGAGTGCATCGCGTTCGAAGATCTGGGAATGGAAGCAATATGGAAAATAGAGGTAGAGGACTTCCCGGCTTTCATCGTGGTAGACGACAAAGGGAATGATTTTTTTGACAGCTTCTGATGCATACTCCTACTCGACAGAAACAACCCGAATTTCAACCATCGCCGCAGAACTCTACCGACGAAAAGGAAGTTTGCCGTTTAATCAGCCAGACGAGCCCTGAAGATTCCAGCCTCCGCATTCCACCGTTCCACCAAAGCATTTCGCTCATCCATCGCCGTCTGCGCAGCAGCAATTAGTCTGTTGTACTCTTCTATAGCTTCCTGCGCGGCAGCGACAAGGTCTGCGTCTTCCTGCGCAGCAGCGATAAGACAATCGGCATAATTTTTAACCGCCACATCGAAAGTCGCAGTGGCATCTAATGCTGTTTTCATTTCCTCAGGCCCTGCAGTTGCACCGTTTGGCAGTTCCGGTTGCTTTGGCCCGGCACCACAGTTTGCCAACGTTGAGGTTGTGCCAGTCAGCGCAATTGCGCAGATTATAACCAGACAGCGTATGTATTTCATGACCCCTCCAAAATCGGACGTACAGATTAGCATAGCTTCCTCCGGTGCGCACAAGCGTAAAACACGACATCTGCTTGCCACGCTGACAAGCAAAAATCATGTCACGTAGTGTGCCAAAGCAATACGGAGATCAGATAAAAAAACTCGAACATCCACACAAAAGCGTTTGACGCACTTATGCTATCCTAAACTGATTAGATTTCCAGGTGAGTAAACCCTCGGAGATCATTCACGCAGCAGTTCCTGAATGAGGTTTTTAAACGGATCCTCGGGATCTTTGTCCACTGGAATCGGCAACGGAACAGGGGAACCGCCCGGTACAGACCCCACCTCTCTATCATCCGAACCGTCAACGCCAATCAGCTGATCAATCAGGGCTTCGGCAACTCCTCGAATGTCATCCGATAAATTTTGTGGATCACCTTTACTGATCAAGCCCTCGATAACCTTAGTCGCAACGCCCAACTCTCCACCTGCCGCAGTTTCCCGAAGTGCCGCTCGGAGACCACGCTCCAACAGAAATTTCTCAATCTCGCCTGTTTGGATACTCTGGCTTGGTTTGTCGAGTGAACCGCTCAAATTTAGCTTAATCGGTGGGATTTCAGGATGGTCTGTCAACGTAAACGTTACAGAGAGATCCTGCGTCCAGCTAGCCAAATCAATCACACCAACTATGTCACCGACGCCGCCGTCTGCTACCACACGCAAATCATCCGTTTGCAGTTCCCCATTCACCACACTGAAATGACCGCTAAGCTCTGTATAAAGGGAGGAACCCCCCTCAAAGCTAGTTCTTGCTAAGTTAATAAAGTCACCAACGTCGTCCAATTCATTAATTTGGTCGGACAAAGATCGCAAATTGATCCCGTCGATAGTTCCTTCACTCGTATTTTTAATTCGGCCTCCGCCATTCAGTGAGGCCACTAATTCCTGCTGACTTCGGCCTTGCCCACTAATTTCAAACTCGGCATCTATTTTCCCGGTAACCCCGTCGATTTGAGCGATTGCTGAAAAAAGCTGCTGTATATCGCCATCTCCGAGTTTGACGGATACCTCCACAATTGGTGCTGCACGACCATCGATCTTCGCAGAGAGTTCAATCTCGCCGTCAAAGATACGACCCGAAAGTTGCTCAATAGTCAAATAACCATCATCTAAATGTAATACGAGGCGCGCGTTGCCCAACTTTTGGTTAAAAAACGTTATTGAATCAGCCTGTAGTTTGATGTTCGCATCAAGCGCACCCAACCCGGTTAAATCAATCGGCCTGCCCGACCAGCGCTTACCCGTATCCGCAGACCCCACAGTGGGTGCTGAAGGATTGGACTCGGCCCGGATCGCGTTTTTATCCGAGCCATATACAACCGCTGGCGCCAAGAAATGCGCAACAGCAACGTCACCGGCCCTCAAATCAGCCGTAAGCCTGGGCCTCTCACCACCAAATTCAATTTCTATGCTTCCAATGATGTTTGCCTCGGCCACGGTCAAATCTATTTTCGGAACCGATAGTAGTTCGGGAGTGCCGTTGACCTCAGCCACCAATGTTAGAGGACTTTTCATGGCCGTAGCGGGCCCAGACAAACCTAAACTTACAAGCAGTGTGGTTAAATCCGGGTGAGTCATATAAATTTTTGACTCATAAAATAGTGGTGTTGGTAAACCCTGGACTCTCCCCTCAAAGTCCAATGCTAATTCCGCTAAGGTCAACTGGCCTTCCAGATCGAGTTCCTCAAGCGGCCCGTCAGCGGACAGTTCGAGCGCAATCGGGCTTTCAAATAAAGGTATCGATTCATCTAATTCACGACCCAAAATTTCTACCAAAGAATACAGCTTCGGATGTTTTAGTACGCCTCTAAGCTGAATT
The DNA here is from genome assembly GCA_002937585.1 of Alphaproteobacteria bacterium MarineAlpha9_Bin6. Classification (GTDB taxonomy): domain Bacteria; phylum Pseudomonadota; class Alphaproteobacteria; order UBA7887; family UBA7887. Next base: position 45,228 of record PTKE01000002.1, on the reverse strand, counting down.
TCTGGCTCATCCAAAAGATGTAAGACAGATCCAGCCACCTCGATCTCTCCGCCAGCAAACTTCACGATACTCTCAAAATGCAATCCAGAAATATCGCCATCAGCATCGAGAGCGACGGAGATAGGACCATCGAGTTCAAAGCCATTAGCCGCGCCCATTACGTCACTGTTGGCGACAGATTGTACCAAAGCTCCCAGATTCGGGCTTTCGAATTGTGTAACAACGTCGTACCGCAGGAATTCTAATGGGTCCGTGAACGTCCCCTTAACCTTTAGTTGACTGTCAAGCGCCGCAATTGTTCCCTCTAACTCCAGCATCTCCATCGATCCGTTGAATTTTGCATCAACGCCTAGCGGCCCTAACAACACTGGTGGTAAGCCCTGCAGCAATGGTACGACGCGAACTAGTGTGGCGAGCTTTTCAGTGCTAAAACTTATCTTCCCATCCACGGATGGCACGCCGTCTAACCCTGATATCAATCCGGAAAGATTTATAGTAGACCCGGTGAGATCACCAATGCTGACCTGACGTAGACGGAGTGAGTTTTGATGCAAGAGCCCATCGAGCACCAAGCCACTCATTGGCGTTCCGTGTAGAGTCAAATTATTAAGTCGAATATTGAAATCAGCATCGAAGGCCAACAGAGCTTGGAGTACGGCGGGAGGGATCAGTGGATCCATTGCCACCACATGATCGTTGGAATCATTTGGAATTAACGCCTTGTCGGACGATAGGCTGGAGTCCGTGGTTGTTTGCGGCAAATAGGCATCTAAATTTAATTGATCTAGGTCGAGTCTAATGCCGAAACCCGGCCGAGAACCATGTATCGCATAATCAACACCGCCCCTAAGCTGGGTAGCGTCAAAATACAAATCGATGTCTTTCACTTTTCCGGAACTCAGTGTCCCGTCGATTGCAGCCGACAAGTTTATGCGACGCAATCGATCAGCTGGAACCTCACCAACATCAAACGCCATCCATTCGAGCAAAGCTCTAAAATTGTCGGATCCGCCGTTAATTTGGCCAACAAAATGGGGCACACCGTTCTCGGATCCGAGAGACCCAAAGAAAGTCACGTCGGATCCACCAGGCAAAAGCGCAGAGACTTCCTTTACATCAATCGTGCTACCAGCCAGACCAATACGGATCGTCAAGTCACGAATTGCCTGCGAGCGATACAAAACAGCATCCACAGTTACGTCTAGATTACCCTTCAGGCTCCCGGGAAGATTGAAACTATTCGCATCGGACTGGCGCCGAGAAGCGCTCTCGAGAACCTCATTCGACTGCAACGAACCGCGCTTGGGGCCCGGCCAAAGCTCAGACAATTCGTCCAAGTCAAGTCGCCCTAAAGCAAGAGTCATGTCAAAATTTATAGGCGCCGACAACGACACTTCACCAGAAATATTTCCAGAGACATAACCAAGTCTTAGCGACGCAGAATCTATTTTCAAAGTCTCACTGTGATAGGAAAATTTGCCGTCCAACGAGGTTGGCTGAGCGGATAGCGCAGCTACGGAGAAATCACCTTCGACAAACTGTTTCATGAATGCGAGAGCACTCCCCACCCCGTCCTCATTGAGACTCACGCGCCCTTCTATAAAGGGCACGCGGTCCAAATCAGATGTTGCTGCAAAGTTCAAAGACAGGCCTTCGGTTAATAGCGTGCCCTTTACCGCGATTCGTTTGTCGCTCATGAATTCGACGAGTCCGGCGCCAATCTCCACCCTAACGTCACGGAAATTGATTGAACCAAATACGTCAAATGGCCCGCTTAAACTTGGTGCCGAAACAGTCAGATTGATTTTTTCAAAGCGTTCCGTCAGACCTTTGGCCGAGTCAGTGTAGGTCAAAGCACCATTTTGGATGCTGATTTCGTCGAGAGAAACTTGAGGAAAAGTCTTAACACCCTCAGGGCTGCGCATGACGACTTTTGGATCGGCTAAAGACCAGTTCGTGCGGCCATCGGGCAAACGTTCAAGGATAATATCTGGTTCTATTAAAACAATCCGCGCAACCTCGATTGATCCGGCAAAAAGGGGCAAGAGCGCGACTTGGACATTCAATGATTTTAGCTGAACCATCTCACGCGTGCCTGCGCCCTCAAGGTTCGCTACCCGAATCCCCGTAACAGAAAAGGTTGGAATTGGAAGAATCGACAGCGAAATATTGCCGTCGATTGAGAGGTCTCGGCCCAGTTCCTGGCTCGCGCGAGCAATTATTTGATCCCTATATCGGTCCCAATCAATTAGGCCAGGAACAATTAAGGCCGCAACAATCATAAGACCCAAAAGGGCAGAAATACCGTATAAAACTTTTTTCAAACCCGTATCCTACACGATCAGGTTAACCCACCGTGGCGCGTTCTGGACCTTGCACTCAGTCAAAGTTCAGATAGTGTAAACATGAGCCAGCTTTGGGGCAAAACTTTGACCTCATATGTGGAAATAAGTAGGGGCCACAGCAAAAGGGCTTCCTGTATACCGCTTCAACAAAGAAAGGCCGACCTTACGGGGGAAATCACAAAGCCACAGTAGCACAGCAGCCAGTCTTTGAAACGCCACTCTGCAGAAACACAACTTAACCACGGATACATGGTGGTAATGACGAGTTTTTTCACATCGAACGGTAGGGAATATACAGCTTTTTATTAATGTCATTGAGACCATTCCGTCGCGGGTTCCCAATCTGACAGAAAACTAAAGCATTTTTCCACGGTAGATGGAAAGCAAACGGTCTTAATTTTCTATCTAACATTGGAGTTATCAGGAGATCTTTATATGAAAGCTTCAGACCTTTTTGTCCGTTGCCTCGAGGCCGAGGGCGTTGAGCGCATCTTCGGCGTCCCAGGGGAGGAAAACGCTGACTTTATGATTTCTCTGATAGACTCCAAAATTGACTTTGTGCTTTGCCGACACGAGCAAGGCGCCGCCTTTGCCGCAGACGCGTATGGCAGATTAACGGGAAAAGCAGGTGTTTGCCTTGCCACCTTAGGCCCTGGAGTGACCAACCTTCTTACTGGTATCGCAGACGCAAACATGGATCGTGCCCCTGTGGTCGCGATCATCGGACAGGGCTCGACCAAGCGCCAACACAAGGAAAGCCATCAGATCATGGATGCGATCGGAATGTGTAAGCCGATCAGCAAGTGGGCTCAGTCCGTCCTAGCGTCCGAGAACATTACCGAAATCGTTCGTAAGGCTTTTAAAGTAGCTGAAACCGAAAAACCCGGTCTGTGCGTGATCGAATTACCCGAGGATGTCGCGAGAGAGGAAATCGACGATACACCTATCCCACCAACCAAGGCTCGCCGGCCCGGTGCTGATCACAAAGCCGTCGCGATGGCCGCCGACCTGATTGGCGATGCAAAAAATCCGATTATTCTAGCTGGAAATGGCGCAATTCGAAAACGAGCCGCGACGCAATTAACCCGCCTTGCGCACAATTTAGGTGTCGGGGTTGTGAACACCTTCATGGGGAAAGGAGCGATTTCGAAGGACGACGAACACTGCCTTTACACCATGGGCCTTGGAATGGGAGATTACAACAATCTGGCATTTGACACGGCTGATCTCATAATTTCCTGCGGTTACGATCTTGTGGAATACGCACCCAAAGCCTGGAACCGTGCAAACAAGGAAGGCAAAACGATCATTCACATGGATTTCTGGACGGCGGAGGTCGACAGAGATTATACACCGACTGTCGAGATCGTGGGAGATTTAGCCGACGGCTTATGGCAGCTTAATGAATTGATCGAGGACCGGCACCAAGGAAGCCTGCCACTCTTCGACATCAAAACACGCGGCAACCTCAGGGCAACACTTACAGAGGACTTTGCCGCCGAAAAAGACGACACCGGATTCCCGATGAAGCCACAGAAGATCCTGTGGGACGTGCGCCAATTCATGGGACCGAGTGATGTACTGTTATCGGATGTCGGTGCACACAAAATGTGGATTTCCCGATATTATCAGTGCCAGGAACCCAACACATGCTTAATTTCTAATGGTTTCTGCACAATGGGCTTCGCAATGCCGGGTTCACTTGGCGCGAAGATGGCCTTACCTGAGAAGAATATTCTATCAATTAGCGGCGATGCCGGATTTCTGATGAACGTGCAGGAATTGGAAACTGCGGTTCGGCGGAAGCTTAACATCGTCGCCATGGTATGGGTTGACGGAGAATACGGTCTTATTAAATGGAAACAACAAGACGGCTTTAACGGCAAGCATTCGGATCTCGCTTTCGGGAATCCGGATTTCGCCAAGCTCGCTGAAGCCTACGGCATGTGGGGGCGTGACATTACGGCCGCTGATCAACTTATTCCAGCACTGACAGAGGCTTTCCGGCAGGAGGGTCCGGCCCTGATTGCTGTTCCAGTGGATTATTCGGAGAATACGAAACTCACCGCTCGTTTAGGCGCAATTGAAGTTCCAATTTAGTCTTAACCAAAACCGAAACTCGGGGACGGTCCCAATATCAAATTCCGACCACTATATCTCAAAATTATTAGCGCGCGTGAACCACAGAGATGAGTTGTTACGTCTTTATAAATATTTTGAGATGCCTAGTATTTGGCACCCAAAATTCACCGTAAATCGTGAGTATTCCTAACCGTATTCGTGCCTATTAAGTACCACAGTAAGTCGCACAGATGACCTGATCCGGGCGAGGTGGTGCAGCATATTTCGCGAAATCAGGTTGGTCGTCATACGGCGATGACAGCACCGTGATCAGTTTGTCAAATTGAGAAAAATCTTCTTCATTGATCGCCGCGTTTATAGCCTCCTCCACAAGATGGTTGCGAGGAATGTACGCAGGATTGACCCCCCGCATAGCCTCTTGGCGCCGAACATCGTTGACTTCTTCCTTTGCAACCCTTTTTCTCCAGCGCAATACCCAGTCATCGAAATCAGCCGGATTTTTAAATAAACTTCGAACGGGTTCATCTGCCTCTGGACGGGAACCAACCAAATCACAAAGTCTGCGGAATGTAAGAGTATAATCTGCCTCATTTTTCGTCATGCGATCCAGCAAATCCTGGGCGAGCTCCTGGTCCTCCTCATTCTCTTTTAAAAGACCTATCTTGGACCGTAGGCCCGAGAGATAAGCTTTTTCAAACAGGCTTGGATAAGCACCTATGATTTCTTCAGCCTGTGAAACGGCCATGTCAACATCCTTGTCAAACAATGGCAGCAATGTTTGTGCGAAGCATCCGAGGTTCCAGTATGCAATCCCTGGTTGGTTGCTGTACGCATATCGACCAGTTTGATCAATCGAGCTGTAAACCGTTTCCGGATGGTAAGAATCCATGAAAGCGCAGGGCCCATAGTCGATGGTCTCACCGACAATAGAAGTATTGTCCGTATTCATTACCCCATGGATAAAACCGACCAACTGCCAACGTGCTACTAACTTCGCCTGCTGACTAACCACTGCTCTTAGCAAACCGAGATACGGCTGTGATCCTGACTCAGTGTCCGGAAAATGCCGCGCAATCACATAGTCGGCCAAAAAACGTACGGCCTCTGTGTCCTTGCGCGCAGCAAAAAATTGGAACGTACCAACCCTCACATGGCTCTGCGCCACCCGGGCAAAAATTGCGCCCGGAAAAGGTCTCTCGCGCATTACTTTCTCACCCGTGGTAACCGCCGCAAGAGCACGCGTGGTCGGCACACCAAGAGAATACATTGCTTCGCTAACAATATATTCCCTCAGCACCGGACCAAGAACTGCCCGCCCATCCCCCATTCTCGAGAAAGGTGTGCGGCCAGCTCCCTTAAGCTGGATATCTCGGCGAACACCATCCTGCCCGATTACTTCCCCAAGGAGAATTGCCCGGCCATCCCCAAGTTGGGGTACCCAACTACCAAACTGGTGACCCGCATATGCCATAGCAAGCGGCTCAGCACCCGCAGGAATCCTGTTACCTGAGAGGATCTCTACTCCCTGCATCGTTTGTAGCTGATTGGGATCAATTCCTAAATGTTTCGCTAGGCCGTTATTTAGCCTGATGAGCTGGGGAGACCGAACAGGGGTTGGGTTAAGTCGTACAAAAAACCTTTCTGGGAGACCAGCATATGTATTTTTAAAGTCAAAAGGCGCGGCGTCGTCAGCTGCGATGACCTGTGAGAAATTGGCCATTTTTTAAATTGCTTTAAATTTCAGAGCAAACTAATCAGAACTCTATAGCCAATTTCTAAATTTGTACGATCTTGCCCGGATTCATAATGTTATCCGGATCTAGAGCCCGTTTTATCTCCCGCATGACGCTCACCCCTTCACCGAGTTCGGCATTAAGGAAATTTATCTTGCCATAACCAATACCGTGTTCTCCCGTACAGGTGCCGTTCATGGCCAGCGCACGCATTACGAGCCGATCATGCATGTCACCAGCCTCCTTAATTTCCTTATTGTCATTTGGATCAAGGAGATAAGCAACGTGGAAATTCCCATCCCCAACATGCCCTGCAATTGGAGCCATAATCGATGATCCATCCAGATCTGTCTTTGTTTCGCGTATGCACTCCGCGAGACGGGATATTGGAACACATACGTCCGTTACCATCGGCTTCGAACCGGGTCGTAACGCGTTCATTGCATAAAGTGCATCATGGCGAGCCTGCCATAAACGATTGCGGTCTTCCGGAAGAGTCTCCCATTGAAAGTTGCTACCACCAAACTCTGCAGCGATTTCCTGGGCTTGACGGGATTGCTCCGCAACCCCTGCCTTCGAGCCATGAAATTCGTAGAAAAGGGTTTGTGCGACCGGATAGTTGGTCTTTGAAAAATTGTTAATTGCACCCATGGTTATGTCATCGAGTAATTCGATACGCGCCACCGGAATACCGGATTGGATGGCCAGGATAACCGAGTTTACCGCCTCCTCTACGGTGGGAAATGAGCAAACCGCCGACGCGATAGCTTCTGGTATCCCAAATAACCTAAGAGTTATCTCAGTAATAATTCCAAGCGTCCCTTCAGAACCCACGAACAAACGGGTAAGGTCATAGCCTGCTGCTGACTTTCGGCTGCGGCGTGCAGTCTGGATGACGCGGCCATCAGGCAAAACCACCTTCAATGACATGACCGTTTCGCGCATCGTGCCGTAACGTACCGCGTTGGTTCCACTAGCACGGGTCGCAGCCATGCCGCCAATAGAAGCATCAGCCCCCGGGTCAACAGCAAAGAAAAGTCCTGTATCTCTTAAATACTCATTGAGCTGCTTTCGGGTCACCCCTGCCTGCACAGTACAATCGAGATCTTCTTGATTGACCTCAACCACCGTTTTCATTTGGCTAAGGTCTACGCATACGCCGCCATAAAGTGCTGCCACATGCCCTTCAAGTGATGTGCCAGTGCCATAAGCAATAACTGGGGCTTGATATTTGGCACAAAGTTTGACGATCTTGCTCACTTGTTCGGTGCTGCGTACGAAAACCACTACGTCAGGACTGTGAGGTAAGTGGAAGGACTCATCCGTACCATGCCGTTCGCAGACCGAAACTGACGTGGTCACGCTCTCGCCAAACTCCTCCATCAGATCGTTGATTAATGCACTAGAAGGGTCAAACCGTTCGCGTTTTTCTGCCGTTGAAGACCTCATTACCGTAACCCTCTCTGGTCGACCACCATATGATCCCTTGTCTTATATCCTAATTCAGACGCGCGCCGAATTCTGTGTGCAAACCGCACCCCGATTTTGCGAGTTAGTGTTTGTCTATGCGTACATTGCCACTCCGGGAGACTTTTGGGTGCCAATCTGTGTTTGGCTAGCTCAACATAGTAGGGCTATGCAAACTTGGTCCCTACAGAAATCCAGCTCTTGATATTCGTCGAAAGCTAGCGTAACGCAGACTATTAAGAAAGTTCATTGAGTGACCGTGTTTGTTTGGAATCTCGATTTAAAACAACGATAGGTTCGTACGGCTTTGACCTTAATGACTATAGATCGTCCAGTACCAGCACCATTTTCCTTGCACCGAGAGACGGTGCGTACAGAATGGATAGACTATAATGGGCATCTCAACATGGCCTACTATCTTTTAGCGTTCGACCACGCCACAGATGCATTATTTGATTATATTGGGCTGGGTGCCGAATATGCCCGAACTAGCGATGGAACCACATTCTCGCTCGAGGCCCATATCAGCTATTTGGCCGAGGTTGGAGAGAACGACCTACTCCGCTTCGAGACCTATGTGTTCGACTTTGACGAAAAGCGCATACATTATGCTCACGCAATGTATCACGATGCGGAGGACTATCTAGCAGCAACCAATGAGCTTTTGAGTCTGCATGTTAGCCGTTCGAAGCATCGGGCCTTGTCCATGCCTCCAACTGCACTGGAACGCCTGGCACTATTTAAAACTGCGCATAAAACGCTGGAACGACCTCCTGGTTTAAGTAGACACATGGGATTGCGACAGGGCCGTGGTTAAAATACATGTTCGAGCCAACGAGGAACAAGGAAGAGAGATGCCTTGGCAATTATAAAGACGAGGAAAAGATCAGGATGCCCCTTTGGATATGATGTCATGCTTCATAATTCTTCCTACAAAGCTACCTTGCCATGCTAACCGTATACGGGTCATGATGGCAGCAGGTGCCGGTGATTAAGGAGAGCACACCTTGGCAAGCAAACGGCGAAAAACAATACCCACTATGATCACGATTGATCCACCATCCTGGCAACGCGCTCTTTACATGATTTTGTTCGCGATTATCGCCTATGTTATTTTGTGGTTCGTGTTTTTCCTCGCACTTGTGCAGTTCTTACTGGTCATCATTAATAATACCGAGAACGAGCACCTCCGCCAGTTTACAACGCGACTAAACGCCTATTTTGGAGAAATTCTCGGTTTTCTGAGCTACACGCGGGATGAGGTGCCATTTCCCTTTTCACCCCTACCTCACTCAGAAGACACCTAGGAAATCGGATACGAGTTGGACAATGTCCGCAGTGTGGCATCTCTCAGCCGACTTGAGCCTACATTAAGAGATATGCAATGGCCGCCAACGGGCCTATTCACGGGGAGGAATTTATTGACGATCTGCGTTCGCCCGTTGCGGCAAAGGTCAATCAGTTACCTCCCGAACGGCATAGAGAACTAAGCCAAATTGACACGTGGCGCGCTGTTGCAGCTGTCGTCGGAACGATGAGTACGCTAATCGGTACAATCGCAATCGCTCTTTTGGTATGGAACCCTATATTCGTAGTAATTGCGATAATAATTATAGGAACCCGACAGCATGCACTCATCGTACTTGCCCACGACGCCACCCATTACCGTCTCTTCAAACCTCGCTGGCTTAATGACCTGATTGGGAGAATGTGCGGGATGGTCAGCGGCGTATCGATGTGCAGCTATAGGGTCATTCACCGCCTTCACCATAATCACCTATATCAAGACCAGGATCCCGATATTCCACTGCATGGCGGCTATCCTCGCGGGCGCACCTACCTAGCAAAAAAACTGCTTCGCGATTTGTGCGGATTTACCGCATGGAAAACCTATGCGTATTTTTTTGGTGCACCATCAATCAACACTACAAGCAACCAATCTTCACGACCACTTGATGATACTTCGTCACGCCTTCGCCAGTCGGCTCGGCACGACCGCTACCTGGTTGCAGGATTTCATCTAACAGCGCTAGCAGCAGCGCTTGCCATCGGCCATGGCTTAGAATATCTGCTGCTGTGGGTGTTACCATTAGCGACCATTGTGCCCGCGCTGTTGCGCTTGCGCGCAGTTTGCGAACATGGTGCGGTTATTGACTTTACATCTCCCCTTGGCGCGGCACGAACAAATCTGTCTCCAATATGGCTCCAGTGGCTACTGTTTCCACATCATGTGAACTATCATCTCGAACACCATATCTATCCGGCAATCCCACACTACAACCTACCTAGTTGCCATCGTGAAATGGCTGAACTCGGTGTACTCGACAATGCCGAGGTACGGACTATCAAAAAAACTCTTGGGCTCTTGTTCGCGGATCCTCCTACCACAAACTAGTCCGGTAACCTGAGACAAAGTCTCTACCAAATGGGACCCCATACATGCCCAAGAAAACCACTATTCTTGCCTTTGCCGGCAGCGCACGAAATGACTCTTGGAATAAAAAATTGATCCGCGTTGCCGCCGAAGGTGCACGTGCCGCGGGGGCAGTGGTAACGGAAATAGATCTCGCCGATTACCCTATGCCAATTTACGATGGTGATATGGAAGCAGCGGAAGGACAGCCAAATAATGCCAAAATGCTAAAGGCGTTAATGGTGGACAACGATGGTTTTCTGATCGCGTCTCCGGAATACAACAGTGGATATTCGCCGTTACTCAAAAACGCCATTGATTGGACATCGCGCCCCGTTCCGAACGAAACAAGGTTAATAGCGTTTGCAGGAAAAACGGCCGCACTGATGAGTGCATCTCCCGGAATTCTCGGTGGCCTCCGGGGTTTGGTCCAACTCCGACAAGTCTTAAGTAATATTCAAGTTCTTGTACTTCCAGACCAAGTTACACTGCCCACAGCACAGAACGCATTCAATAATGACGGTGATCTCGCGGACAAGGCGAAGCATCAGGAAACAATCAAGTTAGGAGCCAAGCTTGCGAACCTTCTTTACAAGCTGCAAGCCTAAAACAACTTTCCGGAAAATTAGCATCCCAAATATCGTGCGTTCAAATGGGCTTTAAATGCCGCGGTACTAAGCTTGTTTCCGGTTGCTCGATTTATCAACGCAGGTGCAGGAAACAGTCGTCCAAGAGAATGCACATTGGGACGCAGCCAGGCATACAGTGGGCCAAAGTCGCGGGACGCAATGCTAGGTAATATTTTCGGGTCATCACGTTTGGCGGCCTCGAACAGTTGCGCAGCGCTCAATGCTCCTAACATATAGGTTGGGAAATATCCGAAATCTCCTCCATACCAATGAATGTCCTGAAGGCACCCATCGCGATCATCCGATGGTTCAACACCCACAAACTCACGCATCCCCTCGCGCCAAGCTCCGGGAAGCTCGCCTGGTGGCAATTCTCCAGAAATGATTAATTTTTCGAGACGGTAACGTAAAATTACATGGCTCGGATAAGTAACCTCGTCCGCTTCGACCCGGATAAGACTCCTTTCAACGCAGTGATAATGCCGCAACAGGTTGTCCGCAGTTAAAGCCGGATCCTCTGTGCCAAAAGCATCACGGATCATAGGAGTAATGGACCGGATGAATTCGGGCGAGCGGCACACCTGCATCTCGATTAGCAATGACTGACTTTCGTGGATGCTCATACCAGGTGCCTCGCCAACGGGCTGACGTCGCCAGGCTTCCGGCAAACCATAATCGTAAAGGGCATGCCCAGTCTCGTGCAGAACTGCCATCAAAGCCGAAGTGAAGTTGGCTTCTTCGTAACGCGTGGTGATCCTCAAATCTTCGGGCGTGCCGCCGGAGAAAGGGTGGTGGCTTTCGTCTAAACGACCGTGGTCAAAAGGAAACCCAACAACCCCCATCAGACGTTTGCTTAATTCCCGTTGATTAGCCACAGGGAATGGACCTTTAAAGGGGCGTGCTGGTTCAAATGTTTGTTGGTGCTCAATTACACGATCCGTCAAGCTGGGAAGGAAGTCGATCAGATCGTCAAACACAGGGTCGATATGTGTGGCGCGAGCACCCGGCTCGTACTGGTCCAGAAGTGCATCATACGGGTTTACTGAAAGTGCATCCGCCTTTGCCTGCGCTTTTTCCCTCACCAACTGTACGACCACCGCAAATTTGGGCAGCACCCCAACAAAATCGTCCTCTGATTTGGCGTCCCGCCAGCACAGCTCGCACGCGGAAGTCGCCTTGCTTAGCGCCTCCACTAAAGTCGCGGGCAAAGCAGAGTTATGAAGCCACAGGCGTCGCATTTCCAACAAATTAGACGTATGCCAGTCGTCGAGCTTATCAATATAAAGCTCCGCTTCATTCAGAAGATCTTCCAGTTGAGGGTCTAACATGAGTTCGTGCGCGACAAGGCTCAGTTCCGAAAGCTGTTCGGCGCGCGACCCAGCACCGCCTTTCGGCATCATAGTTGCCCAATCCCATCCAAGCACCGCGCGAACCTCGTCGATCAGAGCGAGACGCCGGAAGCGGTCTTCGAGCTCCTTGTATGCTTTCATCAATATTTCTTCTGCGCGACGCTTGAAACTGCTGACGGAGCCCAAAATGACCATACCAAGGCAGCAAAAATGATCATAGCGACGATCTGATGAACAGCACCAATTGCAACTTGAAAACCTGCTGAGTGTTTGGAATAAATAGCAATCACTGCAGCGCCCAAGAGAACCTGCACAAATGCCAACGCGGCTAGGTGACGCAACTGCCGCCAACGCCAACTTCCCCATAGCAGGCCAATAACCATTATCAACGCCAACAACCGATGCACCACATGCAATACGATTCCACTGTCTCTCAAATCTGGCATCAACCCACCATCGCACAAAGGCCATCCACCACAGGAGAGTGTTGCGCCGCTCTTCGCCACAATCGCACCAGAGACCATAGTAGTCAGGACGAGCCCACCGAGCATTGCGACAGACCAGCAACCGTTGGAAGCCGCTCGTCTCCTCCAGTCGTGATAAGGCACACTCTTCAACCGAACTAAAGAGAGGACCAGCGCCAGTAAAATCGACGCCAAACCGAGATGGGCCGCTACCGACCAAGGACTATTGTGGTCAAACACGGTAAACCTACCAACGCCGCCCTGGAGCACCAGGACTGTTAATACTGCGATGCTTACTCTCCAATTCACTGGTAATAACTTCCGTTCGCGCCAAGCGAACACACACATCGCAAGAACTAGCGGGGCAACCACAACTGCCGCATTGAATCTATGCGTCCATTCAAGCATCACCTGGACAAAACTATAATCGATCCCCAACCTCGCAAGCTTGGTCGGTGTCGGAAACCACAAACTGTAGCAGAGCGGCCAATCAGGGCAGGCAAGGCCAGACCCTGTAAGTCGCGTCAACGCGCCAAGCACGATTTGAAGCATGATCGCGAGGGCCGCTACACACGCGATAAAACGAAGGATATCGAAAGACTTATGCCCTACCACTCGGTTTTACCCCTCCGCGCACTTAAATATTGCCGGTAATAGACTACAAAGCTCACCAACAGAACCATCGCCAGACCGAACCAGGTCAAGGCATATTGCAAGTGATCATTGGGAAGATCGACGTGTGTCTGTCCGCCGATTGGCAGAGCACTAGGATCCGGACCAAGTCCGGCCTCAATTATCACTGGCAACAAAGTAACCCCGGTCTCAACCGACAGTGCCAACAAATCAACCCAATACCATTGCCCAACGGCAGGATTGTTATCAGGCGTAAACCAGACTTGGTTTTGGGGCGTCCGAATAATTCCTTCTATAGTCACCGAGTACTCATCGGAAAACTTCGGAAGCTCATAACCTTGCGGAACCCAACCGCGGCTGACCAAGATTGCCCTCTGCTCATCCAAAACCAGCGGGGTAAGAATATGGCCCCCAGCCTGTGCCTTATATGTACGAGCAAGCAGGATCACACTTTGCTCATGAAGTAACTTACCAGTTGCCGTCACCCTACGGTAATTCCAGGAAGTAACAGCGGTGCCGGCGTTAAGACTGGACAAAGTGACCGCAGAATCTGACAACCGAGCTTGAATATCGGCAAGTAGCTCGTTCTTCCAAGACAGTCGATCCAGCTGCCAAACACCAAGACCCAAAAGAACGCAAAAAGTCGGGGCAACAAACAATGGCATCCAACGGCCCCGACGCGGAAAGACCTCGCCGTCGCCCTTTCCTTCAATCATGGCAATTCATTATCCCGGGAAGAACCAAGTAATCCGTGTTTGTACTGGAGCACAATCATAACCGCTTTAAATGGTCGCAATAGCCAGATCGAACCACCAATCGTAACCGGGAACCACAACAAAACATGAAGCCACATTGGCGGCGCAACTACGACCTCAAACAGAACTGCCATCCCCACAACAAAAAAGCCCAATATCAGAATAATAAATACCGCTGGACCATCGCCGGCATCCTGGCCTTAAAAATTAAGCCCGCAAAGATCACACTTGTCTGCCACAATTAAGTACCCGGAAAACAAATGCCCACGTCCACAACGCGGGCATTTGCAACCTAGTCCTGACCGAAACAGTGATACTGATGAAGATCTGGGCTCGACCATGCAGGCCTAAAAGAGCTGCCTCAACTGCCACCCCACCAATAGATGCAGCAGAACAAAAATAACCACACCACGTCAACAAAATGCCAGTACCAACTAGCCGCCTCGAACCCGAAATGGTGATCGGGCTTAAAATGGTTGCGATAAGAGCGGAACAGACACACACACAGAAATACGGTCCCAATGAGCACATGAGCCCCGTGAAAACCGGTGGCCATAAAGAAAGTGGACGAATAAATACCGTCAGTAAACGCGAAATGCGCGTGCGCGTACTCGTACGCCTGAATCCCGGTGAATGTCGCACCAAGCAAAATAGTCAGCCACAAGCCGAGAATGAGATGTTCAGCCTTACCTTCACGAAGGGCATGATGAGCCCATGTCACCGTAGCACCTGAAGTGAGAAGAATTAGGGTGTTCAACAACGGTAAATGAAACGCATCCAACACCTCCACACCCTGCGGTGGCCAATCACCACCGGTGAATGCTACACGACTTACCTGTTTAGCCTCGCCAGCAAACAAACTCGCGTCAAAAAATGCCCAAAACCAAGCAACGAAAAACATCACTTCGGAAGCGATGAACAATGCCATGCCGAAGCGGAGTCCAATTTGCACTACTGGAGTGTGATGACCTTCAAAAGTTGCCTCTCGAATCATGTCGCGCCACCACAAAAACATAGTCAAAAAAGTCAGCAAAATGCCGATCGTGGTGACAGCCACACCCCCAGCCATCTCATGCATGAACAGCACTGTCCCTGCCGTTAGGAAGAGCGCTGCAAGCGCTCCAAGTGCCGGCCATGGGCTTGGATCAACAAGATGAAAGGGTTGTTTGGCAGTATCAGTCATCACTTTCCCTTTGCCACGTGGGCATAACGTTTCATGGTCAACACAAGATATAGCGAGCTCTTAATTGATTACAGAGCCAGCTAATTGGTTTGTGCTAGATAGTTGCTCGCGTGCCGAAGTCCCTACTTCAAAAAAGGTATAAGACAGTGTCAAGGTTGTGATTCTGTCCATTTCCGGATCATCGACTATCGACGGATCTACGAAAAAGCTCACCGGCAACTCCGAAGTCTCTCCTGGCTGCAGCACCTGTTCCGTAAAACAAAAGCAGTCAATTTTCGAAAAATACTCGCCAGCCTTAAGCGGCGTAACATTATAGGTTGCAGTGCCGACAATCGTCTGCTCGCTGGTATTCTCAACCCGATAAAACGCCAGCGTCGGTTCCCCAACCCGTACCGTGACCGAACCTTGTACCGGACGGAATCGCCAAGGCAAACCCCTATTTACGTTGGCGTTAAATCGCACCGTCATCTCCCGTTCACCGATCTGGATTGGTACTTCCGTCGCAACCATCGTTGTTCCGCCATAACCCGTTGCCCGGCAGAACAGATCGTATAAAGGCACCGCCGCATAGGAAAGGCCAACCATCCCAACCACCAGCGCTGCCAACGAGAGCCCCGTAATGCTATAACGGCCGCGCGCCCTCACTGGCCCGGCTCCGGACTAAGTTTGGCAAGAGTAATCAAAAAAAACAGCACCACCAAGCCAGCCAATCCCAGCGCAATCGCCATATTCCTTACCTTCTGACGGCGATGGAGGTCATGAAGAGGCATGATACTTAACCCTTACGATCCCAAAAAGGTTGACGACCAAGACATGTGATCGACCGCCAGTAAAACAAAAATCAAAAACAGGTAGAGAATGGAGAAAGAGAAAAGACGCCGGGCGCAGGCGTTGCTTCTTCGGCGTCGTATCAACACTGCCAGCGTCACAAATATCGCGCCGAGCAACGCCGCACCAATCCCATAGATTACACCGCTCAAACCAATAACGACAGGTGCAAAGGTAAACGAGACTAGCGCGATGCTGTACCAGAAGATATATCGCCGGGTCGCTTCTGCGCCAACGACGACAGGCAGCATCGGCACCCCGGCCTGCTTATATTCGTCGGCACGGACCAGCGCCAAGGCCCAAAAATGTGGTGGTGTCCACATGAAAATAATGATGAACAGAACGAGTGATGCGAGACCGATCTCCCCAGCTACCGCGGCCCATCCGATGACGGGCGGCAGCGCTCCTGCAGCACCACCGATCACAATGTTTTGTGGCGTTTTTCGTTTTAGCCACATGGTATAAACAAACACATAGAAACAAATCGTGAATGCTAGCAATATCGCTGCAAGCCAGTTAACTGCCAAGGCCATCAGGGCCACGGATCCGATCGACAGCCAGATACCAAAGGAGAGCGCTGTACCCGGCATAATCCGGCCTGCCGGAATTGGTCGCTCCCTAGTCCTGGACATTTGCGCGTCGATGTCGCGATCAAACCACATGTTAATCGCACCAGAACCGCCGGCACCTACTGCGATGCATAAAAGCGCTGCAAAAGCCAGCACCGGATGAAGTTCCCCCGGTGCCAACACCATGCCGACCACGCCGGTAAAAACTACCAAAGACATTACCCGCGGCTTCAACAGTGCGAAATAATCTGCCAGTGCAGCATTTCGCGCAAACGAACCGGCAGAAACCGCCGTCACTGTGCTATCGGACATGGTGATGGTCCTAAATTATAGCCATCATTTAATGACCGGCAGCTCTTCATAGGTATGAAAAGCCGGTGGAGACGGCAATTTCCACTCCATAGTTGTGGCTCCCACACCCCATGGGTTCTTTCCAATCCGCTCCCCAGCCGTGAACGTCCGATAAAGGACGAATACAAACAATAGAGCCGAAAATGCGGAAATATAAGAACCAACTGATGCGACCATATTCCATCCCGCGAAAGCCTCTGGGTAGTCTGCATAACGACGTGGCATGCCTGCCAAACCCAAGAAATGCATCGGGAAGAAAGTGATATTAACCCCTATGAACAATGTCCAGAACTGCAGCTTGCCCAACGCCTCCGGATACTGGCGCCCACACATTTTACCGAGCCAGTAATAGAACCCAGCGAACACGGAAAATATCGCGCCCAAACTCAGCACATAGTGGAAATGTGCCACCACGTAATACGTGTCGTGCATCGGGACATCGATCGCAGCATTTGCTAATACCACACCAGTCACGCCACCAATCGTAAATAAAAAGATGAAGCCCATCGCATAGAGCATTGGAGTCTTGAACTCGATTGATCCACCCCACATCGTCGCGATCCAGCTGAAAATCTTAATCCCGGTTGGAACTGCGATTACCAAAGTCGCGATCATGAAATAAGCACGAGTATCGGTATCCATACCGACCGTGTACATATGATGTGCCCACACTACAAAACCGATAAAACCGATTGCGACCATGGCATACGCCATCCCGAGATAACCAAAAATAGGCTTTTTGGAAAACGTCGCCACGATTTGAGAAACTATTCCAAACCCGGGGAGAACCAGGATGTACACCTCAGGGTGCCCAAAAAACCAGAATAGATGCTGGAAGAGAATTGGATCCCCTCCCCTCGACGCCTCGAAGAAGGCGGTGCCAAAATTTCGGTCCGTCAGCAGCATGGTGATCGCGCCCGCCAATACAGGAATCGCCAACAGCAACAGGAAAGTGGTCACTAAAATCGACCAGACAAACAGGGGCATTCGGTGCATGGTCAGCCCCGGTGCCCGCATATTCAGAATCGTAGTGATGAAGTTGATCGAACTCAGAATTGACGACGCGCCCGCCAAATGAAGACTGAAAATTACCAAGTCGACCGCCGGGCCAGGATGACCCATACTACTTGAAAGCGGTGGATATATCGTCCAACCAGTTCCAGCGCCAACACCTCCCGGCGCACCTTCAACAAAAGCAGATGCCAAAAGCAAGGTAAGCGAAGGGATCAACAGCCAGAAGGCGACGTTGTTGAGCCTTGGAAACGCCATGTCTGGCGCACCAATCATGATCGGCACCAACCAGTTGCCAAAACCTCCGATCATCGCCGGCATGATCATAAAAAAGATCATCAACAACGCATGTGCCGTAACAAAGACGTTGTAGGCGTGATGATTGCCACCAAAGATTCCGTCACCAGGAGCGCTCAACTCAATCCGCATTACTACCGAGAAAGCTGCCCCAATCAGGCCCGCCAGAATTGCGAACACCAAATACATGGTGCCGATATCTTTGTGGTTGGTAGAATATAGCCAGCGGCGCCAACCAGTCGGGTGGTGAGCGTGCTTTCCCACGTGTGCGTCAGTTGCACTCATCAAAATACACCTTTTTCACGGTCACTTTATTTCGCCACGGATAAATTTGAGTCCGCAACCCTGATGTTTTCGCCAATCCTCGCGTATTCCTCACGTGCCTCGTTCAGCCAGACCTCATACTCCGCTTCTAACATAGCCTCCACGGCAATCGGCATAAACGCATGGCCTTGGCCACAAAGCTCCGAACACTGACCATAATACACACCTGGTTCGTTGACCTGGAACCAAAGCTCATTCAGCCGGCCAGGATACGCATCCATTTTCACACCCAGAGCGGGGACCGCCCAGGCGTGGATTACGTCAGCCGAAGTGACCTGAACACGGACAACTTTACCAACAGGCACTACTACTTTTGTATCGACTGCCAGCAGATAAGGCTCACCCACCTCTTCGGCCTCCTCTGCTTCGAGCTTGAATGCATCGAACTCAAAACCTTCATCGGGATATTCGTAGGTCCAGAACCACTGATAAGCCGTTGCTTTAATATTTAAATCTACGTGCTCCGGGAATGTATCCTGCAAATAAAGAAGCTTAAAACTCGGGATAGCCATAACCACAAGGATCAAGATCGGGACAACCGTCCATAGCACTTCGATCACTGTGTTATGCGTTACCTGAGACGGATTTGGATTCGACTTCGCATTAAACCGAACCGCCACAAAGATCAGTAACGCCAGAATGAACAAGGAGATCAACGTAATCAATATGAGCACGTAATTGTGCAAGGTATTAATAGACTCCATGACCGGCGTTACGGCGCGTTGGAAGCCCAATTGCCATTCAGCTGGTTGACCCGTTTGCGGGTTAGCCAATACCTCGGTTACGGAAACGACAACCGACGTAACCAAAGCGGTCGCCCCCGTTAGGATGTTCCTCGCTAACATCTTAAATAATGCCTTTCAGATGATCGAGCACACAATCACGGCGCTCACCAACGCCAAGCGTTAATGGCGCTCGATGCCCCGTTACAAGGCGCACCATACACAGCTGGATTGTCCCAAATCAACCCCTGCCGCACAACCTTATGGGCTGGAGCCTGAGTGCCGTTTGAATCTTCCTTTTACGAGGCCTGTTGGCTTTAACATAGGTTAATGGTAGTGCCCTGAATATGGGCTACCCTCGTGTATCAGCTGCACTATTTTAGCGTGCCGGTCAGGTTCCATCAAAATCTGCCTTGCGCTTTTCGTGGAAAGATTCAACCCCTTCGCGGAAATCATGCGAACTCCGCAATCGTCCGTAGGCTTGGCCTTCTAATTCGATTCCCACATGAAGCGGTGCATCCTGAGCTCCATTGAGAACGCGCTTGCTCGTTCGCTGCGCCAACGGCGAAAGCTCCGACAATTCCTTTACCAATGACACAACTGCCGCATCCAAGGAGTTGAAGGCAACACAATCTAGGGCAATTCCCCAGTCATAGGCTTGTGGGCCAGAAATGCGTCTCGACCGCATTACGATGTCTTTCGTACGCTGCAGCCCAATCATATGGAGTAAACGGATTGAACCTCCAGATCCTGGTATCATACCGATGCGTTGTTCCGGCAGACCAACAAACGCTGTTTCCGTAACAATACGAAAATCGCAAGCCAAGCAAAATTCAAAGCCAACCCCAAAACAGTATCCTTGAATTGCGGCAACTACCGGCTTGTGGCAACGCTCCGGAGCCATAACGTTTTTTGCGAGGCTTGAAACGTGCTCTGGTGAGGATTCAAGAAAACCCTTAATCTCTCCGCCGCTTGAGAAATTCTCGCCGGCACCCCGCAACACGATCACTCGCACCCGGTCATCACAGTCCAGAGCAGCAAACGCAGCTGACATCTGATCGCGCTGAGGCATTCTAATGATGTTGAGTGGCGGTCGATCGAGAATTATGTCCCCGCGGGCCGCGTCCCGGTTTACCTCGACTCTGAATCCGTCCATTTCTCCTAGCAAATCGATTTTCTTATTCTCAGGGGATTGACTCATGCCAATGTTGCCATTTCGTTCTCTGTTTTCCCCAAAAAGCGCTTATCTACTTCGTAGTCACCAGATACCAGAAGGCGCCGAAGCACCTTCCCCACTGGGGACTTGGGAATTGCTGTGACAAACACATAATTACGTGGACGCTTAAAGTCAGCCAAAGCCGAACCACGGCAAAACACGTCAAGTTCGTCCGGAGAAACCGCCTTTCTGGCCTTTATGAAAGCTGTCACTTGTTGGCCCCAACGTTCATCGGCCAACCCCGCGACCGCAACCTCTATAACCTCGGGATGGGCAGATAATATTTTCTCAATTTCGGCTGGTGATACATTTTCACCGCCAGTAATGATCATGTCGTCGATGCGACCAGCCAAAAACAAATCACCGTGATTGTCGAGCCAGCCAATATCTCCCGTAAAATACCAACCATCTCTTAGTACTTTTTCATCCGCATCAGTACGACGCCAATAACCCTTGAACGCCTCATCACTTGCCAAGTCAGCAATAATCTCACCAGTCTCACCCGTTGACACATGATCCTCTGGATCTTTCGACCCAATTTTAATCACACGAATTCGCTGATTAACCCCTGCCTTCCCCGCAGAGCCAGGTTTTTCCGAAGCATGGGGTTCTACAGTGAAAGTATAAATTTCCGAAGATCCATAGTGGTTAACAAACAGCTCGGGGTTAAACGCTTCATTGACACGCTGCAGCAACCCTCCCTCCATCGGCGCTCCCGCGAATCCGAGTTTACGCACCGACGACAAATCCCGACTGCTGAAAGATTCATGACTCATTAAATCATGGTAAAGCGTCGGCACTAAGAACAACGCGGTAACTCGCTCACACTCTATTAGCATCAATGTCTCTTCAGCATCGAAGTGGGATTGGCAAATAAAACAACCATTGATTAACGCCATAGAAAGTAGCGAGCGTATGCCCATGGTGTGATAAAGAGGCATTACACCCAAGGTACGTTCACCTAAGCGATATCCATTTTGCACGATATGTGCCATCGCCGCCGCCCGCTCAGCCTGGTGACTACGAGGTACTCCCTTGCCAAGCCCGGTAGTACCGGAGGTATACAGCATCACCGACATATCCTCGGCCCGAGCTCTTCCTGCAACCGTTACTGGCTTGCTCGCGATAAGATCATCGAGAGATAAATCACCATCCCCGCTAACTGCAATGCTAGTAATAAAGTGGGCCGAAGCAGCTTCCTTCACTGTGATCTCGGTGGACATCTCAAATGCGACAGCTTTCGCATCCGCGTCGCGCAATACAAAGTCAATTTCTTCAGATTTTGCCCGCCAATTGATGGGAGTTGCTATGACTCCAACAAGCTGACAGGCCCAATGCAGGGCCGCCATTTGCCAACGATTTTTGAGCACAATCACCAGATGATCGCCAGGACGTAGACCTGCCTCGACAAGACCCCCGGCCACTTGGCGCACACACTCAAACCACCCGCCGTAAGTCCAACGTGTTGCACCATCCACGACAGCCTCACGGTCAGGATACCGTTCCGCGGCACCAAGCAAAGTCGTACCAAGATCAAGCATCTGGAGCAGGCTCAGTTGCACTGACTTCTGCAAAGACATCCAGCGCAGCGCGAACGATGTTCCCATATCCTGTGCAACGACACAGATGACCACTCAACAATTCACGAACGGATTTTTCATTCACGTCGGTATCCGCATCTAACAGTTCAGCGAGCGACATCAAAATGCCCGGAGTGCAAAATCCACATTGTAATGCGTGGTGCCGACGAAATGCCTGCTGCAACGGCGAGAGCACACCATCTCGTGCCAAACCTTCAACTGTTTCTACTCTTTCCCCATTTGCCTGGACGGCCAATGTCAGGCAAGAGCGGACTGCGCGACCGTTTAACCTGACCGTGCACGCGCCACAAACACCGTGCTCACATCCCACATGACTACCTGTCGAACCAAGTACACCGCGCAGGAAGTCCGACAGTAGGAGACGGGGCTCCGATTCTTCCGAAACCAACTTCCCATTAAGATCAAACTGAACCAAGTGACGTTGCCCAGCATTTAGCCGACGCATGCCAAAGCCTCCCCTACCACTCTTCGGCCCAGTTTACGTATTAAACTCCGTCGGTAATACGCAGTAGCGTGCTGATCCTCTGTCGTACCTAATTTCCAAGCGAGATCGTTTAGGGCGTCATTGAGAAACCTATCTTCCATCAATGGCCATTCGCATATTTCGGGTTTTTCACTGACACCTCCAACGGCAATGCGAACACCTTCGGTGCTAGCGAGTACGGCTATCGCCACAATAGCGAAATCTCCGTGACGATACGCGACTTCGCCAAAACCATATCCAACACCGGGGACCGCTCTGGGGAATCGCAACGCGCGTATCATCTCGTCAGGCTCACAAGCGGTCTCCAACGTACCAACCTGCAATTCATGTGCCGCAAGCACTCGCTCACCGCGAGAGGAATACAAGACTGCTTCTCCGTTCAGCGCGGCCAAGCATAGCGGCAGCTCTGCACTGGGATCAGCGTGAGCGATAGAGCCGCAAACTGTGCCTTTATTTCGTGTTTGACGATGTCCAACCCATGGTAAGGCGCGTTTAAGAAGCGGCAAAGACTCTGCCAATCCTGGCCAAAGCTGAAGATCAGACTGTGTGACTGTGCAACCAATTTCTACGACACCCTCTTTGAGCGTAATAAAATCGTGATCGGGCAACCGCGAGATGTCCACCACGAGAGTGGGTTGAATCAATCGCATATTAAGCATCGCGATCAAGGACTGGCCGCCAGCTAGCAGTCGAGCTTCACCACCATCTGCAGCGAGGAGCTCAACCACCTCATCAAGATGCTCAACAAAGGCGTAGTCAAACACGGGCGGTTTCATTTTGCCCCCGCCGAGCGAAAAGACGGCTCATCATCACTCATCAGTGCTGCGACACGATCAGGGGTCAAAGGCAACTCGATATCGTCTACTCCGAGTGCATCAGCAACGGCGTTCGCAATGCAAACTGGCGTGCTCATGGATTGACCTTCACCAGCTCCTTTTGTCCCAAGCGGCGTAAATGGAGACGGGGATTCGGTGTGAAGAATAATTGGATCCGGTACTTCACATGCTGTGGGCACCAAATAATCAGCAAATGTTCCGGATAGGAACTGGCCATCGTCGTCATAACGAAACCGTTCGAACAGTGCAGCACCGATCCCGTGAGCAAAAGCACCACGAATTTGCCCGTCAAGGAGCGCAGGATTAATCCTTCTTCCTGCATCATGCATCGTGACATAGTGGTCGATACGAATATGATGCGTCACTCGATCGACCTCCACTCCACAGAAATCAAAAATGAAACCATAAGCAGTGGCGCCGTTGATACGATCCGACGCATCTGGCGCCTCAAGTTGCGGTGGCGTCCATGTGGCCGTTTCCCGGACCACAGGTTCTAGCCCCTCTGGCAGAGTCCCTGGAGACCAGTGACTTGATCCAGCAATGCGACGAAACGGCACCGAATTTGCCGGATTATCACTCGAAAAGATTTTTCCATCAGCAAACTCAAGTTTTTCCGTTGCAACGTTAAGATGTTGGCATGCAAGACGTGATAATCGGTCTCGCAGCCGACTTGCGGCCAAATACGCTGTGCCTGCAACAGCCGGAGCGAAGCGACTGGAGTAATTGCCGGCTGCGATCGACCAACCTGCCACGCCGCTGTCAAAGCCACTCTCAATTGCAACCTCTTCCGGCAAAATTCCAAGCACTTCGGCTATCACTTGGGCAATAGCAGTTTGGTGACCTTGCCCCTGAGGCAATGAGTCAATCACTACACTTACCGAACCAAGCGGGTCCAACGTGACTGTGACAATCGTCAATGCACCGTTTTTTGGGCCTACACGTGCACGCTCCTCGGCGTCCAATACCGTTGTGATATAACCCATGTTGGACATGCTCGACTCCACCACAGCTGCACACCCGATACCGTAAAGACGCCCCTCTGCCCGAGCTTGGTTGCGGCGGCGCAGCAACTCCTGCCACTTGCCATCGGTCACAGCGAGATCAACAGACCGTTGATAGTCACCCGAGTCCAATAATGCGCCCGCTGGACACCGGTAAGGAAACTGCTCGGCCAAAACGAAATTTCTTTTTCTTAGTTCGATAGGATCCATGCGCAACCTCACCGCAATCCGATCCATCAACCGCTCAATGGCGTAATAGAGCTGCGGGCCGCCAAATCCCCGATTGAGTCCGCTTGGGACGGTATTCGTCAAAGCCACACGATTCCGCACGCGAATATGGCGCAATTTATAAGCGCCAGAGAGATTGCCATGCATGCGATAAAGCGACGCTGGCTCTGGTGCTCGCAGGTACGCACCACAATCCTCGAGTTGGTCAATATCAAATGCGATAATCTCACCCTCATTGTTCACCGCCGCCTCTATTCTGGTGACCCTTCCCGTTGCCGCGTTTGCTGCCAGAAGATGCTCAAGCCGATCCTCAACCCACTTTACCGGCCGACAGACAAGGCGAGAGGCGAGTGCCATTGCCACAACATAAGGAAACACGGCCTGCTTAACGCCAAAGCTGCCGCCTGAATCGGGTGGTGTCCGAAGCCGCAAACGATTTGCTGGAACTCCCAGCGCTAGTGCCATAACCGAGTGAAGCGTGAAAGGGCCCTGAAAATTGGCCAACACATCGTAGCCGCCCTTGGCTGGGTCATATTCGGCTACAACGACAAAACACTCAATTGGGGTGCAACTGTTTCGGGGATAACGAACGGTGATATTCACCCGGTGATCTGAATCCAGAAAAGCCTCGTCAGGAGCACCATAGATAAAGGTGCGGTCGCTCAAGAGATTGCTGCCCACTGCCTCATGCAGTACCGGCGCCGCCGAAGTGATGGATTTCTCGACATCCACTACAGCAGACAAAGGCTGATAGGTTACATGGATTTTTTCAAGCGCATCCTCCGCAATATAACGGTCTTTCGCGACGACAATTGCGACTGGTTCGCCAACGTAACGAACCCTTTCCACAGCAACACAATAATGTTTGATAGGTTGCTTGAGGCCGGCAACAAATGGTTTCGTGTGCGCCTTTGCGTCTTCACCGGTAACAACCGCTTCAACTCCTTTCATAGCGAGTGCGTCTGACACATCAATCACACCTAAATCCGCATGAGCATGCGGCGACCGTAAAAACGCCGCGTGCAATGTATCGGCACGAACCGGAAGGTCATCGCCAAAACGGCCTCGTCCCGTCAGAAGTGCGGCGTCTTCCACGCGCTCAATGGACCGACCCAAAAAACGTCCCCACAACGTCACAGACTCCGACGCCACTAAGCCACACCCAACAATGGGCGTACTTCTTTAGCGAAGCGCGTAATCTGCTGGTCCCGTTGCTCATAGGGCCCAACAAAATCGAGCACAAAATGACGCACTCCAGCGGCCTTAAAGGCCTCTATTTTAGCGGCAATATCTGCCGGTGGGCCGAGTGCACAATATTTTTGCGCGGGGCGACGAAAATCCATCGCATAGCGCACACTCAATGCTTCTGTCGCAGCGTCCAGTGCTTTCTCGTAACTGTCGTCGATACGCAAGAATAAGAGATGCCCAGTGCCATACGCTTCCACATCACGGCCCGCAGCCTCAGCGGCGGCACTGATCTTCTCCATGGAGTCGCTGAACATTTCAGGAGTTACAACATAGGAGATATAACCATCGCAAAGTTTACCGGCTCGGGCCAGAGCACCTTCTGAGCGCCCACCACACCAGATTGGCGGACCACCTTTCTGGAGCGGCGTTGGCAGCAGTTCAATGTCGGGGAATGGGTAAAACTTGCCGTCGTTGCTCACCTTTCCGCCATGCCACAGCTTCCTTAACACGGCTATGCCTTCGTTCAAGCGCGCTCCGCGTTCATTTACCGGTATTCCACAGGCCTCAAATTCATTTGGAAACTCCCCACCAACACCAACGCCGAAAATCAGCTTCCCGCCACAAAGATGATCAAGGGTTGAAATCGCTTTAGCCACTGGCGTGGGATGGCGCAAAGGGAGCAGATAAATACCCGTCCCGAAGGTGAGCCGTTCACTTTGTCCGCACGCCCAGGATAATTGGGTAATGGATTCAAGTATCGGAATTGTAAATGCAACGTGATCTCCAACCCACATTGAATCGTAACCCAAATTATCAACTAGTCGAATAAGACGCCGTGCATCCTCTGTATCTGGCGTCCATGGACCCACAGCGGGCTCCGTCCGACGGTAAATTGTCTGCACACCAAATTTCATAATGTTTTCAAGAGGCAAAGTCATGATGGTCAACTTAAAGTTTGGTTTATGGAGACATTAGCCTAGCAGCACTTCACGGGCCGCGTTGAAATCAACCTTAGCATCAAGTGCGTTTACAACCTCGCAATAAAGCAGGCGATCCGATGTATCAATTACGAATAAAGCTGGCACGAGAAGGCCGAGGCGCGGTGCAAACACCCCAAACTGTTCCTTAAAGTCGGCAAAATCGACCGCAGGCGCTAACCATCCAGCAGTCTCACCCCAAGCCTCGCGAATCGGCGGATAATCAAGGCTGACAGCCAAACAAAGCCACGATTGGGAAGAGACTTCTGCCGCTTCCGAAAAACTCTGTGCGGGAAGGGGATCATACCCGTCGAAAGTCGGCATGGTAAGCACTACCCTTGGGCCTCTTTGTGGCCCCACTACAACGGCACCAGGAGTTGGGGGGGTCCTGTTTAAGGGCAAGGATATGCCATCTACAACTATATACGAAGATTGAGGTGTGCCTGAAACCATCGTTTGGTTGGCTACCTCAAGTGGATGAGGTACATATTAGACAGTTCGTTCATCGCAGAAAATGCCCGAAACCTAGGATCTCACTAATGACCGATATTGCCCAACTCAACAAATTGTTTTTTGACCGTACCGACCTGGAACCTGCAAGGGTAGAGTCAATCGTGAGTGACGCACTCCACGGTGCGGATGACGGTGAATTATTTTTAGAATACCGTCAATCTGAGAGTTTTTCCTTCGATGACGGCAAACTTAAAGCAGCCAGTTTTGATACTTCACAGGGATTCGGTTTGCGCGCAATTTCTGGAGAAGCGACAGGGTATGGTCACGCGTCGGAATTAAGTGAAGATGCGATACGACGGGCGAGCGACACCGTAAAAGCAGTCCGATCCGGAGCAGCGGGCCAAATGGAAACAGCGCCAGCAGCTACAAACCAGCAGCTTTATGTAGACGATAACCCGCTTCAAGAAACACCATTCGAGACTAAAGTAAAGTTATTGCAAGATATTGACGCCTATGCCCGGACAAAGGACCCTCGTGTGCGCCAAGTAATGGCATCACTCACCGGAAACTGGCAAGCAGTTGAAATTATGCGATCTGGAGGCGAACTTGCGGGGGATATCCGACCTCTCGTCCGTCTTAGCGTATCCGTTGTTATCGGTGACAATAAACATATGGAGAGCGGCAGCTACGGTTCGGGGGGGCGGTTCGGATATGATCTGCTGCTAGCACCCGAGACTTGGCAAAGCCATGTTGATGAAGCTTTGCGCCAAGCACACATATTGCTGGAAGCTGACCCAGCTCCTGCGGGTGAAATGCAGGTTGTTCTCGGACCCGGCTGGCCAGGTATCCTGTTGCACGAGGCCATTGGCCACGGTCTAGAAGGCGACTTCAACAGGAAGAAGACAAGCGTGTTTTCTGGCCTGATGGGTGAGAGGGTGGCTGCACCTGGAGTTACGGTGGTGGACGATGGTGTAATCACCGACCGCCGCGGATCACTATCCATCGATGACGAAGGCACACCCACTCAATCAACCACACTCATCGAAGACGGTATCTTGGTTGCGTATATGCAAGACCGCATGAATGCGCGGCTGATGGGAACACGATCGACGGGCAATGGGCGACGCCAGAGTTTTGCACATCAGCCTATGCCACGCATGCGGAATACAATTATGTGCGCTGGGAAGGACCACCCAGAGGACATTTTGCGCTCGGTAAAAAACGGCCTTTACGCAGTGAATTTTGGTGGTGGTCAGGTTGATATCACTAATGGAAAATTTGTATTTTCTGCTTCAGAAGCCTACAAAATTAAGGACGGGGCAATAGGTGCACCCGTGAAGGGAGCAACCCTTATTGGAAGCGGTTTTGAAGTTCTCAAAAAGGTCAAAGCTGTCGGTAACGACATGGAGTTTGATCCAGGCATCGGTACCTGCGGAAAAAACGGACAATTAGTGCCAGTGGGCGTAGGCCAGCCTACCCTGTTAATTGATGGGCTCACCGTAGGCGGCACCGAGGCACTCGAATAAAATAGCAACTGACGCATTACAGCCCGACGTGAAGCTCTCGCTAGTTCTCCGTAGCAGATAACCATGTCTGAGATGAGACAAAAACACCCTTGTAAGGGCCTTAAAAATGTTTATGCGGCTGGCGGGGCTGAGATTGCCAACTCATAGGCATGGCGCTTCGAAATCGTGCCCGCATGCAAAAATATATCGAGGGCCGCCTCAAATGCGTTATGCGTAATTTCGACGTGCGGAGTCCAACAGCCTAACCCCTGATAAAAACCGATAGTGTCAGTGAGCACATCCAAGTCAACTTTGGGAAAATAATCTCTCTCCATTTGTGCAATTTCAGATGCAGGCGCGCTGTTAATCAATTGTCGAGCGTTACGGTAGGCCCTCATGAAAGCTGCAGCCATGTCACCGTTCAACCAATCACGCATCGCAGCCAAACTTGAAAACGCACATGGACCAATTGCTTCACCAACTGAAGCGACCACGTGGCCGACACCATTTTTCTCTAATTGCTGTGGTGTGGGACCCTGCGCGTGAACGTAATCCCCTTCTCCGGCTCGAAATGCATCCTCCATTTCATCGGTCGTACCTGCATCAACGACGCCAATGTCAGTGAAGTCTATGCCTTTTTTGAAGCACGCATACTTGAACATAGCCAGTGGTTGCCCTCCATGATCCACTAATACTTTTTTGCCCACCAGTTTGGACCAGGAAAAATCTGGATCGATGGTTCTACCACTTAAAAAAAATCCATCCATTTCGTTAATTTGGGCAAAGTGAGTTACCGGGGGAATTTCGTTTTTTTCTAGAAGTGCAAAAGCTTGCGACGGTGCCGATTGTACGACGTGCACGGATCCGTCAACCAAAGAGGCTATTGCGGACGTGCCAGCTGGGGAAACACTATATTGAGGTTCAAGGTCCTCACGCTGCAAAAAGCCCCCGGCCATCGTCATGATCAGAGGAGTATAGAAGGCCGAAAATCGTGAAAACTCGATATTAATACTTGCCATCGCACTTCCTCTGGTTAGTAGCTATTCAGTTGGTATAGCCCTGATTGATAAAAGTCTTCAATAATTCCGGAAGGTCCTTACAGCACGGATAGAACACCAGCGACTCTCACACGATTAGGGTAACTCGGTTAATAAGAGAATTCACCAAACAACGGGTCAACCGTCTTGCTCCAACGGCCATTAAAAGCGTCGAGCAATTCCTCACTCAACGTGCGGCCTGATTGGACAACACCGCGAAGCGGTGTCAGAAAGCCTGTCTCATCACTGCCAGCGTTGTCTAAACAAGCGCGGCGTTTAAGCCCTTCTGACGCCAAATCAAGCATCTGGTCAGCAATGTCCCGCACAGAGGATCCTCGAAAATCGGCCCTGAGCCCACTGCGAGCTGCCTTCGCTCTTAGGTCTACGATTTCTTCATACTTCCAATCCCTAACCAATTCGGCAGCAGCATCTAGAGAAGATGAATCATAAAGCAATCCAACCCACAGCGCTGGCAGCGCACACAGCCTGTTCCAAGAACCGGCGTCAGCGCCACGCATTTCCAGAAATTGTTTGAGCCGGACCTCGGTGAAAATAGTCGTTAGATGATCGGACCAGTCACCAAAAGTCGGCTGTTCCCTGGGTAAAGCCGGCAGTTCCCCGGTTAGGAAATCACGAAAGGACTGACCACTCGCATCGATATAATCATCACCCCGGCGAACGAAATACATGGGAACGTCAAGTGCAAAGTCGACATAACGTTCAAAGCTCATCCCTTCCTCAAATACGAACCTAGGGATTCCACAACGGTCTGGATCGGTATCAAACCAGGTCTCTGATCGAGTGCTCAAAAAACCGCTCGGTTTCCCATCCACGAAAGGTGAATTAGCAAACAAAGCAGTTGCGATTGGTTGAAGCGCGAGCGCAATCCGAAATTTCTTTACCATGTCTGCTTCTGAAGCGAAGTCCAGGTTGACTTGCACGGTGCAGGTTCGGAGCATCATATCAAGACCCCTATCGCCCTTTGTGGGCATATAGGCACGCATGATATCGTATCGTCTTTTGGGCATTACTGGAATTACGTTGCGTCCCCATTTTGGCTGCATGCCGATACCAATAAATCCAACCCCAAGCTCCTCAGCAACCTCCCGGACTTGCCCAAGATGAGCATTGACCTCCGCACAGGTCTCATGAATTGTCTCAAGCATTGCACCAGACAGCTCAAATTGCCCGCCTGGCTCCAAACTGATGGATTGGCCATCCTTTGTAAGTGCGATGACATTCCCGCGTTCAAACACCGGCAACCAATCAAACCGTTGCAATCCCTTGAGCATCGCGCAAATACCGAAGTCACCCTCGTATGGCAAAGGGCGGAGATCATCCAGTTGATAGCCGATTTTTTCGTGCTCAGTGCCAATTCGCCAATCGGCTTTGGGCCTACAACCCTGCTCGAGGTATTCGATCAGAGTCCGTTTATCAGTAACCCGCTCATCGCTTTCAATAGCGTGACTCATCCATCCTCCCGATAATGACCAGCGCTCCGTTAGAGCAAAGCCGGCACGCCTAAATAAACTCGATTGTTGGCAACGGCAATTAGCCTTGTTCTACACTACGCTACAGCAATATCGTTAAGTGCACCTTGCCATAAGGCCAGTGCCGCTATGGCAGCTGTATCAGAACGCAAAACACGTGACCCCAAATCAATGGCCCGAGTAAAATGCTGCTCCCTCAAGAACGTGCGCTCCGAATTTTCAAACCCGCCTTCGGGACCAATTAAGAACGCCGCATCCCTACCACCCTCCCTGAAGGCGGGCAATGCCGGTGTCCCCTGGCCAGTTTCGTCACCCCAAAATAACATTCGATTCACTGGCCAACCTTCTACCACATCCGAAATATCGGCATAGTTGCAGGTTTTAGGAACGGTCAAACGTCCGCATTGTTCAGCCGCTTCGATCGCATTTGCATGAAGACGATCTGGATTAATTTTCCTCACAACCGTCCTTCGGGTCCGCACCGGCTGAATCAATTCGACACCCAACTCCACGGATTTTTGGATCAAATAATCAAGCCTCAACTGCTTGACCGGCGCAAACAGCAACCAGGGTCCGTGCTCCTCCGCTTGGGGACGACGTTGTTGCTCGACCATGAATGAACAGTTGGATCTATGTCTCAAATTCACTCGTGCCAACCACTCTCCGTCCATCCCATTAAACACGGCAACCAGAGACCCGGTCTGAGCGCGTAGCACGTGTCGCAAATAATGCGCCTGAGAAGAGCTCGCTTTCAACGCTTGCTGGGCCTTAAGTGATGTATCGACGAAAAGACGCGCAATCACGGAACTATCGTTGTCACCTTGCATGATCGGAAATATTCCAAATAGCCACTAAAATAAAAGATAAGCATGTTATGTCATACACCGAAGGAACCGCCGTAGCACCCGACTCAAACCCAATAAAGCGCCCACACCCTTAAAGGTACCTGAAACATCCAAGTATAAATTAATGTTGCGCTCCGCATTGCCATATTTACAGCTTATCCGTGCAGACGCCCCAATCGGCTATTGGTTGCTTTTGTGGCCCTGCTGGCTGGCTGTGGCACTTACAAGCTCAACGATTGAAGAAATACTTAATTTCTTGTTGCTGTTTCTGCTCGGCGCAATCGTGATGCGTGGCGCGGGCTGTATCTTTAACGACATCGTCGATCGCGACTTTGACGCTCTTGTCGCACGCACCCGAAACAGACCAATTGCAAGTGGCCAAATCTCCGTAATACGTGCCCTTCTATTTATGTCCGCACTAAGCCTAGCTGGATTGCTGATTCTGTTGCAATTAAACGACACAGCAGTATTCATAGGCCTTTGTTCCATTCCACTAATTGTCGCCTATCCTTTTATGAAGCGTATCACCTGGTGGCCGCAAATTTGGCTAGGGTTGACGTTTAACTGGGGGGCACTAGTCGCTTGGTCAGCCGTAAAGGGATCACTCGATTGGCAAGTGTTTGTGTTATATGGATCTGGTGTTGCTTGGACTCTCGGATATGACACCATTTACGCTCATCAAGATAAGGACGATGACGCGTTGATTGGTGTCAAATCATCAGCGCTCTGGCTTGGCCGATATAGTCGGCTGGCAATACCGGTGTTCTATTCTTTAACGATGTTGGGCCTAACGGCTTCGGCGTTACTTGCAGATCTCAATTGGCCAGCTTACGTAGGGCTAACAATTGCAGGTATTCAACTCGCCTGGCAGGCGAATGCAGTCGACTTTGACGACCCTGAAAGTTGCCTTACGATGTTTAAATCGAATCATTATTTTGCAGCTATTGTTTTCGCTGGCTTTCTCGCTAGCTAAAATTAAAGAGTGCAGCACGCATCGAGTTTGACAAACCTAGTTAGGGAGCCCCTATTTCAAGGGCCAAGTCCGAAAGAATTAAAAAAATGCCTTACGGGAGCTTGCGCGATTTTGTCGAACGCTTGGAAAAATCCGGCGAGTTAGTTCGTGTCTCCGAACCTGTATCACCGGTCCTGGAAATGACGGAAATTCAAACTCGCCTGCTTGCTCAACAGGGACCAGCAGTTTTATTCGAAAACGTTGTCGACTCTAAGCACCGATTCGACATGCCTGTTTTGGTAAACCTCTTTGGAACCACCAAACGTGTTGCGTGGGGCATGGACCGAGAACCTAGTCAATTGAGAGATCTCGGAGAAACATTGGCAGCGCTCCGGCAACCCGAACCACCCGGTGGTTGGCGCGAGGCCATGGGAATGTTTCCTCTCATCAAGACCGCAATGGCAATGAAGCCGAAAACTCTCCGAACTGGGTCTGTTCAAGAGCTTCTCATCAAAGGAAAAGACATCGATCTTGCAACAATGCCCATACAAACCTGTTGGCCGAACGAGCCAGCTCCATTGATAACGTGGCCTCTCGTGGTCACAAAAGGCCCCGGAAATAAAGACGAGGACAATTTTAATCTCGGCGTATACAGAATGCAGGTCATAGGACGCAACCAAACTTTAATGCGTTGGCTCTCTCACCGCGGAGGCGCCCAACATTATCAAAGTTGGTCCAATGAGCGGCCGGAACCTCTACCGGCTGCAGCGGTAATCGGTGCCGATCCAGCTACCATCCTTGCAGCCGTCACGCCGGTTCCCGAATCTCTATCAGAATACCAGTTCGCCGGCCTACTTCGGGGCAAAAAAACGAAATTGGTAAATTGCAAAACAGTCCCTCTTAAAGTTCCCGCTGAAGCCGAAATAGTGCTCGAAGGGCATGTATCATTGGACGATTATCGGGACGAAGGCCCATACGGCGATCACACAGGCTATTACAACTCTTCTGAGAAATTTCCCGTGTTTACGATTAGCGCCATAACACGCCGACACAATCCAATTTACTTATCCACTTTTACTGGCCGCCCGCCAGACGAACCGAGTGTACTTGGCGAAGCGCTAAACGAATTATTTATTCCACTACTGACACAGCAGTTTCCTGAAATTGTTGATTTTTGGTTGCCGCCCGAGGGATGCAGTTACCGTATTGCCATAGTTTCAATAAAAAAAACCTACCCTGGGCACGCCAAGCGGATCATGATGAGTGTCTGGTCGTACTTGCGTCAATTTCTCTACACAAAAATAGTCATCGTCGTTGACGATGACATCGACGCACGAAATTGGCGGGATGTAATGTGGGCGGTAGCAACTCGGATGGATCCGGTACGCGACGTTACATTGCTGGACAATACGCCGATCGATTATCTTGATTTTGCAAGTCCAAACCCGGGGCTTGGGGGGAAGATGGGACTAGACGCAACCAATAAGATCCCCCCAGAAACAAGCCGCGAGTGGGGGCGTAAGATCTCGATGACCGAGGATGTAATTGCGAGGGTCACGGAGAAGTGGGCTGCGTACGGCCTGCCCGGAACCGGCACATCGATTTGGTAACAGAGTAGACCTAAGTAGGATCAGCATTAACAAAAAGGGAACCACATAATTCAGTCATTCGGGTGTGCTGCGATGAAATGGCTAAAACGGAGAAAACTATGTTGAAAGCGTGCACGTTGATCCGGCGCAAACCAAACATGTCAGTGGAAGAATTCCAAACCTATTGGCGCTTTACTCACGCCGAAGTTGTAAAGCAATTGCCGCACGTGAAACGGTATGTGCAATCCCACCCGCTGATAGGTGGATATCGCAAAGGAGGCCTCCTATACGATGGACTCGCAGAAATATGGGTTGACGATACCAATATCCTTCGCGAAATGGCGACCACAAATGCCTACAGAGATATCGTAGAGGATGAAGAAAATTTCATCGATCGGCAGAGCCTCACGTTAATTTTGACCGAGGAGCACGTAATAAAAAATGGCGACATACCAAAAAATGGAGTCAAAAATATTGAATTTGTCACCCGTAAGCCGGGTATGGATATACAATCTTTTCAGAAATACTGGCGCGGCACACACGGGAAAATAGCCTCAGAAATTCCTACGGTGCAACGGTATGTGCAGAGTCATACGAAGTTGTCGGGCTACAAGCGTGACCCACAACCGGCATGGGACGGGATTGCAATCACATGGTTTGACTCGGTTGATGGAATGCGCGCGGGTGTATCCACAGAAGCATATGCAAACACGCGCGCAGACGAAGTTAATTTTATCAAAGAAGGAAAACCTGCGTTTATCATTACCAAAGAGCATGTAATCATTTCGTAGTAATTATTTATCCTTACACATAAAAAAACTGTAATACCTCGCCACCTGAACAGCCCTTTGCTTCATTTTGCATTAAACGCGCAATATCGCTATTCAGACAAAATCTTCTGAAACAGCAGACCTATGATTTTCGTTGTTCGATTCTACCAATACAGAATTCAAATTAATGTCGGGTGACAACCGAGCACGGATATTGGTCATAACCATCAATCGAGGTTGCGGACTTTATCGGAAGCTAACAATTCACAGATACCGTCACTCAGGGTTAGCCCGTCTTTCACCTTCGCCTCCATAACCGCCTCAATTTGACGCACTTCCTCAAGCTCGCCGATTACTCGAGTTAAAGTTTGTTGCGAAACAATCACGACGCCATCTCGGTCCCCGATAACCAAATCGCCGGATGATACGGAAACTCCACCGAGTGTGACTGGCAGCCCGACTGTTCCGGGACCATTGCGAGCAGGAGAGTTTGGGCTTATTCCCCGGCAGAACATTGGAATCCCAACTTCCAATAATCCCGGGAGATCTCGCAGTACGCCGTCAGTAACGATGGCGAGGACACCTTTGTTCTTCGCCATGTGAGCCATATTATCCCCAATCACCGCCGCTCCGGTGTACCCTCCCGTTGCAACAACCAATACGTCGCCAGGCTCCGCCAGAGCGAGACCCCCGTGAGCAGCCAAATTATCGGATGGACCTGTCTGGCAAGTAACAGCTACACCAAAAAACGTGCTGCTTGAATCATCCAGTAATGGCTTGATCCGGTAATCTAAGGCTCCGTTTCCGTCTTGACTGTCGACAACAAAACCCGTGGACACGCTCTCGAAAGACTGAATCTGTGCTTTAGTTGGGCGTTGAAAATTGCGCCGAATAGTCAATATGGGTGAGTCTTTAATCATTTTATAGATACCTCTTTCTATAATCGGGCCTTCTCATTTTAACATGGAACTGGCCGCGTTAACCTTCGTTTGCGTAATGACTGGTCGAAATTTAATCCAAGCCGGGATATAGCTTTACCCGGACAAGCCAAAATAGCCTTGGCATCTTCAATAAAGAGCGAGATCAATGTCAGAACAAAAACCCGATCCAGACTTTCTTTCCGATTTTGTTGCCAAAGCTTGCAAAGCTGGCGCCGATGCTGCCGATGCAATCATGATTGATTCTGTATCATCAAGCGCGAGCTGGCGGATGGGTCGCAACGAGGGCGTTGAACGGGCTGAGTCTGGCGACCTTGGTCTTCGAGTCTTAATTGGCCATGGCCAGGCCATAGTATCCAGCAACGATCTGCAAACTACAGCACTCAACGAGCTGATCGAACGTGCTGTAACAATGGCCCGGAACGCACCTGAAGACCCTCACTGCGGCCTTCCAGAGAGCGATCAACTCACCCAAGAGGTTATTGACCTAGACCTGGCGGATTCTGAAATGCCGTCGTCAGCCACTTTGCTCGAGCTAGCGGCACTTGCCGAAGATGCGGCCCGTGCCGTCGATGGGGTGACCAATACGGAAGGAGCCGGGTCAAACGCAGGAAAAAGTGCAATAACTCTGGCCAATAGCGCCGGCTTCGCCGGTGGGTACCTAGCGACCAATTTTGGGATCTCAGCCTCGGTAATCGCCGGCTCGGATACACAGATGGAGCGTGACTACGAATATTGCTCTGCCCATCATTTTAGTGATCTGGAGCCAGCCTCCGATATTGGGCAACGTGCCGGAGAAAGGGCAGTAAGGCGCCTCAATCCGAGAAAAGCCAAAAGCCAACAAGTGCCTGTAGTTTTTGACCCTCGACTTTCAGGCGGCTTTCCAAGACTTCTAGCTGGACTGATTTCGGGAGCAGCCATTGCGCGCGGAACAAGCGTTCTGAAGGATAAAATGGATAAGCAACTATTCGCCATCGGTGTTGATATCATCGACGATCCGCTGCGAGAGCGGGGTCTTTCATCCCGACCCTTCGACGGCGAAGGTGTGCCCGGTGAATTAAGGAAAATTGTAGAAAATGGTGTCTTGACAACTTGGCTTCTCGATACCCGTTCAGCCCGACAGTTAAAACTACGGAGTACGGGTCATGCGGTACGCGGCACGTCGACACCTCCAAGCCCAGGACCAACAAATCTTTACATGTCTCCAGGTGAGATCTCACGCGACGATCTGATTGGGAATATAAATAGCGGGTTTTATGTCACTGAGATGATGGGAATGAGTTTCAATAGTCTCACCGGCGATTACAGCCGAGGGGCATCTGGATTTTGGATTGAAAATGGTGAACTCGCCCATCCAGTCAACGAAATGACGGTAGCGGGCAATATAGAAGATATGTTTCTAAAACTTACGCCGGCTGACGATCTAACGTTCCGTTATGGAGTTAACGCACCAACTCTGCGGGTTGATGGAATGACAGTAGCGGGCGTTTGACAGGCCGAGGCAAGTTTTCATCGACTTGGGCCTAATATCCTTGCACCAACGGATGCAACTGAAATACGGACAGGGAGATGTGCGACAATATCTCCATCGGCTTGCACTGGTTCATTCGGTGGCCCCAATAAGTGAATCTTTGTCGCGGTGCGAATAGATACATCCCGCATCTGGTAGAGCCTTCCTGCGATCAACCCAAGGGCATACAATGGGAGCCGAAGCCGCCCGGCGCGAGCAAAAATACCAACTTCAAGCGCAGACAGTTCAATATTTGCTGCGGAAGCCCAAATCATTCCTCCTGCGTAATATTTCCCATTAGCAAATAATATGGATCGGGCCACAACGTCCTCGCCATCGACGATCACTTGGTAGCAAGGCCACCTGCCAAGCAAGTATTCCTCTATCCCGGCTACGATATAGGCCAATTTACCATTTAAGCGTTTGAGTCGGTGTGAAACCCTCGATACTGAGCGCGCATCAAATCCCACGCCTGCAGTCATCACAAAAAAGCGACTTTTGTACTTCGTACAAATTTGCCCCAACACAACGTTTCGCAAATGACCGTCTGAAATAATTTGAGCAAGTAAGTGAGGGCTACGGGGTAGCTTAATTTCGCTCGCCAACAGATTGACTGTTCCTATAGGGATCAGACCAACTGGCAAATCAAGTCTGCCAATAACGGCCAAGCCATTAATGATCTCGTTTATGGTACCGTCTCCACCAGCAACAACCAAAATATCTGGCCCGTTACAAGATCCTTCATAAAGACCAGATGCGATCTGCTCAGCATGACCCTTTTGTTTGGTCTCAACTAAAGAGACGTGCCATCCTAAAATACGAAGTTCGTCCACAACCGCGTTCAAGAGGAACCTGCCCCGTTTCCCCGCCGTTGGATTAAAAACTACGAGCGCTGTTTGACTATGAACCGGCACAGAATCGTACAATTCAGCCTCTGCTTTCAGTGGCGGCGGCGCAACAAGCGGTAACGTTTCCCACTCCAATTACATACTTATTTAACAAACGTTGCACTGAATGAACTCAGGGTCAGACGTGATTTTAGTACAGGTTTTAGCATCTAACCTATCTGTAGCTAATTTCCCTTCTCGGATTCACTTGACGCAATTGGCAAGTCAGGATCGGACTCCGCCGACGAAAATCTTCCTCTCCTCATCTCTTCAGAGAAATGTAGGGCCTCACTGGCATATTGATAGCGTGTCCGCGCCAAGCAATTTCTGGGGAAATAAGGAGCTTTTTGCTAGCTCCTCCTACTTGCTCACGCATAGGCCGCTGCTATGGTGTGTGGCTTATGTCCCTAGATACCGCCATGACTACCCCCAGATTTGGACTTGAATCGGATCTTGCTGTAGCGCTCGATGCAGCACGTGCAGGCGGCATCGTTGCCAAATCTTTCTTTCGCGGCGACTTTGAGGTCCGCGAAAAGAAACCAGGAGACCCCGTATCGGACGCTGACATCGCAGTAAACCAAGAAATTATCTCCGTCATACGCACTTCACGTCCTCAGGACATAATTATTTCGGAAGAATTGCCGCTCCCACCGCAACGTATTAATGCAAGAAGAGCTTGGATCATTGACCC
The DNA here is from genome assembly GCA_002937585.1 of Alphaproteobacteria bacterium MarineAlpha9_Bin6. Taxonomy (GTDB): domain Bacteria; phylum Pseudomonadota; class Alphaproteobacteria; order UBA7887; family UBA7887. The sequence goes on along the minus strand of PTKE01000002.1, from coordinate 5,875 downwards.
CATAGATGGCACTAAATCATTTATCGACGGCATCGCCGAGTTTGCGATTTCAATCGCGCTAGTCTGTGACCAAGAACCGATTGCTGCAGCTGTATACAATCCAATTACCGATGAACTTTTCGATGCGGTAAAGGGGGGTGGAACCAGACTGAATGGTGAAAATGCGACAACCAGTGAAACGGCAGCTTTGCCGGCTGTGGTGCTGGGAACTAGTAAAACCGAGCTCCGCCAGCAACTTTGGAGTCACCTCTTTCCCGAGGTAACACTGAAACAAGTTGACGCAATCGCCTATAAGTTAGCACTGGTTGCAACCGGTGAGCTTGATGCAGTAATCGCCCTCAGACCCAAAAGCGATTGGGATATCGCTGCTGGAGATTTACTGGTTCGTGAGGCCGGAGGACTTATGACAGATGCCAGCGGCACACCACACCGTTACAACGACGAAGATATACTGCATCCAAATTTAGTCGCGAGTGGCACATTAATCCATCCAACTCTGCTGGAGCGTCTAAAGCCCGATCACAAGAGAATTTAGCTAGAGACGAGATACATTCTTGAACGCTTGGGACTCCGTGAGTTAGCCCACGCCAAGGACATCAACGGCGAAACTTTAGGCAAAATATTGAAATACCTAAGTACACGCGGAAGCGACCAGATTATTGGATTCGAAGAGACGCTGCTGGCTGGCTTGGCGCCAGACGGCGGGCTCTACGTACCCGCAGAATGGCCCGCTGTTTGGAATGGACCTGATACCCGAAGACTTTCATACGCGGAGGATGCCGCCCGTCTCATGGAACCTTTCGTGAATGGAGAAATCGACAGCGCCGCACTGAATGCTATAACCCGTGATGCGTACTCTGAGTTTCAACACAAAGATGTGGCACCTTTAGTAGAAATAGGCGATGGCCACTGGCTTCTGGAGCTTTTTCACGGCCCCACTCTATCCTTTAAAGATTTTGCTCTACAAGTTCTGAGTCGATTATTTGACCATGTTCTGCAACGGAAAGGTGAGCGCCTAACTGTAATTGGCGCAACATCTGGAGACACAGGATCGGCTGCAATTGCTGCGTGCCAAGGCCGTTCTAATCTTGACATTTTTGTCCTTCATCCTCTTGGTCTGATATCAGACGTTCAGCGGCGACAAATGACGTCAGTGGTCGCCGAGAATGTCCACAATATTGCCATAGAGGGCACTTTCGATGACTGCCAAAGACTGGTGAAAGCAATGTTTAACGACAGGGCGTTTCGATACGACCTAGCATTGGCTGCCATCAATTCAATCAATTGGGCGAGAATACTAGCCCAAGTAGTCTATTACCATGTTGCAGCATCGCGCCTGAATGATTGGCCACCGACCTTCGCAGTTCCGACCGGAAACTTCGGCGATGTCTATGCGGGCTATGTCGCTCACCGGACGGGCTTGCCAGTGAAGCGGCTGATCGTCGCCACCAATCGAAACGATATCCTTACTCAATCACTAACAACTGGGAAACACTGGCTAGGAGACGTAACACCAACGATCACGCCCAGCATGGATATCCAGGTTGCCAGCAATTTTGAGAGGTTATTGTTTGAAATTTATGATCGAAATGGGGTTGAGATTTCTCGACGAATGGAAGCATTGGGTTCAGATGGAGGATTTACGATCGAAGCCGAAAGACTTAATAAGGCCCGCACCCTGTTCACGGGTATTGCAATTGATGAAACCCTAACACTAGCCGAAATGGGAAGGGTTCACGCAGAGACTGGGTTATTGATCGATCCTCACACGGCGGTAGGCGTCGCAGCCGCGCGCACATTCGTTACAACCGAGAACGGTCCAGTTATTTCGTTAGCAACCGCTGACCCAGCAAAGTTTCCGGATTCGGTGGAAAGGGCTACGGGGCGTCGCCCAAAAACACCCGAGCGCCTTGCCGAGGCGTTGGTATCTGATGAACACTGCGACGTGCTACCGCGTGACCTTAACACCTTGCAGGCTTATATTCGATCCCGCAGCCGCGTCGGCACCTAAACACAACAGAGTAAATTGGAATCTACTGCATGGCACCACAAGTCACCACCCTGGACAATGGGTTGCGCGTAATTAGTGAACAGATGCCATCTCTGGAAACTGCATCGGTTGGGGTATGGGTCAATGCCGGCGCGCGATGCGAACAACCAGAGACCAATGGGATATCTCACTTACTTGAACACATGGCGTTCAAGGGCACCCAACTAAGAAGTGCACGCGATATAGCGGAGGAAATCGAGGCCGTGGGGGGGCACCTTAACGCCTACACCTCCCGAGAGCAGACCGCCTACTTTGCTAAGGTTCTTAAGGAAGATTTGCCACTCGCGGTCAACATACTGGGGGATATTTTACAAAATCCAACTTTCGATCAAGACGAACTCATGCGTGAGCAGACGGTCGTCATCCAAGAAATTGGTCAAGCTCAGGACACTCCCGACGACATAATATTCGACTATTTCCAGGATATTGCTTTCCCGGACCAGCCCCTGGGCCGACCAGTGCTTGGCACCTCAGAAAACGTCTCAAGCTTCACTCGTCATACTCTTGACACCTATATGGCCCAGCATTACACACCCGCCCGCATGGTGGTCTCCGCGGCTGGAAATATTGATCACGATCAACTAGTCGCATTAACAAGCCAAACATTCTTAGGCTCCACCACCACAGATGATAATACCTATGAAAAGGCCAAATATGTTGGCGGACATTTGTATCAGCCGCGCGAGCTTGAGCAAGTTCACCTTCTACTCGGGTTCAACGGATTTTCGTACGAAGACAACGATTATTACGCCCTGCAGGTATTTTCCACCTTATTAGGTGGGGGCATGTCATCGCGCCTCTTTCAAAAAGTACGAGAGGAACGCGGGCTTGCCTACTCTATTTATTCATTCTCTACCAGTTATGTAGATGGTGGGTTGTTCGGCATTTACGCTGGTACCAGCGCGGAATCTGCAGGTGAATTGATTGACACAGTGTGCAACGAACTACTGGACGTCGCTGAGAACATTGGTGATGCGGAGACAAAACGCGCAAGAGCCCAGCTAAAATCAGGACTCTTGATGTCTCTTGAAAGCACGAGCGCACGTAGTGAACAACTAGCACGCCAGCTCCTGCTTTTTGGGCGCCCTCTCCCCAACTCAGAGGTTATCGAAAATATTGACTCAGCGGACCCAACAAAATTGTCGGCCGTCGCCCGTCGCCTGTTGGCGAATGGACCATTAACAGTTACGTCGCTTGGCCCATCATCAAACATGCCTGATTATGAAGCACTAAAAAATAAGCTTCAGCGAAGGTGCGAATGATTGTCTCGGATGAAGATTCAAAGCGGCATGACCTGGACGTTTGTGGTCTAGCTTGCCCTTTGCCGGTTCTAAAAGCTAAAAAAGCAATCAAAACCCTACCCTCAGGAAGCCTTTTAACGGTTTTTGCCACTGATCCCAGTTCCGTAAAAGATTTCAAAATGTTCTGCGAATTGACTGGTCATCGACTCGAAGGTAATTCGGAATCCGACGGAGTCTTCAGCTTCCAAATTAGGATAAAGGGATGATCGGCCTCTTTAAATCTCTGTCTCAGGCCATGCGAGGCAAGCCGATCCAAGCAGGTCGGGTCTACCTGCGCCCTCCCAGCCGACGCGATGTTAGAAAATGGCTCACTTTACGAACAGCGAGTCGGAGCTTCCTTGAGCCCTGGGAACCAACATGGCCCAAAGATGCGCTTACGCGGAAAGCTTTTTTTCGCCGACTCCGCACCTATGCAGTCCATACAAATTCTGACACTGCTTATATTTTTTTAATATTCCGGAAGGACGACCGCGCCTTACTCGGGAGCGTCTCGATTAATGATGTCCGGCGAGGAGTCGCGCAAAGTTGCAGTATTGGCTACTGGGTTGGCGAAAATTATTCTGGCCAAGGCTACATGACGGAAGCATTATCAGCACTCCTACCGTTCATATTCCACCGACTCAAGATTCATCGAATCGAGGCTGCCTGCCTACCACAGAATAAGGCGAGCCGAGCCTTATTAAAAAAAATAGGATTCCAAGAAGAAGGTTATGTGCGCCGCTATTTAAAAATTAATGGCCAATGGCAAGACCATGTCTTGTTTAGTCTGCTTGAAACAGACTCTAGGATGGCACCAGTCCCCTTGGCACGCGATTCGATTCGGGACTCACGAGTTTCACCTCGCCGAGAGCGCTTTACGACTGCACCATCTCCAGCACAAAGCACAAAACACTAAACTTTTTAATGGCATTTATTATGGCAAAAACAATTATCTAAACTCGTTACCCGGCGAATATATAATCAGGCATGGCCAGCCTCAATGGTTAAAAGCGACAAATCGATGCCCATTTTAGCTGCCGCCAGTTTCCATTTGGCTTGGTTGTCATCACCAAACACGATGCTTAAATCCGCGGTGCAGTGTAACCACCCGTTGTTCTGCATCTCACTATCGAGTTGCCCCGGCGCCCAACCAGCATAGCCTAGAGCAAACATAAGATTAGCAGGACCCTTACCGCCGGCTATAGACTTGAGCACGTCAATCGTTGCAGTCACAGCGAAATCACTGTTTACCTTGATAGTTCCTTCACTATTGTAATCCGTACTGTGAAGCACAAAGCCACGCCCTGACTCCACGGGACCGCCAAAATGAATTTCCATACTGGAATCGAATTTGTCTGACGCAATCTCCATTTGCTTTAACAACTCAGTGAAGCTAAGGGATCCAATAAGTTTGTTCACCACTAACCCCATAGCGCCATCCTCATTGTGGGCACACAAATAAATCACGCTCTGGGAAAAGCGAGGGTCTGCCATACCTGGCATTGCGATTAAAAGTTGCCCCGGGAGGTACCCGTCACATTCTTTATCTGCACCCATGCTGAACGCACCTAAATAATTGGCCGAAATTATGCTTATACGACCTCACATTGGCTATACCTGTTTCGCATAAAATGTACCATATAATTTGAATCTACAATGAACTCATAATGGCAATGGCATACAGTCTTTCCTTACGTTGGATAGCGCTGCTAACGGGTATTTATATCCTGTTTGCGCCCACGTTGGGTGCAGCCGACACCGCATCAACATGGGACCGAGCTGAATTTACTGAGGTACGACTAATCGCCGCAACTGACACTGTCGGTTACGATGAAACAATTCAGCTAGGTCTGCAGTTCCGAATGGACCCAGGCTGGAAAATCTATTGGCGCAGTCCCGGAGATGCAGGCTCACCTCCAGTTTTAAATTTTGAAGGCTCAACGAATATAGTGTCGTTTGAAATTGATTGGCCCGTACCGGAGCGTTTCATGGAAGCGGGAGATCTGGAGACCGTCGGTTATTTGGATAGTGTTGTTTTCCCTATTAGGGGCCAATTGGAAACCATAGGAGAAAAGGTACTAATCCGAGCACTCATAGAATACCAAACCTGCAAAACAATATGTATTCCGATTACTGCAGCGGCATCATTAGAATTGCCCTCCGGACCCGCGGCACCTAATGCCTTTGCTAAACTTATTGACCACTATTTAGCAAAAGTACCGAGAAGACTGGAAGACACCAGCATAACAATCGAGACAATTTCCCTAACCGGCACCCCACCAATGCAAGTGTTGGAATTAGGACTTCAAGCCAACAAGGAATTTTCTGATCCAAGTCTGCTAGTCGAGGGCCCTAGAGCTGTTCGCTTCTCTAGGGGCACAAAACATCTAAGCCCAGACTTCCGCAACGTGATATTTCGTGTTCCAGTAGAGAGTCACGTTGGCCAAACAATAATTGGCGAGCAAATCTTAGTCACCCTTGTTGACAGTGCACACGCAGTCGAATTTCCGGTAGACGTTACTGCAACCTCGGACAAAAAAAACGG
>PTKE01000019.1 GCA_002937585.1 Alphaproteobacteria bacterium MarineAlpha9_Bin6 | reverse complement strand
CAGAACATCGCTTCTGGCGCCGCCATCGAGGACATCGTCACCCTCTCCACCAAAGAGCGTATCCGACCCGGCGCCGCCCCTGAGAACGTCATCGCCCGCGCCACCATCAAGAATATCATCTTGCTGGTCTCCACTTAAAACGTCATTGCCCTCTCCGCCATAGAGCACGTCATCACCCATTCCACCCCGAAGGACATCATCACCCGCACCCCCATCAAGAGTATCTGCCCCCCGCCCACTTCCGAGAACGTCATCGCCCGCGCCACCATCTAGGGTGTCATTACCAACACTGCCAGTTAGGTTATCATCACCGTCACCACCTTCGGCATTTACGCCTCCCGTAGGCGCGATTACATCCAAAATACTCTGGAGATCAGAATCTGGACTGATATCGATAGCCTGACCATCAACCGTGATATTACTTACACTCAGTTGGTCCGGCGTTACGTTTTCGACAAATAGAGAATTGCCCTCTCCAGCACTGATCAAAGTACCCCCATCAGTCTCGACGAGAGAAACACCATCACCCTGCCTGTTTACTATCAGGCCATCATTAAATGCTCTTGCCCTTTCACCTACACCCTGCTGGAAATCTTCAGGAGGCCTACCCGCATTCACGCTAGTAAAATCGATCACGTCCTGGCCGGGATCAAAGTTCGTGATGACTTCAGAACCCGGTGTACGAAAATCCTGATTGAAAATTGTCATAGTACACTCCGTTATAATTAGCCGACATTTCCCAGGTAGACTTCAAACCCACGTCGATCATACTCAAATTGGGCTGCCATTAACACTTCATTGACGCACCTCAGTTCAACTTCCCAGTGTTAATACCGGCGGAAAGCCAACGATTCTGTGACCGCCGTCACACTAATTCTATAGTCGATAATAACGAATAGTTGCCTGAACTTAACTTAGATCAGCAATCGAATATATTTTTGTAGCTAGAATGCCGCTAACGCGATTTCGCGGATCAGGAAACCAGCGCCTGCGTCTAAGCAAAACCCAGCCCCAGCCCTAATCTGAGCGACCACCCCCTGATCCCAGCAGTCTGACCAAGCGCTAGTGCAAATTGGCTAATGAATTAGCCGCCCGAGCCTCTGGGCCGTGGTGCGTGATGCACGCGGCATCGTAAGTGCGAACGCGACCGCAAACGCGTGGTACTCGTAGAAGGGCTTCAACGACTAGAGGCATGCCGATCCCTTGGTGAGAAGACAATCGTCGGCCTAATCGTCCAAGCACGACGTAAGTAGCTTTGCTTCCTGATCACACCCCGCTGAGAAGCATGGTCCTGATTCGGATAACCAGGGTGACGAACGCAGGAAAAAAGACGATATCCGAAGTGAATTCCGGCAGAGTTTACAGCTTTTCTTTGGTTTCTGTGGATCGGCCATGATAGGCTTTTTGGCGGCGTGACCCGCCGGCATACCTTCATATAGGTGAATTAATTGACGACGGCTGATGTCCCCAACCCCTTGGAACTGACCCGAGCCTTGGTTGCCTTCAATACCATCAATCCACCAGGCAACGAAAGATCCTGTGCCGAGCATCTGGGTCACCTACTGGAGGCCGGCGGTTTTTCCATTTCGTATCATGAATTTGCGGATACCCGGACCAGTCTCGTGGCCCGCATCGGAGGCTCCTCCGATACGAAGCCACTGTGTTTCACCGGACATCTCGACGTCGTGCCATTGGGCGGTGCACCGTGGTCTGTCGATCCTTTTGCTGGAGAAATAGCCGACGGCAAGCTCTATGGCCGTGGAACAACCGACATGAAGAGCGGAGTCGCCGCATTCGTTACTGCCGCTTTGCACATCGCGGATGAGCTGACCAAAGGACCGGGCCTGGTTCTCGTTATCACGGCTGGCGAAGAAACTGGTTGTGAGGGAGCGTACCACCTAGCGGAACTTGGCGGAGCGCTGGGCGATGCAGGTGCGATTATAGTGGGAGAACCAACCTCGAACCGACCCCGCATTGGACATAAGGGAGCACTTTGGCTCAAAGCCACAATGAAGGGAGTTACGGCCCATGGCTCAAGGCCGGAAGATGGCGACAACGCGGTGTACAAAGCCGCTCGAGCCATAAACCAACTAGAAGATTTCGATTTTAATATCGCACGTCACGAGCTCCTGGGAAAACCAACACTTAACGTGGGCACGGTCCACGGCGGCATGAATATCAATTCTGTTCCCGATCTGGCGGAGATTGGCATCGATATTCGTACGATCCCCGACCAGAACCATACAACGCTGCAATCCCAACTGGCCGGATACCTCGGCGAAGAAGTTGAACTGGAACCCGTGGTCGACGTGGATGGAGTGCTAACCAATTCCGCTGATGAGTGGGTACAGGAGGTCAACGAAGTCATGACTGGAATTCAAGGCGCAATTCCGGAATACGAGACAGGAACCGGCTTTACCGATGCCTCTGTTTTAACACCTGCGTACGGGGGTGCTCCAACTCTCATCCTTGGTCCTGGTGAGCCATTCATGGCACATAAAACAGACGAGTATTGTGTCGTAGAAAGAATCGAGGAAGCTGAGACTGCGTACATCGAAATTAGCCAACGTTGGAACCGTCGGTAAGTAGTGGCGCGGCATTCTGTGCCGGACTGATCAATGTATACGTTTGCATAGGGTCAGGACACCATCTTGAGGGGCCTATCTCTGTTTAACTGGTTATTGGTCCGTGGACCCCTGCGCCTGTTCGCCGGTACATGGTCCAGGTTTCGTGGGCACTGCTACGGGGATCAACCACCACCCAACGAGCATCAGTTAGCTAGCTACGCATCATATCCCAGCTTGCAGAGCGATTGACGGGACCCATGATTACTGTGATACGAGACCCTGCAACCACGCTCTGAACGCTTTGATTTTTGGAGCTTCTGCTGTTTCTTTGGGGCTCACAAGATAATAGGCTGCTTGAGTCGGTAAACTCACGTCAAAGGGGCGCACCAAGCGACCCTCTTCCAAATCCCGCTCCACAAACTCACCGCTGACGATGGCGACGCCAAGACCGTCCACAGCTGCCTGAATGGTGATGAGGGATTGGTCGAATATTGGTCCGTTCATCGGGTCAATATGGTTTTCGTCTTCCAGATCGGTCGGCACGCCGGCGGCGGTGAGCCACAGACGCCAGTTGTCCGGACGCTGCGTTGTGTGGAGCAGAGTGTGATGTACAAGGTCCTGCGGGCTTTTCAGTGGGTGTCTACCTTCCAGTAGTCCAGGGCTACAGACCGGGAAAATGTCCTCTTCCAGCAAATGGTCCACCACCATTCCCGGCCAGTCACCAGCACCGAAGCGAATAGCGAGATCGATGTCGTCATGTTGTAGGTCGACAATATTCAGGGAAGTCGAGATGCGAACTTCGATATCGGGGTGCAGGGCTTGGAACTCAGCCAGTTTTGGGATCAGCCATTTCACGGCGAAGGAAGTCACCGTTGTTATAGTCAGAATGCCGCTGTCCTGTTCTTCAACAAATTTATCCGTCCCGGCATGAAGCCCATCAAAAGCCCTGCTGATAACCGAGAGATATTCGGCAGCGTCCGGCGTGAGTTCCAGGTTGCGATTGCGGCGAATAAACAACGGCTTGGAAAAATACTCTTCCAGCCTGCGAATTTGGTGGCTGACCGCTGTTTGGGTGACGTTCAGCTCCTCGGCCGCCAGGGTGAAACTCATATGGCGAGCCGCAGCCTCAAAGGCACGCAGGCCGTTCAGAGAAGGCAAGCGATAAGACATAACAAAATTCTCACATGATATTTTATCATATCATCAGGAAACAATTGTCGTTTGTCAATTGCAGCAATAACGTTGATAAGGGTCGGGCTCCTGACCCCGAGGCATGGTGCCACGGCACGTGATCGACGCGACTTCCCTCCCCCGCCTTGGTCACGTGCCGGTTTTGTTGGGAGAGGAAGAGAGGAACAATATCGTGGCTTTTTTCGACCATTATCACATGAGAAATTATTGGATAAGTGACAAACCTCCGGCCCAAGACACTATCTGGCAGCGGTTTCAGACATTGCGGAAAACATGGCAGCGCAGAACCCGGGAACGGAACGAACTGGCGCGTGTCACCTCACGCGACCTTGCCGATATAGGAATGACATCCGGCCAAGCCGACTTCGAGATGAACAAGCCGTTTTGGAAGGAATGACTGAGCAGGAACCCCCTCTAAACGCGCTGACGTTTCCCCGGCGCCCCCGAACAGGGCTCCCCATGATTTCAACAAACCCAGCCCAAGCCCCGATCTCAGCGACCACCCCCTGATCCGAACGGACCAACCAGTCGTTGATGCAATTTGGCTAATGAATTACGGGCTCGGGCCCCTGGGCAATGGGCCGTGGTACGTGATGACCGGAACGCTGTCCCAGGCATCATACGTGTCAAACCCAGCCCTACGCCCACTTTCCTTGACCGCCGGGGCAATCTGGGATCGCCCCAAACGTCACTGCATTTGGCCCTAATTAGGGTTTCGCCAAAAGGGACCCGACCTATAAGGCTAGCACAGAAAGGTGTTTAGTGGTCTGTTGTCCGGTTAGGTGGTTTTTGCTCAAAAAAACCTTATTATACCCTTATTAGAATGGAAAAGAACCTACCCCTTTTCCACCTAAGTCATTGATAATATGGTGCGATATGCAGGAATAGAACCACAGACCCGATAATTATTGGTCTGAGGGTCGAGATACCGCCTCTCCAGGCCCTACCTGTCTAACTTTATGTTCCCGATACGCAATATAGGTAATGCTAGTAAAAATCATCGCACCACCTAACCAAGTGAAAATTCCCGGCACTTCCCCAAAAATAAAGAAACCCAATAAAACTGCCCAAATCATTTTCAGAAAATCGAGGGGCATGACGACATTTGTATCCCCTTCCTTCAGTGCCTCGGTCATAAGCAGTTGCCCAAACGTACCCAGAATACCCATCACTGCCATCACACCAAGTTGTTGAACACTTGGCGTACTCCAAACCATTGCCGCAGGGATCGCTGAAATCGGGGCCATCAATAGGATCAAGTACGTGACGATGGTAATGCTCGATTCCGTTCGCCCCAGTATTTTAATGATAATTAATGCACAAGCCCAAAGCGACGCTGATACGACTACTAAAAGTTGCCCATCTCTAACCGTCTCAAAACCTGGCCAAAGCAAAACTAATGTTCCACAAAATCCGAATAAAATGGCACCCCATCTACGAAGACCAACTACCTCGTCAAGAATCAAAACCGCTAGCACAGTGGCAAAAATCGGAGCAGTGAAAGAAAGGGCTGCGACATCAGCCAGCGGCGTAATGCTAACCGCGTAAAAAAACATTAGCATCGCCATTACATTAATGACTGCGCGCAAGGCGTGAAGTCCTAGCCGATTGGTCTTCAGTGGTCTTAACCCATGCCGCATAAACCACGGCATCACGACCAGTAAACCGAAAACATTGCGAAAAAATGCTAACTCAAATGGATGCAGCCCAGCTGACATATATCGTATCAAAGCATGCATCATCGAAAAGCAAATAGTGGCAATAAACATCAATATAACGCCGCGAAGATTGCCGCTAAGATTGTACATCACCTTGAAATATCTTTGAGACAACGCAAACTCCTCCGCAGCTCGATATATTTTACGGATATCGCACTCGTTCGATATCGACGCCAATTTGGTATTGATTCACCGAGACCCGGTATCAGCTCGAAAGTGGGAACGATCCATTAGCGGGCGGCCCGCTTAAGTGACAGAGGGAAAGGTAGTTCGTCAGACGCTCCCATGGACTATGAGACACAGATCAGCCAAGAAAGGTCAGGAATTTAGGAGATAGTCCAAACCCATACACGTACATACTACAAAATACTACGACTGATAATTCTCGCCCGTCTCGTAAGTCCGTTATATAATAAGCATACACGCCATGCTGCGCAAAATTTGGAGGAATCCTAGCCTTTCATTGAATAGTTGAAAGCATGTCCCGGACGCCCAAGTAAATCAGCAACGCTACTCTGTAGCTTAATATTTCAGCCTATCTATCGGCAGGACACATACCATGCTTATTAAAGGTCTCAATCATCTCGCATTCATCACCCCGGACATGGAAGCAACCATCCGGTTTTACCGCGATCTGCTAGAAATGGATCTGATATCGGGTATTGGCCATGACGGCTTTCGCCACTACTTTTTCAAATGCGGCGATGGAGCAGTGGCCTTTTTTGAATATGAAATCGCGAAACCTATGGCCTATGACAAATTCCACGGCTCACCCACCGACAGACCTATTGGCTTCGATCACGTGTCTTTCACCGTCGATTCGCGGAAAGAACTTTTCCACCTCAAAGATAAGCTTGAGGCCGCTGATATCGAGGTTTCGGATGCCGTTGATCACGGCACAGTATGGTCGATATACTTCTTCGATCCAGTCAATAACTTGCCGTTGGAGGCATCTTGGGATTGCGTAGCGATTGTCAGTGCACCGGCAATTCTCGACACAAATCCACTGCCAGTAGCAGAGGAAGGGGCTAGTCCACAGCCAGGCCATTGGCCTAAAGTAAGTGCGCCTACGCCCGAAAGACAAATGATCGCCCATCCTGGTAACGGCTTTGCTATGCGCGATGACTTTGTTCGCCGCGGTTTAGTTCACCTGACTCCCGACCTAAAAGAAGTGTTGGACCAGCAACAGTCGATGGAGGCCGTTAGGACGGCAGCCGAATAATATTACGAACCGAGAGTTAACAGGGTGAAATTCCAAGCGGCGGTATTGCACGAATATGGTACGCCGTTGGCAATCGAGGAAATCCAGACTGTCGATCCGAAACCTGGTGATGTGCTAATCCGCCTCCATGCGAGCGGACTATGCCATACAGACCTGGAAGTAATCCAAGGGTCCCTTGCCTATCCGTTGCCAATCGTGCTCGGCCATGAGGGGGCCGGTGTCGTCGAAGCGGTGGGCGATGGCGTCTCCCTCGTTTCCCCTGGCAACCATGTGATTTGCTCTTGGAACCCTAGCTGCGGGCACTGTTTCTATTGCGACCGGAACCAACCAATCCTGTGTGAGGTAGTCACCAATACCCGCCCCAAAGGTCACCTTATGGACGATACATCCCGGATGACTGTCAACGGTACGAAACTCCATCACTTCTCCGAAACGTCAACCCATGCTCAATATACGATTGTGCCCGAAAGCGGTGCTATCCGAGTATCCAAAGAAATTCCTTTTGACCGTGCTTGCCTGATCGGCTGCGAAGTAATGACGGGCTTTGGTGCAATCACCAATATAGCAAAGGTTCCAATGGGCGCGTCGGTGGCAGTATTCGGAACCGGCGCAGTTGGACTAAATGTGGTTCAAGGTGCACGTCTCTCCGGAGCAGAGCCAATCATTGCCATAGATGTAGCCAACGAAAAGCTTACTATTGCTCGGCGATTTGGAGCAACAGAGATAGTAAATGCCTCAGAAACGGATCCTGTTGATGAAGTAAAAACGATGACAGCCGGCCGTGGCGCTGATTACGTAATTGAAGCAGCTGGGATCACCCACACGTTTTCACCTGCAATCGAGTCTGTTCGCCAGGGCGGAATGGTCGTGCTTCTTGGCAAAACGGACGTCCAGAGAGAGATCCCGGTACGATGGGGCGCAATGATGGGGGAACGCGTCATCGTGCGTTCGTCTTATGGGGGTGCTCGCCCTAGGCGCGACTTTCCACTTCTGGTGCAAACATATTTAGACGGCAAGCTGATGCTGGATGAATTGATCAGCCAACGCATAAAGCTTGATCAAATAAATGAAGGCTTTGCTTCGATGGGGCAAAGTGATGTCATACGCAGCGTGATAGATTTACAATCCTAACCTCCCAGGCCCGATTTACAGCCTGCCTGGACCACCCATTTTTCAACCTCATGGCGTTGAATTTTTCCGGTGGTGCTGCGAGGTATATCCTCCAGGGGGACAAAGTAAATTTGCTTGGGCTGCTTATAACCAGCTAAATACTTCCGGCAGATCTGCAAGAGTTCGACCTTCGTAAGTGTTGCTTCTTTACGGGCTACGACGGCTACCGGCACTTCCCCCCACTTGGGATCGGACCTTCGGACAACTACGGCGTCGGCAACCCGATCGTCTTCAAGTAAGACACGTTCAATCTCTGCGGGATAGATATTTTCTCCACCTGACTTTATCAGGTACTTGGCGCGGTCAACAAAATCATACGACCCATCAGAGTTACGACAGAAGATGTCTCCCATGTGGAACCAACCGCCTGAAAATTCTTCTTTATTAACATCGTCAGCGCTCCAATAACCGCTGAAGAGGGTTGGTCCGCGAATTATAAGCTCACCCGGGGTGCCGTCCGGCACCACCTCACCCTCAGAATTCACCAACCTTACCTCACAAAATGAACTTTGGATCTTTGACAACGGCACATGAGTGCGACCCGGAGCTAACAAACCTCCCGAGCACGGCGGAATACCAGTTTCCGTCGAGCCAAAACTGTTTAAATAAGGGCTACGGAGAAGATGAGTGATCTCCGCTATCTGGTGCCTCGGCAAAAGATCCGCCATGGCCCCTATCATTAAAATCCGTTTGGGTATGACCGAGCGCGCCTTTAAGCATTCAATGAGGCGTTCTACGACACCCGGCATAATAACAAACCATCCAAGCCGCTCAGAGGAAACAATATCAACGAGGCGGTCAACGTCAAAACCATCAACCTGTATGACCTTCCCACCAATTAACAACATACCAATCGACAAATCTGTCGAAGCCATATGGAACATGGGCGGCCACGCGACGAAGGTATCCGACCTGGTCATGCCATAGTCCGAACAAAATACGCAGAGCCGTGCCAAGAAGGCCCGGTGGCTGATAACGGCGCCTTTTGGCCGGCCAGTGGTGCCACTGGTATATAAAATGACAAGAGGGTCCTCTGGACTGGCTATGTCGTCTGGCTCAAAATTTGGGGCTTGTGACAGTAGCAATTCATACTCAGCACCGAACACGAGAACGTCTTCCATCCCATGAGCCAGCCCTTGCAAAGCATTCACGAAACGAGGTGAAACAAAACCAATTCGAGGGCTCGTGAGACTTATGCAATGAGTCTGCTCATCGCCCGCGAGTCGCCAGTTCAGGGCTGCAACGATCATACCCAGTTTTGCTGCAGCAAATTCAAGTTCCAGGTACTCCGACCGATTCTCGGACAAGATTGCGACGCGGTCGCCATGCCTAAAGCCTCGCGAAACGAGAAAATTAGCAAGTCGATTTACACGATCATTAAAGTCCCGATAGGTCCAGTTAACACTAGAACTCTCGACGGCAATTGTATCCCCTCGAGTTCTCACTTGTTCCCGCAGCAAGCGTCCGATAGTTGTCTGCCCTGCGCTGCTGACTTCTTCCATTATAATTCTATTGCTCGCCATTGATTTTTCGTTCAATCACAGTGTGCGACGTAACACTACTATGACCATTACTGGAGCTCGTGGTAACATGTACCGCTGACGTTAGGAACGATCAAATTTAAGGAATCCCACATGCCGATCGTGAATCGTATTTCTGCCTACCACGACGATATGCGAGGTTGGCGCCAAGACATACACAAACACCCAGAACTTGCCTACAAGGAACACCGGACTGCTGGTAGAGTCGCCGAACTCCTAGCAAACTTTGGTGTCGACGAAATCGTTGAAGGAATTGGTGGAACCGGATTGGTCGGCATCATTCGTAATGGGACAGGCCCATCGATTGGGCTTCGGGCCGACATGGATGCTTTGCCCATCACTGAGGACACTGGTGTACCCTATACGTCGATAAATGAGGGCGTGATGCACGCATGTGGTCACGATGGGCACACCACTATGCTGCTGGGCGCCGCCAAGTATCTGGCCGAGACAAGAAACTTCTCCGGCACCGTAGTGTTGGTATTCCAACCGGCCGAAGAAGGATATGCCGGCGCCAAGGCAATGATGGAGGACGGTTTATTTGACCGGTTCCCAGTAGATGCCATTTACGGTGTGCACAATATGCCCGGGGTTGCTGTAGGCGAAATTACCGTATCACCTGGGCCTGTTATGGCAGCGGCTGACCAGTTTTTGGTCACTGTCAAGGGACGTGGCGGCCACGGGGCAATGCCCCATCTCGCGATTGATCCAGTAGTCGCAACAGCGGCAATGGTAAACGGCCTTCAAAGCCTAGTCTCACGTGCTGCCGACCCACACGATACGCTGGTCATTTCAGTGACCAAGATTAACGGAGGCGACGCTTTCAACGTGATCCCCGATTCGGTCACCTTCGGTGGGACAGTGCGTTATTTCAACCTGGATCTTGGTCAAAAAAATATGGAACGCATGACAAAAATGATTGAAGGAGTGGCTGTCGGCCATGGTGTCGAAGTTGAAGTCGCATACGATCATGGCTACCCGCCAACAACAAACCACGAACAACAAGCACAATTCGCGCGTGATGTAGCAGTTGAGGTTACCGGACTAGAGGCTCGAAAGCAGGTACAAGTCATGGGCTCGGAAGATTTTGCTTTCTACCTCCAAGATAAACCCGGGGCATATGCGTGGATAGGCAACGGGGAAGATACCGAGAGCGCACAACTCCATAATCCGCGCTACAATTTCAACGATGAAATCCTGCCTATAGGCGCGAGCTATTTTGTTCGTTTGGCTGAAACCGCGTTAGCAAAGAGTTGAGGACTCAATGCATGCCGAATTTCGCCGCTAACCTCTCAATGCTTTTTACGGAGCACGATTTTCTTGATCGCTTCAACGCCGCTGCCGCTTGTGGTTTCAAAGGCGTTGAATTTCTTTTCCCATACGAGTGGGATGCTAATGAAATTAGGAGTGCATTAACGGAAAATAATCTTAAACAGGCACTGTTCAATATGCCACCAGGAGATTGGAAAGCTGGCGATCGAGGGCTTGGCGCGATTCCTGGTCGCGAAACCGATTTTTTTTCATCACTTCAACTTGCGCTCGATTATGCAGCAATACTGGGCTGCGGTCGGATCCACGTAATGGCTGGAATAGTTAAAGAGGAAGACGCTCGTCGAGAAGCACGGGCAACCTTCGTGGCAAACTTAAAGCGCGCCGCACCCATGGCTGCCAAATACAGCGTGGATTTGCTGATAGAGCCGATCAACGACAAACGTGATGCACCCGGTTACTTTCTGAGCCGCATATCGGACGCGCGTGAAATCATCGATGAAGTGAGAAGCCACAATGTCCGGCTTCAATTTGATCTCTACCACGCTCAAATTATGAATGGTGATCTTGAAACCCTCATCCGTGATAACACGGACATCACCCGGCATTACCAAATTGCCGGGGTTCCCGCTCGCCATGAGCCGGATTTGGGAGAAGTCAATTATCCATATCTGTTTGAATTAATCGATTCCCTCGATTTTGATGGTTGGATCGGCTGTGAATATCGCCCTGCAGGTTCAACCTCCTCCGGTTTAACTTGGGCAAAACACTACGGAATAGGGGCGTAGTGCCAAAAAGAGGAACTTAACCACCACACACAAATGCATCAACTTTCACGCATCCCAGGAGACAAGAACAACAAGCCTTTTTTGGAAGGAGGCTCCTAAGTCGGCACTGAGCTTGTAATCAACCTGTCCCCGATAAATTGCTGTCTCCGGTTACTTGGGCGGCCAACGCAGAACTCAAAAATTGGTCGATGTCGCCATCTAATACGGCGCTAGTGTTACTCGTCTCTACCCCAGTCCGTAAGTCCTTCACCATTTGATAGGGTTGAAGAACATAAGACCGGATCTGATGCCCCCAGCCAATTTCCGTTTTGTCGGCCTCCTGAGCCGCCATATCAGCTTTACGTTTTTGCAATTCCAATTCGTATAACCGTGATTTCAGCATGCTCATTGCTGTGGCTCTATTCTTGTGTTGTGACCGCTGGCTCTGACATTGAACCACAATACGAGTTGGCATATGTGTAATTCGCACCGCCGAGTCAGTCTTGTTAACATGTTGCCCCCCAGCGCCTGACGCCCGATATGTATCCACTCGCAGGTCCTTATCTTCGATCTGTATTTCAATTGACTCATCAACCATGGGATAGACCCAAACGCTTGCGAAACTCGTGTGACGGCGTGAGTTTGAATCGAAAGGTGAGATGCGCACCAATCGATGCACTCCGCTTTCTGTCTTAAGCCAACCGTATGCGTTTAGTCCGGAAATTTTAACCACGCCGGTCTTAATTCCTGCCTCCTCGCCCAAACTCTCCTCAACCATTTCTACTTTATAATCGTGGCTATCGGCCCAACGGAGATAAAGCCGGCGGAGCATGAAAGCCCAGTCCTGGCTTTCCGTTCCACCAGCACCCGCATGGATTTCTACGAAACAACCGTTCCCGTCGGCCTCCCCTGACAGCATAGTTTCGAGCTCAAGTTTGCGAGCACGCTGAGCGAGCGCGCACAAGGCATCTTCCGCTTCAGAAACGATATCTGAATCGTTCTCAGACTCTGCCAATTCGATCAGCTCTACATTTTCAGAAAACTCACGCACCAGCCCTTCGTAGCCGTCAATCGAAGTTTGCAGCCGGTTGCGCTCTCGCATTACCTTTTGCGCCGCATCCTTATCCTTCCAAAGATCTGGGTCCTCAGCGCGGGCATTCAACTGCTCCAGACGTGTCTGTGCTGTCTCCGGGTCAAAGATGCCCCCTTAGCAGCACCAATGACGCACGTAACTCATCGGCTACAGCTTCTATTTCAGCGCGCATCGCATACTCTATTCTCAATCCATTCAAACAAAAAATTTCACTGCCGTAACGAAGTTATACAGGTACTGGTACATACAGTTTCGGTCTTTCAGTAACCTCTGACTCTTTTTTCTAACCACTACTGTCTGCTACGACACAACGATATTATCAATAAAATTTGATTCAAACAGAGCAATTAGCTACATTTTTATCAGTAGAGACCGGTGTCGAATGTGGATGAACCGTCCCGTGGAACAGCTGGGCTACCAACGGAATCGGGGTTCATCATCGTTTTGGAGGTCGGCTCAGTACCCGGCTTAAAGGCTTCCAAGATCATACGTTCCGTGGACGGCTCCGGTAAACGACCAGTTTTAGCATCAATCCGGACCATACGAATGCCACGTGGAATTCGAAAAGGCACTGGCGGCTGGTCAGCCGTCGCCAACTCCATAAAGTTTTTGAAGATGGGGGCAGCAACGTTAGAACCGGTTTGCTTGTACCCCAGTGTCCGCGGTTTGTCGAAACCAACATATACTCCAGCAACCAAATCAGGAGAAAAACCAATAAACCAAGTATCAAAGCTTTTATTGGTTGTACCGGTCTTGCCAGCTAGCGGCCTACCCAGTTCCCTAATTCGCCGCCCGGTGCCACGATCCACCACCCCTTTAAGCATCCATGTCACTTGGAAAGCAGTGGCCGGATCCGTGACGCGTTTGCGGTAGTCCATCAGTCTAGGCACATTAGGATTAAGGCCGAGGACACCTTGACATTCAGCGCAAGGCCTTTTGTCACGGCGTGCTATGGTGAGACCATGACGGTTCTGAATCCTCTCTATCAACGAGGGGCTGATCTGTTTTCCACCATTGACTAACATTGCATAAGCGGCAGTTAATTTTAGTAAAGTGGTTTCACCTGACCCTAAAGCTATCGAAAGATGAGGCTGAAATACGCCAATTCCAAATCGACGCGCCGCCTCAACTACCTTCCCTATGCCAATACTGTTGGCTAAACGAACAGTCATTAAATTGCGCGATTTCTCAATGCCGAAACGAAGGGTGGCAGGGCCGCCAAACTCACGCCCATAATTTTCCGGTTTCCACAGCCCAAGATTTGGACCCTGGTCAATTACGAACGGAGCGTCGAGAATCACGCTCGCCGGTGTGTAACCCTCCTCAATGGCAGCTAAATAAACGAAAGGTTTGAAGGCTGATCCAGGTTGGCGCATGGCCTGTGTGACTCGATTAAACTGACTTTCCTGAAAACTCCAACCGCCAACCATTGCCAAAATTCTTCCAGTGTGTGGATCAAGGGCCACAAATCCACCCTCCACATCAGGAATTTGACGTAGAGCGTATGTCTTGGTCGGTTGTTCGTCTTCCTTCCCCTGCGATATTAGTGACTCAACTGCAATTACATCCCCACGCGTCAACACTTCTGGAACTTGAAGAATTTCTGGACCAAGCTTTTGATTCTCCCAACACGCCCGCGCCCACGTTAGTTCGGCCAAAGGAATCGAGCCACGACTGCGATCACTTAAACCAATGAAGGCAGTTTCGTTCGTCATTTCCAATACAACTGCCAACATCCACTCGTTCATACCGGCAGGAATTGGGACGCGTTTTAGCTGGTCTATCCAACTTTTCTCGGTGTTTATTCGAGCGATCGGCCCACGCCAGCCGTGTCGACGATCATAAGAGATTAGGCCGTCACGCAGTGCCTGCGAACCTATTGTCTGCAGCCGCGGATCAAGAGTTGTGCGCACCGATAAACCACCACGATAAAGTGCATCCTCGCCATATCTATCAATAATTTCACGACGCACCTCTTCCGCAAAAAAAGGAGCATTGATTACCTCGCCAGGTTTCCGCCCGCGAAGTTCGATTGACTTTCCACTGGCAGCCCAAAGTTGTTCGCTATCAATATAGCCGTCCTCGAGCATGCGCCTTAGAACGTAATTCCGACGACCAACGGCAGCACGGGGATTGCGTTTTGGATGGTAGGAATTTGGAGCCTTCGGCAAGCCGGCTAAAAAAGCAGCTTCTGCAAGGTTTAAATCCTCAAGTGCCTTATTAAAATAATGCATCGATGCAGCAGCAACGCCGTAGGACCGCTGACCCAAAAAAATTTCGTTTAGATACAGTTCTAATATCCGATGTTTTGACAATGTTCGCTCAATCCGAATTGCGAGGATTGCCTCTCGGATCTTGCGATCAATCGAAACCTCGTTTGTAAGCAAGAAATTCTTTGCGACCTGTTGGGTAATAGTAGAGGCACCAATAAGGCGCCTACCAGATGCTGCATGAAGCAAGTTCTGGATTACAGCACGTGCTATTCCAAGTAAATCGACCCCAGGGTGGCGATAGAAATTCTTATCTTCCGCCGCAATGAATGCGTTAACCAACATCTGGGGTATGGCCTCGATGGGCACAAAGACTCTCTGTTCCTCAGCATATTCAGCCAATAAACGGCCATCTCCAGCATGCAGCCGAGTTAGCGTTGGCGGTTCATAATCGTCTAACTTTGAATACTCAGGAAGACCACGCGTATAATGGTGCAAGCCCCAGACGCCTGCACACAGCACGACCAGTGCGCCAATCAAACTAATCAAAGTAAACACGCCTAACAAGCGCACAAGCACAGAGAACGGGTTTGTTCGTCGCGCCGAAACCATTTCGATTATTAGAATCACCCGTAACCAAACGCACAGACCATAATGCGTGCGCCAATAGATCTCTTCTGACCGAATCCTGTTAACGAGCAATTATGGCGTAGTTATGGCTAATCCGCGTATCCGAGTGAGTTTTGGCACCATTTCCATGAACGCTATTTTTAAGATACCGTTACACCATGGATCACTGTTTAATTAGTGGAAAACAA
This sequence comes from Alphaproteobacteria bacterium MarineAlpha9_Bin6, assembly GCA_002937585.1. Classification (GTDB taxonomy): domain Bacteria; phylum Pseudomonadota; class Alphaproteobacteria; order UBA7887; family UBA7887. The sequence continues at coordinate 16,782 of PTKE01000019.1, read as the reverse complement.
CGCATACCGCTCGGCGAATTCCATCACCGTTCCCGACAAGTAGCACGCGGGCTTTCCGAGGCGGGAATCTCCGAAGGTGACTCAGTTGCACTCTTACTGAGAAACGATGTCCCGTTTCTTGAGGTAACCTTTGCCGCAGCCGTCCTCGGCGCTTATTCCGTCCCAATAAACTGGCATTTTAAACAGGCCGAAATCGAATACATACTCGTTAACTGTGAGGCTAAGGTATTAGTTGTCCACGCGGATCTAGCATTGAAATTGCCAGCTTCGTTGACTACGGACATCCAGGTTCTTGTGGTTCCCACGCCCCCCGAAATCCAAGCGGCCTATACCCTGACATCCGAACAATGCGCATCCGCAGTTGAATCAGTGGGATGGGACACTTGGAGGAACCAATTCACACCTTGGGATGAACCGCCTGTACCCGCGCGCGGGAGCATGATCTACACCTCCGGGACCACTGGGTCTCCCAAAGGAGTTCGTCGCGCACCGGCATCCGCTGAATTGCAACAGTCGATAATGGACCAAATTCAGCTCGGCTTTGGGCTTCGCCCAAGTGCCAGAGCTCTAATGACCGGGCCACTTTACCATAGTGCTCCAAACGCTTATGCACGCGCCGTGATCTCTCTTGGGGGTGATTTGATTCTTATGCCACGTTTTGATGCACTAGACTTCCTGGATTCGGTAGAAAGACATTCCGTTACACATACACACATGGTACCCACCATGTTTGTGCGCCTGTTAAACTTACCTCCTGCAAAACGTCTCGCTGCAAATCTATCGAGTTTGGAAAGCGTTGTGCATGGCGCAGCACCGTGCCCACCCGACGTAAAGCGCAATATGATCAACTGGTGGGGCCCTATAGTTCACGAATATTATGGATCGACAGAGGCAGGACTCATCACCTTCGTTACCAGTAGCGAGTGGCTCGAAAAAAAGGGAACAGTTGGTCAGCCACTCCCCAATTCGGTCGTGCGCATCTACGGAGAAGAGGGTCAAATCCTCAATCCTGGAGAGATCGGAGATATCTTCGTTAATTTGGCAGTGGGCGCAGGTTTTACCTACCACAATGACGAAAAAAAACGGGCCGAAATTGAACGAGACGGCCTAATAACTAATGGAGATCGGGGTTATTTGGATGAGGACAACTTCCTCTTCCTGTGCGACCGCAAAGCCGACATGGTGATATCTGGTGGGGTTAATATCTATCCTGCAGAGATCGAGGCAATCCTGATCGGCCTTGAGGGTGTCAGTGACTGCGCAGTATTCGGCATTCCTGACACTGAATATGGTGAGGCACTTGGAGCAGCCATCGAGACACACCCTAATGCCAATTTGACTGAACAATCGGTCCAAAAGTTCCTGCGTGAAAATATGGCTGGCTACAAGGTCCCCAAATTGGTTACTTTTCATGACCATCTGCCAAGGGAAGACTCTGGCAAGATATTTAAACGTCGTTTGCGCGAAATTTACTGGGACGATAACCGTGCTTTAAACAGCTAATGCAGGAAAATCAGAAATCCCATCTCAAATTGAAAGAAATTGATCACTTAATGATTCTCACGCGAGATAGAAGATTTGGATACAAAAGTAGCTTGCTAAGGACATCCTACCCATGCGGTTGAGTTCAAAATAAATTTCAGATTTTGATAGAAAAAGCTATCTAGTTTTCCGTAATTTATTTTCGGGTCTGGAGGTTACTATACTCCGACAGGAAGCAAGCCGGATTGCGACACTTGAAACAGAATGTATTATCCGAGAAGGTCGGTCAGGTGCCCCAAAAACTATGTTTCGTATGCACGAGGCCGACAGCCCAACGTCTTCTGCGCCATATAACTCAGCATCGCGCCTACCAAGGGTCCTCGGTGCCGCGAAGCAAGTACTTCGCGACGAAGAGCTTTATATGCATCACAGCAAGATAAATATGAAGGCTGCAATTGAAGGAACAGTGTGGCCATGGCATCAGGATTTTGGGAAGTGGTACCTCGACGGAATAAGGCATCCTGACCTCGTCACATTCATAATTATGCTTGACGAAGCAACAGAAATAAGAGGCTGCCTAAATTTCCAGCCGGGTAGCCACCGGAGAGGAATAATTGAACCTTATTGGGACGAGTCCACAGCATACAAACTATGGGCTGTACCGCCCCGACCAAGTGCGAAAATCGCTCGAGGAAGGTGACGCACCAGTTTCGATCACCGGAAAACCTGGGGACGCTGCATTATTCCATTGCAATCTGTTGCATGCCTCTGGGCAAAACCTTTCCGCGACAGACCGTTGGCAAATATATTTTTGTTTCAATAGAGTATCTAATCATCCTAATAATGTAGATAAATCTCGCCCCGATTACGTGCGCTTTCAAAATTGGTCGATTATGGAGCCAGTTGAAGACGGGGCAATTATAAAAGCCGACCGTATCGCAGCATAAAATTTGTAGATAGTAAGATTAAGAAGGGCTGCGATTTTGGTGGACCTAAGGACCTAAATAGCCCTGCGACCAATCCGGAGAAATCTGGCAAGGCCGTGGATCATGATGTGACCAACGGCGCGGCCGCACCGCACATGATTGCTCCATCGAAAGGGCTAGGAATTGGATTGACAGCGTATGGAAAAGCGTCAGCCATTGAGTAAAATTGGTCGGGACCGGTCAGAATGATTCTCCGTCGAGCCATGGATCGTCCGGCAATTAAGTAAGAAAACCGTTCCTGCCGGACCGGTCATGTACTCCTTCATTTCCTCAGTCACCCAGTCAAGCTCATCTTGCTCAATACGGATCACGAAGTTGTCACTTTCATCGTAGAGATCATAAAGCTTCCCCTTGTGACTCTCCCTTGATAGCTGTTAGAGGCCCCTGATTCAGCGTCGTATCCTCTAGGAGAACACCAACAGTAACTGGGCTATAATTGGTGTGCGGTCCCCCAAGCTTGGATATCCTGATGCCAATCAAAACTCTGCCCCCCACCCGCCCACTTGTAATTTAGCTTTGAGTGATAGAACCGAACGTTTGGCCCAACCACATCTGCAACAGCATCGACAGTATTGGAATTCGAGGCAAAATCCCAAAAGTCAGGGTGATGTGATACGGGGCTGGTAAGCCTTTTTTATCTCTGCATCTCGGCGCTATGCCCAGTTTCTAAAACGTACACATCATCACTCACGGTTATAGCGCGACTCTAATTTACTAATTGTTTGCTAGCCGCAGGTAGGCGCTTCACCCAGCCATCAGATACTAGACGCTCTATCCGTACACAACCGTTCTCGAGGTAATAATTCCGCTGCCGCTCAGTTAAAATCTCCGTGGAAAATCTCAAGACTTGTTCAGTCAGCATATTTTTTTGCGATCCCCCATCAAAATCGAGCACTAACCTACGTCCCCGCAGGCTATAATATTTATTTACCTATTCGAAAGTGAAATTGGATACCTGACCTCCCATCAACTCACTTCATCCTCTTCTGGGAGGGAGGGAATGAATTAGATGCCACTTAACCATCCAACCATCGGCCGAGATCTATTTCAGCGCAACGTCTCGAGCAAAAAAGGTGCCGCTTGACACAACTTGGTTGTCCACAAACAGGACATTGGCAATTATTATTCTTGACCATACTGTGTCCCTTCGAAAGCGAGAAACTCAAAGTGGCACCAGCTCAAAAGCCTCCCGCTCAAGATCAGAGTCTGACACGAGCTTCAATGAGGCTGCCGCTTTGTATTGGAGATTTTCTAAAGCGGCGCGCTCTTGGTCCCCAAGAATAGCCACAACCTCCGGAGCCGCAACAACCGAGAAATCGCGCCCCGGTTCAAATCGTACTTCCACCGACAGAGACCGAAGGATCTCAATTGCAACAGTGTATGCGGTTTTAACACGCCCTACACCCTGACAATGTTCACACACCTCCGTCACCTCATGTGCATATGACTCACGGGTCCGCATACGTGTGAGTTCGACCAATCCAAATTCAGAGAATTTCTTCAAATGAACCCGTGCTGGATCATTCGCCAATGCTGTTTCCAACTCAGTGAATACTTTAGTACAAGTGTCAGATGATTCCATGTTGATAAAGTCAACAACCACTATGCCCCCAATATTTCTGAGATGAAGCTGCTGAGCAACCTCACGTGCGGCTTCCATATTCGTCTGAAAAACAGCATCTTTTCGACCAGAACTACCTTTAAAGCGAGCAGTGTTGACATCGATCACAGTCATTGATTGGGTTTCTTCAATGTACAGCGTACCACCCGAGCGTAGAGACACCTCGGGCCAAATCATGTCCTCGATTTGTTGTTCAATTTCATGGTTGTCAAATGCTGATCCGGACGTTGTCAGTAATTCCACCCGATCAGCAAGAGCAGGCATAAACTGCTTGCAAAAATCTTGTGCAGAAGAAAAAATTGCGCGGTCATCAATAAATACTGCGTCAATCGAGATTGACAGACGATCGCGCAGGATACGCAATACGAGATCAAGTTCCGCATGAATGCACGATGGCGCATCGGTTTGATCAGATGCTGCCTGAATATCTGACCAACACTCTTTAAGGCTTAGTAAATCATTCGCAAGGTCCTCCGACTCTACACCTTGCGAAACGGTGCGAATTATGACGCCATCACCAGGTTCGATCGCACCCTCAATCAAAGTGGTCAGACGTGCACGTTCTTCAATATCGGTCAATCGACGTGAAATATTGACCTTGTCTCCATCCGGTATCAACACCAGATAACGACCCGCAAGCGCAATTCGGGAACGCACGCGCGCACCCTTGTCCCCGATTGGCTCCTTAATAACCTGAACTATGACCTCGGCGCCCTCTTGCACGAGGTCAGATATGTCCATTCGATTATTTTGAAAATCCCCGGGCGGGCGAGCATCATTGGCCACAAGAAACGCTGAACGCTCCAAACCACAATCCACAAACGCCGCGTTGGCCCCAGCTAAAATTTTGGTAACTCTGCCGAGATACACATTGCCTACCAATGGCCGGTGCTCCTCCCGTTCTATAAACAATTCGCGGAGGTGCCCCTGGGAAACCAAGGCAATACGAGTCTCACGAGGCGAGACGTTAATCAAAAGTTCTTGTGTCATACTGTTACTTTGGACTTTTCCAAATCGACTGCGGGTAAGCAATAACCGAAGCTCGTTAATAGTACATAGGTCTCATAAAGTGGAAGTCCCACTACATTTGAATATGACCCGTTAATCGCTTTCACGAATGCGCCGGCGCGTCCCTGAATCGCATAAGCCCCCGCTTTACCTCTCCATTCATTGGAATCTATATAGGACTGTATTTCCCGATCCGTTAGCCTCTTAAATCGCACAACCGTTGTCACAAAACGTTGCCGCATCTTCCCAGAACCAATCAGACATAGTCCCGTGTGAACACGGTGGCGACGACCGGACAGAAGAGAAAGGAAGGCTTGTGCATCATGTGAGTCTTCTGGCTTCATCAACACGCGCCGGCCGCACGCAACCAACGTGTCTGCTCCTAACACAAGAGAATCAGGGTGGAGAGCGAATGCCAGCTCTGCCTTTTGACGCGCTAAGTGCGCGGCCATCTGGGTCGGCGTCTCTCCCGGCAAGGAAAGTCGCTCATCAATACCGGTCGGATCAACCAGAGCTGGTACAATACCAATTTGGTGCAATAGCGTAAGCCGGCGCTCAGAGGCCGAAGCGAGTACTAATTTCAATGTGGTATTCTCGAATTTGCGCCGAGCCGCCATTGGCCACACCGCATAAGTGTTATTTCTGCCGAAATACGATCCGACCCTTAGTTAAATCATAGGGTGTCATTTCAACGGTCACCCGATCCCCGGCAAGTACGCGAATACGATTTTTCCGCATTCTCCCCGATGTGTGCGCAAGGATTTCGTGTTCATTTTCCAGCTTCACTCGAAACATCGCATTAGGGAGTAATTCAGTAACCTCCCCTTGGAATTCTAATGCTTCCTCTTTTGCCATTAAGTCATCCTATCTAAATTATTGATGCGTGCAGCACGTAAATGGCTGCACGTTCAGTCAAGCATGTCAATGTAATTGCTCATATTCAAATATTTAGCGCCGCAACTGACAAACCAATATCAACAAAATATCCATTAAAACGATTAAATAAAGTGTCCCACACTTCGCGGTAGGCAGCCAACCGAATTTCGCGATTGCCTTCAACGGTAGACGGGTCAAAAGTATTCCAGAAAACTAGATGGTTGTCTGTAGTCTGGCTCATATCTACCGCTTGATACTGTGCTCCTGGAGACAAGCTTAAAATTAGATCAAATGAGCTATAGGTCAGATTTTCAATACTCTTAGGACAATGAGTAGATATATCAATGCCGACCTCATCCATTACTGAGACTGCGAATTGATCAAGAGTTCCTACCCGGATGCCGACTGAACTAACAGAGAGCACATGTCCCTGAAGAAACTTAACCATACCGTCAGCCATTGGCGAACGCAGTGCATTGTTAGTGCAACAAATCAGTATGCTAGTTGGCGTCCGTTCTAACACCTCCATTATACACGCAATTGGACCACGCATATGAGTGTAAACAAACGCCGAGCAGTACTGAAATCGATTTCAATCTTACCTTCAAGTCGTTCCAAAAGAAGTTGCGAGCCTTCGTCGTGAAGGCTACGCCGGCCCATATCTAATGCCTCTATTCGCTTTAGGGGGGAATGTTTAATCGCGTTGTAATAACTTTCACAAACTGTGAAGTAATCCTTAATAATCCGGCGAAAGCCGGACAAAGGAAGTGGTATTGCTTCAATAGCTCCAGACGAACATACCGATTGAATGCAGAAAACCAATCGATTGTCCTGTATTTCTAAACGAAGACAATAGGGACCCGGCAACCCACTTGCTGGAGCAAAATGATTTGCTTCGAGAAGATCATAAATAGCGACCTTACGCTCTCGATCAATTTCCGGATTCCAGCGAACGATGCTCCCTTCATCCAATGTTACCTCTACTATATGAAAATCCATGTTCCAGGTAGCTTCAACACTAGCTCATGGCAGCTACATGATACGCAGTTACACAATTGCACCAACCAACTTTCCATCAGACAAACTGTAAATTTTTGTCGCTTGCTCCTAAGAAAGAGACGGAAGCCATGCAGATTAATCCCGCTCATCCATCTAGGGCCGATTCAACCGAATACTTATTGAGCGCGCGTGAGCATCCAGCCCCTCCCCTTCGGCGAGTGTGATCGCAGCAGAGCCGACTGCGCTGAGACTCTCTGCGTCACAACGGATCATGCTAGTACGTTTTAGAAAATCCAGCACGGACAGCCCGGAAGAAAAACGCGCGCTACCTGCTGTCGGTAATACATGATTCGGACCGGCAACGTAATCGCCTATCGCTTCAGGCGTATGGCGACCTAGAAAAATTGCGCCCGCGTGAGAAACATCGGCAGCCAGGGCTTCTGGATTAGCAACCGCGAGCTCTAAATGTTCAGGCGCAACTCTGTCCACCAAAGCAGCAGCCTGTTCTAAATTTTCGGTAATGATTATTAAACCGTTATTCTCCCAACTTGCGCGAGCAATATCCCCACGCTTAAGAGTAACCAAATGATCCTCTACAGCAGACTCCACCCGATCCGCAAAAGATATATTGTCCGTTACCAAAATTGACTGCGCGGCCACGTCATGTTCGGCCTGCGCCAACAAATCAATTGCGATCCACGATGGGTCGTTATCGGCATCAGCAACTATTAAAACTTCTGTCGGCCCGGCGATCATGTCGATCCCAACTATTCCGAAAACCTGTCTCTTAGCGGCCACAACATACGCGTTGCCAGGTCCAACAATTTTATCCACAGGCACAATTGTCTCAGTGCCGTATGCCAAAGCACCAATTGCCTGCGCTCCTCCTACCCGGTATATTTCCTGCACTCCGGAAAGTTTAGCAGCAGCCAATACCAAAGGATCGATTCTTCTGTCAGGAGCGGGTACTGTCATTGCTACCCGCCGCACTCCCGCTATTCGCGCTGGGATTGCGTTCATTAGCAAGGAACTTGGATAAGCTGCAGAACCACCTGGAACATACAATCCAACAGCATCAATTGGTCGCCAACGGGCGCCCAGTGTGACCCCGATTTCATCTGTATAAGACAGAGTTTCAGGCATTTGACGTCGGTGAAAATCTTCAATTCGATGAGCGGCAAAATTTAAAGCATCCAGTGAGGCACCATCACATTCAGAGCAAGCTGAATCAATTTCATCAATTGACAATCGGAGTTGCTCCCCGCAAATTCGTACTCCATCGAAACGTTCCGTGTAGTCCAATAAAGCAGCATCACCACGTGTGCGAACATCAGCCAGAACCGAAGCGACCACATCGTCGACATAGTGCACAGCCTCCCGCTGCCGCGCCAAAGCGGCGCGGAATGCATTATCAAATCCTGGGTCCAGGTTGCTAAGTCTTCGCGCCATTAATCACGCTTTGAAACCGGTCCACCAAAACATCTAATTCGGCTGATTGAGTCTTCCAAGCAGCACGATTAACTATCAGTCGTGCGGTTATATCTGCGATGAGTTCTACCTCCACCAGACCATTTTCCTTAAGTGTTTGACCACTTTCGACGAGATCCACGATGCGCTGACACAGACCGAGAGATGGGGCCAGCTCTACAGCTCCACTTAATTTTACGCATTCAGCATGGACCCCGCGAGTAGCGAAATAGCGTCGCGTCGCCTGGGGATATTTTGTTGCTATCCGAACGTGGCTCCATCGCAACGGGTCATCTTTAGCCGCCAGTTCAACTGGCTCCGCTAATGAAAGTCGGCAACGACCAATTCTAAGATCAAGCGGTGCATAAACCTCTGGATAATCAAATTCTAGCAGGGTATCGTGTCCCGTCACACCCAAGTGAGCACCACCGAAAGCAACAAACGTAGCAACATCAAAACTACGTACCCGAATCAGCGTCAAACCTTCCATATTGGTTTTGAAGGATAATCGGCGGGTTTTTTCATTATGGAAATCCAGCTCGGGTTCGATACCCACACGGGCCATCAACGGCAAGAGTTGAGTTAATAGTCGACCTTTTGGTACTGCCAAAATTAGTCCGTCGCTAACCCTCACTGAACTGGCCTCATTGGATGACGCGGAGAAAACCCGCAAGGACGAGGTGCAGCCAAGTCCTCCAGGAAGCAAACAATAGCCTCTCCTTCTAATTTAACAGCAGCACTACCCGAAAACACCAAGGTCACTGCTCCGGACTCAAAAGCAACTGTCAAAAGTTCAAGAATTTCATCTTTGCGGCCCTGATCGATACCCTGAACGTGTACCGATGTTATTCCGTTGAAACTCAAGCCAGACTGAACCTGGAATAAGTCACCGCCCTTTTCTTGTGTTGCAGCGGAACGCTCCCAAACAAAACGGTCTAACACGGCGACAAAACATTGCTCATCACTTAGGTAAGTCATCTCACCAAGTCGAACCACCGAGTCTTGCAAACACGCCGCAATAACCTTGAAATCTTCAGAGTCCGTTGCGCGCAATCGAAGGCCACTATCGTCGCCTACGGTCATCAGCAAATCCGCTCAACTACCGCACCACAGGCGGCGAGTTTCTCCTCTACGCGTTCGTATCCACGGTCGAGGTGGTAGAGTCGATTGACGACGGTCTCGCCCTCAGCTGCAAGTCCTGCAAGAAGCAGCGATACACTGGCTCTGAGATCAGTTGCCATGACCGGAGCTCCACGCAAACGCGACACGCCACGCACCATTGCAGAGTTCCCTTTAACAGAAATATCGGCCCCCATTCTTGCTAGTTCGGTCACATGCATAAAACGATTTTCAAAAATGTTTTCGGTTATTATTGATACACCTTCAGTTACTGTCATCAGGGCCATCATCTGAGCTTGCATGTCCGTCGGAAATCCCGGGTACGGTCGGGTCTGGATATTCACGGCTTCCAGTCGATTCCCGACGTGCTGTACCCTTACACCGTTCTCGCGGATAGTAAGCTCGATCCCCACAGCACGGAATTTGTCAGCTACTGCCCGAATTAAATCAAGCCTAGTCCCAATTAAGTCCAAGGTTCCTCCGGTAATGGCCGCTGCTATGGCGTATGTAGCAGTTTCGATCCGGTCTGGAAGAACCTTGTGCTTAGCTCCACCTAGTCGATCAACACCGGAAACCCATACGCTATCCGTGCCAGCCCCCTCAATGCACGCACCCATCTTGATAAGACAATGAGCGAGATCCAGCACTTCAGGCTCACAAGCAGCATTCGTAATCGTAGTTTCTCCGCGTGCCAAACACGCCGCCATCATAAGGTTCTCCGTGGCCCCAACGGAAACTTTCGGCAGCATTATAGCGGCACCAGTCAAGCCGCCTGGAGCGCGGGCCTCTATATAACCGTCGCGAAGTGAAATCTCCGCCCCAAGCCGCCTCAATCCCGCCACATGGAGATCAACGGGTCGAGGTCCGATTGCACAGCCTCCCGGCATTGACACCCGAGCACGTCCAGCGCGAGCTAGCAACGGCCCCAGAACCAAAACAGAAGCGCGCATTTTACGAACCAAATCATACGGTGCAGTACCACTCACTAAATTGCGGGCCGAGAGCAACAGCAGACGTCCCTCCGAACCGCGGTTGGCACGACTCATATCGGTTGATTGGCCATTCATACTGACCTCAACGCCTAGTTCCACAAGCAGTTCAATCATAGTAGCAATGTCGGCCACATGAGGAAGGTTTCCAAGCGCCAACGTATTGTCGGTGAGTAAACTCGCCGCCATCAGAGGCAGTGCCGCATTCTTTGCACCACCAATTTGGATTACGCCATTTAGTGGCCTGCCGCCTTGAATGCGAAGTCTATCCACGTGTCACCAAATCTCCTTTAGCGTACTCGACGCATAGCCAAATAAATTATAACACCAGCGGCACAACTAAGCCTTTCCTCACCGCCATTGATTATTAGATAGCCTACGGCTTGCACACCCTCAAGCACCCTTATCCCTGGAAATTGTGGTGATCCAGAAGGAGCTCGCTTCTATGCGATTCCAATTCTTTTCGAAGATGGCCACGGCCAAGCTCTTCGACGTCGTAATTTCCCCCACTTCCCCTAATTAAGTATCGGTGTCTGCCGCAGACTCGTGGGGATATTCTGGACAAGTCTCGCCTCGGCTGCGTCGCTGCTCCTTCCGTTTGCGAAGGTTTTCACGCAACAACTCAGCCTGGCGACGATCTCGCTCTTTTCGGGCACCATGCGACTTGCATGGTATTCCGCTTGACGAACCCGAATCATCAGTCATCGAACAGCTCAATGAACCTTTATATCAATACATTAAGTCCAATAATTGACTAAATCTGTCAAGTCCTGATACGAAGGACCTGGTTGCACGCCGAGTCAGTGTATGGCATGGTTCGCGCCTCCTCATAACGCAAAATGTCCAACGGCCGTTATGCGTACGCCGCCGTAGCTCAGGGGTAGAGCACACCCTTGGTAAGGGTGGGGTCGAGTGTTCAATTCACTCCGGCGGCACCACATTTTTTAAAAACAACGTCTTGTCTTGGCACCACAACACAACCCTGCACACGTTATTAGTTACAGATGACGGGACGATTATGTAGCGCCGAACTGTCCAGCCCTACATACCTTCAAGTCAATTTGAGTGGGTGCTAATCGAATTAATTCACTAATTGAGGCAGGTTTATACGAAGCCAGTGCAGCCTTGGCTATCTTCAAAAGCGGCGTACTTTGCGGGGAAAGGCAGAACTGGCGCTGAAAGTTAACACAAAGCACTCACGGAGATGGCCAAACGTGAAGCAACACATGTTATAATTAGGACTTGGTTGTTTCCTGGAGATAGGCAGGTCGACAACATGGATTGGTTGAGCGAATCCATCAACTTTCTTGTCGTTAACGCTGTCGCTCCTTTTTTGTATGTCGCCAGATTGGATCAACGAATCTATTGGCTATACCTTTTTGTCGCGCTTCTGCTTGCTGCGTGGATTTTCATTCACAAGGGCAGTGAAAAAAAAAGTGTTCGCCCAGTTTCAAGCTTACATCGGCTCAAGGAATTCGGAAGCTTTTGTTTTCCTAAGGAAGTTTATGGTCATACGTCTGCAAAGATTGATTACCTATTTTTTATCATTAACCGCATTGCCTTTCCGTGGCTAATTGCACCGTTGATAGTTGGCGTGCCGATTGTAAGCCACATCAGCAACCTCTTCTTTACACAGTTCTCCTTTCTTATAGGCCTTATGGGACACGCCGGCTTAGCGGACAAAATCTTCTTTACCTTATGCAGTCTTATAATAATGGATGCAGCACTCTATGTTAGTCACTATCTGCAACACCACGTGCCGTTTTTATGGGAGTTTCATAAGGTACATCATTCCGCCGAAGTCCTTACCCCAATTACCGTGTACCGAATGCATCCCGTCGATGATTTGCTAACCGGCAGCCTAGCAAGCATCGCTATTGGATTTTTAACAGGCTTGTTCCAGATACTTTACAGCGAAGGACTGGGCTTGTTTACGGTCGCAGGTTTAAATATCGGACTCTTCGCTTTCTACGTATTTGGATACAACCTGCGCCACTCACACATCTGGCTCCCATATCATCCGGTAGTTAGCCATATTTTTATTTCCCCGGCCCAGCATCAAATGCATCACAGCATCAACCCTCTACACTTCAATCGCAACCTTGGTTTCGTATTTGCATTCTGGGATTGGATCGCACGCACCCTTTATGTGCCTATGCAAAGGGAAGAGATCGTGTTTGGAATCCTGGACAAAGATTCGAGAGACTACAGCAGTATCCATCGTCTCTACTGGCGTCCCTTCGTACGAGCCTACAAGCACCTCCCAAGGATCAATCAAAAAAAGCAAAACTAAGCTGATGGACCAAAGCCAAAGATTCACACTCAGATACCTGCCAATCCTAGTTCTCTTAGTAATGACTGGCTTGGCCCTTTATCTGAGTCAGTTCACCTCCGCTTTAACCGCGCCCGAAACCGATGAAATCGAGCTGCGCAATCTCACGTGGGTCGAGGTCCGATCTATGATTGAACATGGAAAGTCAACCGTCATCATCCCTACTGCCGGAATAGAACAGAATGGCCCTCATGCAGTGCTCGGTAAGCACGGCTATGTGGTTGAATACACCGCCGGCGCAATTGCCCGAGCGTTGAAAGATGCTTTGGTCGCCCCTACCATCGAAACCGTACCGGAAGGGTCCGTAGATCCCCCCCAAGGGCACATGGCATTTCCCGGAACGATCTCTGTGCCTGAAGAGGTCTTTGAGTTGATTCTTGAACACACCGCACGCAGCCTAAAAGCGCACGGATTCAAGACCATCCTTTTTCTGGGTGACAGCGGCGGCAATCAGGCCGGACAGGGCAAGGTTGCCGAGAAGCTTAACCTTGAATGGCATGACATTGGTATAAGGACGTACCATCTAGGTGATTACTATTCCGGGAATGGTCAAGTCGACTGGCTGCGAGCACAGGGATACAGTGACCGTGAAATTGGCACTCATGCGGGCATTCGCGATATCTCGGAATTGCTCGCAGTCCGGCCCGACGGGGTTCGGCCAGATCGCCTGGCCGCCGGTGGCGGGCGTTACTTAGAGTCAACAGGTGTTAATGGTGATCCAACCCTTGCATCAGTTGAAATCGGCCACACCATGCTCAAACTAAAAATCGAAGCTGCCCTGAGACAAGTCCACCTGTTTCGAACTTCCACTCAATGAAAAGACTGTGGAAAATTTGCGTAAGGGCCTTATATAACGGGCTGAAGACAGATTTAGATACTAAAAATCAAAAAAGAAAAAACGACGGTAGCCGGACCACTCTAACCCGAGAGAAAAAATAGGAGGACAACATGCTAATCAAGGCCATGACAATCCTGCTGTTGCTGATTTTTCTCCCTGCAACTGCGCAAAGTTCATCAGAAAGACAATGCCGCTTAAAGACACTGGAAGGCATAGACGCGCAAGAGATGATGGTGAAAGGGGTCATAATGCATACTGAGTTTCAAAAAGATCCCAAAGATTCGGCAGGACAAAACGAAATTACCTTCATCCATACGTTACGTGCCGATTGGACGATATGGATTTGTATACAGTCTCTACTTGTTCATGAGGGGAATCCCCGATCGCTCGAACTCGTTTGTACTGGATGTGATTATGACTGATGGCCTTAAATACTGCTCAAAAATATCCTCAAGAAACGTGTGTGTTCAATCTTCGAATTCTATTAACCGTACAACACGCGACCACCAAACCCATCCGTAAAGTCAATCCATCTTGATATCAAACACCATATTCCTTAAAAAAGGCCATATAAATTAGCAAACCAAGAATAACAAGTTTTCCATAGTCAAGATCGAATGCCGTACCCTCGCCAAATTGATTTTGAAATTTTTGCAAAGTCTCTTTCATAAGTTCATATCTCCTCTTTTATAATTGGACGCGATATCGCGCCGAGGACCATCCAGGGTAAAGGTTCCAAGTGTGCTATGGAGGTTCCACAAATCACGGCTAGGTGAGGTATTATAACAACCTTGGAGGAACCCCCCAATAAACTTTAATGTAGTTTCTTGCCTGGTAAAGGGTAGCACCAAACCCTCCACTACAACGAAGAGCCGGCTTCAGATAAACTCGACTACGTACCATAGTCGACCGACGGAGCGACCAGTGAAAAAGACAGACCGTTTTTATCTGGATTGCCCGTACAACGATAAGGACGAGTGCAAAAACCAAGGGGCATATTGGGACGCAGATCGAAGAAAATGGTACGTACCCGAAGGACTTGAGGTAAACGACTTCAAAAAGTGGTGGCCCGGCGAAAATTCTGAGTACCGGGAACAGGTTATGGACGATGATGGAGAAAGATTTTATTTGAACGTAGATTTTAGCGAGAAAGATCAGGCTAAAGCACGGGGTGCTCGGTGGGACCCAGAGACAAAAAAGTGGTACGTACCTACTAGTTCAAACAAGAACAAGTTCAAAAATTGGTGGCCTTTCGAAGGCGATACTGATTAGTCCTCCCTCGAAGGAATGTCTCTCGGTAGTTATCCGTGGATAAGTTAGATATTTTGGTGCAGCGAGGATTCATAAAATTTAGGGAAAGCATGACAGCAGTTTGGTTGGAGCATTGTTCTTAAGTTTTTCGTAATTCATCTCCTGGAGAGGTGCGAGGTAATTTTCAGAAATTTGCTTAAAACAATTGGCGAACATCATGTCTTCTTTCTCACCATAATAATAAGTTTGTTCCAACTAGCGGTTAGCCCTGCAGGGGCAGAACTCGACTTCGGATTTAAAGCACATTGTGGGAACGATTTTGCTGCGGCCCTAGACGAATTGCGACCGCTTGCTGAGGGCGGTGACCCACGGGCACAGCTTTGGCTGGGACTGATGTATTACTACGGTCGGAATGTAACCTTTAACGAGCCTGAAGCTTACAGGTGGATACACAAATCCGCCAATCAACTGTATTTCAATGCTGAATTCACTGTTTGCTTTCCACGCGGTTGCTTTATCGGTGGGGCACCTCCGAATTAACCAAACCCGGTTAATAAATTAAAGCACTAACATCGGTTTGCGATCGCCGTCATTCATAAGATAACACGACACAAGCTAATTGAAATGATGGTATCCGACCAAAGAACTCGGCAGCCAAACCGTGGAACTGAAAAAGGGGCGCAAAATTATCCGAACACGGAAATGCACCGACTCAAATAATATTTGTTACTTGTTCTGCCTGCGAAATAAACAAATTTTGGGGCTATTGTACTAAAATTTCTCGACCCAGGGCCGAAGCTCAATCTCCCAGCTCCAGATACTTCGGTCTTGCTGAAGAAAATTCCAATAACACTGAGCGATAGAACTTGGATCAAGCATGCTATCCGGTTGAGCAGCCGCGTCTACGCGCTCCGGGCGTGACGGATTACGGATTCCCCCATCAATCACGAAGTGGCCTATATGCAAACCTTGTGGATGCAACTCTCGAGCCATGCTTTGGGCAAGACCCCGTAGAGCAAACTTACCCATTGCGAAGGATGCGGACTGAGCATAACCCTTCACCGAGGCAGAAGCGCCGGTGAATAACACGGCACCATGTCTATTGGGGATCATCCGCTTAACGGCCTCCTGGGCGACCACAAACCCCCCATAGGCGGTAACCATTAGTCCTTGTTTGACACCTGCTGCGTCGAGACCAACAAATGGTCCTCGTTCACGAGCACTAGGATTGTAAATGACCACGTCTGGTGGTGACTCGTCGAGAGTTACGAATAACTCCACCACACTATTTTCATCGGTAGCATCGCAAACTAGCGCTGTCGCCCCAATTTCACGGCAAAGTGGCTTAAGATCATCCACCGTGCGCGCAGCCATGGTCACCCGCAAACCCTGATCCACAAACACCTTTGCGAGCGACGCGGAAAGTCCGGAGCCTGCGCCAACGATCAATGCGTGTTGATATTTTAGTATCATAGTCTGGATACCTTCGCCTGGATTCAAATCTCTTAGTAAACGTATGCCCGGTTGCACCGTTGCAGTTTGTGGAAGCACTCAACGGCTAAACTTAAGCCAAAATAGGCTATAAATCGATGGAACTGAGTAACTAAAAATGAAGTGCTTAACAATATACCTGCACTTTGAATGCACTTTTCCCCCAGACCCGCAAGGCCCAGGACGGAGCTTCCCGAAGGAAGGCCCGTTAATCGGATGTCAGGGTTCGTCGATGGACCCCGGGAACTAGAACCGCGGTGTTGTCATGGGTCTGACACAGAGTTGTTCCCCCCCTCTACCCCCACAAGGAGGGTAGAGACATT
>PTKE01000018.1 GCA_002937585.1 Alphaproteobacteria bacterium MarineAlpha9_Bin6 | reverse complement strand
CACGGTCAGTCCGAAGTCTCCTGTTAGTTGGAAAATAATAAGAAAGGTTGAAATAGGCGCGCCCAAAACCGCTCCGGCTACTACACCCATGCGCACTACACTGTAGTCGTTTGGGTTTACATCTATCCTCGGCAAGATTGTGGCAACTGCGAGGCCAAAGGCCGCACCGCTTAATGCACCGATACAAAGGCTCGGCGAAAACACTCCCCCTCTAAATCCACTTTCCAGGCTTAATGCACTAGCCAATATTTTTGCCAGGACCAAGGTTGTAAGAAGGATGATATCGGGTCCAAATCCGCCATTTAATGCAAGATCAGTTGTTTCATAACCGACGCCGATGACTTGCGGATAGAACACAGCGATGGCACCCACTGGTAAGCCCCCGCATGCAGGTAATAGCATTTTTGAGATTGGGCCTCGCGAGACAAGTTTGGCGAGACCCTGCACCCGGTCATACAAAGTATTGAGGTTCCAGCGCACACTACGCCTAGCAATATAAAAATTGGTAGTTCGGCGTATGACGCAAGTTCGGCGCCGGGTACCACGAAAACGGGAAAATCACCCAGATGCACCCGCGTAATAATGGTGCCGATCACGCTTGAAACCACGACTGGCGCAAATGCGCCGAGGCCGTAATGATCTGCTACTACCTCGAGCGCGAAGAATGCACCTGCAATTGGCGCGTTAAGCGAGGCCGCGACGCCGCTCGCTACACCGCATCCGAGGGGAGGGTAAGGGTCATGGAACGGCTAAGCGCGAACCTCTTGGAAAGGCCAGCTTGCGATCGTTGCTGCTAGATGGACTACTGGGCCCTCCGGGCCAACCGATATAGCACCTACTCCGATAGAGGCCGCGCTTACGGTTGCGGCTCCTAAGCCGTCGCGAAGGCGCATTTTCCCGTGGCGGAGCGCGTTGGCTTCGATTACGTCCGCCACACCATGAGGGCGTTGCTCCGACATGCAGACATGGATGAAAACTCCTATGGCTAATCCGCCGAGGGTGGGTGCCAACAAGCGATGCCATCAATCAAGTTTGAGGGCTACTGTATAGACTTGCTCTGATGGAGCGCCGTACAAAAGCAACTGCACCGAGTCTACGGCACGGCGAAATCCGATGGCGCCACATGCTCCGGCAATGTCAACTGCGACTGCAAGTAACGACAGGACGAATTGGTCGTTACGGATAAGACGTTGCCATAGGCGAACTGGGACCGTATTTTCCTCCCGAATTCGGACCGTGTCGCCGCGCGTTAACCGTCCCCGCCATAAATTGTTGATCCTCCATCTACAACGATTGTTTGGCCAGTGATGAAGCTGCCGGCCTTGGCCGCTAGCATGACTGCAACGCCACCAACTTCTTCCGGTTCGCCAATACGGTGGAGCGCATAATTCTTGACGGCCCGGTCATATATTTCCGGATTCTCCCATAAAGCACGTGCAAAATTAGTGCGTATGATCGCGGGATTGATGCAATTTGCGCGAATGTTATCCCCGCCCCATTCAACTGCGAGATTACGGGCAAGTGCTACGTCTGCTGCTTTCGACAGCCCATATGTGCCCAGTTTTGCGCTTCCTATCAGTGCAGCAACCGAGGATATGATGATGATGGAGCCGCCACCTAATTTGATCATCTGCGGTATCACCATGCTTGTGAGCCAGACGTTGCTTTTAACATTGGTGTTCATAATCTTATCGTAGGCGTCATCGGGGATGTCGCTGAGTGAGCCATAAAAAGGATTAACTGCGGCGTTGCAAACTAAAATGTCGATTTTGCCCCACGTGTCTATAGTTTTATGTACAAGATTTTGAAGTTGGTCTTTGTGTGAGCAATGGCAGGGAATGACGATTGCTTCACCGCCATTCGCCTTGATTTCCTCTGCCACTATCTCGCATTTGTCTGCCTTCCGGCTGGAAATAACGACTTTGGCTCCATGAGCCGCCATGGCCTCGGCAATGGCGCGGCCAATGCCTAAGCTCGAACCGGTCACGACGGCAACTTTATCGGTCAAATCGAAAAGGTCTGACATTATTAACTCCTAAAGTCAGTGGATCTCTTGCGCCCCGTGCTTAGCCATATACAGCTGCGGCAAATCGTTCGAGATGATGATCCATATTGCCAAATAAAGTGTCGATCATGGTGAGGCGCTTAAAGTAGTGGCCGACGGCCAGTTCATCGGTCATTCCCATGCCGCCGTGCAATTGCACCGCTTCCTGTCCAACCAATCGGCCAGCTCGACCGATGTGCGATTTCGCTGCTGAGACAGCGCGAATGCGTTCAGTCCGTGGTTTGTCGAGTGAAAGGGTAGCCACGTAGGTCATGGTACGAGCTTCCTGACATGCAACAAACATGTCGACCGAGCGATGTTGCAAGGCCTGAAATTTCCCTAGCTTCACGCCAAATTGCTCACGGGTATTGAGATGCTCGAGTGTTTGCTCGTGAAGCGAGTCCATGATGCCGACAGCCTCGGCACAGACTGCGGCTGTAGCGCTGTCCACCACGCTTTCGATAGTAGCAAACGTGTCCCCCTCTTCACCAAGCAGAGCTTCAGGGCCCACCAAGACATCCTTTAACGCGACATCAGCGGCCCGCAGGCCGTCAACAGTTCCATAGCTACGACGTGTTACACCCTCGGCCTCAGCATCAACGAGGAATAATGATATCCCGTTTTCGTCTCGTTGGTCACCGGAGGTGCGTGCTGAAACGATAAGATGGTTTGCACTATCGCCGCCGAATACCACAGCTTTATGCCCTGAAATACGGTACCGGCCGCCATCAGCCGTGGCGGTGGTCATGATATCTGAAAGGGTGAACCGTGCTTGTGGTTCAACATGGGCGAAGGTGATGAGTTTTTTACCTTGGATCACGCTAGGGAGGATTGCTGCTTTTTGTTCTTTGTCACCTAACGCTTCGACCAAGCTTGCGCCTGTCAGGATGGTGCTGATGAATGGTTCGACTACTAGCCCTCGCCCGAACGCCTCCATCAGTACCATTACCTCAATCGGACCACCACCAAGCCCACCGCTGGCTTCAGCGAATGGTATCGCGAGCCAACCCAGCTCCGCAAAAGTTTTCCAATTTTCGCGTCCGAACCCGTCTTCTGAAGCTACCAGAGCACGTCGCACGTCAAGGCCATATTTCTCAGCGACGAACCGATCGACGCTATCCTTGAGCAGTTTTTGTTCGTCAGACAGTGTGAAGTCCACCGCTTGCCTCTAATTTAATTTTTTATGATCCCAGGGGTCTATAACCCCAGCACCATTTTAGAAATTATATTTTTTTGTACTTCGTTTGAGCCCGCGTATATCGAAGATTTACGCCAGTTAAAGTATTCTGGCGCTAAAGTTGCGGCGTAATCAGGCCCTATGGGTTCCTCATTCCAACCCGCCTCAAAGGAGTCGGGGACAAACGGATTAGCGTAATATCCAATTGCCTCAATCAGGAGCTCACTAATTTTTTGTTGCATCTCGCTACCGCGGATTTTCAGCAAATTCACCTCCGTCCCCGGCACTTCGCCTTGGTTTGCTGCGGATACTGCACGCAATTCTGTATATTCTAGCGCCATTAGATCGATTTCTGCCTTGGAAATTTTATCGCGGAAACGAGGTTCCTCAATTAACGCCTGCCCATTTGATTGCTCTGCGCGGGCTATCTCTTTGAGTCTGTTGAGCTGCCGCTTCTGAGACCCAATTGCAGCGATGCCGGCGCGTTCGTGCTTCAGCAGAAATTTCGCGTACGTCCACCCTTTGTTTTCTTCACCGACCAAATTCGTAACTGGGACGCGCACGTCCGTGAAGAAAACCTGATTAACCTCATGGCCGCCGTCCATGGTGATAATTGGGCGTACGTCGATACCAGGATCGTGCATGTTGATAAGTAGGAACGAGATGCCTTCTTGGTTTTTGACTTCCGTATCAGTGCGCACTAAACAAAATATCAAGTCCGCCCAGTGAGCGCTGGTGGTCCATATTTTAGAACCGTTTACCACGTACTGGTCGCCGTCACGTACTGCGCGCGTTTTAAGGGAAGCGAGATCCGAGCCAGAACTTGGCTCGGAATAACCTTGGCACCAAACGTCCTCACAAGAGAGAATTCTTGGCAGGTAGTATTCTTTCTGAGCATCGGTGCCGAACTCCATAATCACTGGTCCGACCATGTTGACGCCAAATGGCATTACCCGAGGGATACCAGCAAGGCCGATTTCCTCGTCAAAGATGTGGCACTGTAGAGGGGTCCATCCGATCCCTCCAAATTCAGTGGGCCAATTCGGAGCCACCCACCCACGTCCGTACAAAATTTTATGCCAGGCGATATAATCTTCGTTTGCCAGCTTTTGCCTGGCATCGATCTTGGCCTTAATCGTTGAAGGAATGTTGGCGCGGATGAAATTTTGGACTTCCTCACGGAAAGTTTGCTCCGACTCACTGTAATCAAGATTCATTGGGACCTCGTCTTAGCGGTTAAGAGAGCAAGCTGAGCCAATCCTCGCAACCTATGCCTTTGCTAGTTCGTTTATGTAGTCCTCGCACGCTGCGCGCAAGTCGAACTTATGCGAAAACCCGGTTTTCCTCCCGAGTTTCTCACCATTCACGGTAGGATAGTGATAAGCCGACCGTATCGGTTTCACTCTGACTTCGCTGGCGGGGCGAATTTCCTGGACAACGTTTGCGAGTGAGTCGGCTGTCGCCGAATAGGCCGTGAGATTGTAGATAAGGTCTAGCGGACCTGTATGGTTCGTGAGGTGGAGGAAGGCACGCGCAACATCTTTTACGTACATCAGATCTATTGGCTCTGCCGGCGCTTCAATCTCTGCCTTTTCATCTTTTGCCGCGGCTTCAAACAAGACTTTAATCTTGCTAGCTACACCTTGGTACCAGAGCCCTGGACCAAAGACTAACGGCAAACGTAGACCAATAATGACAAGCCCATGTGTCTCTCGGAAGAAACGAGCAATGCTTTCGGCGAGCGCCTTTGTCAGCCCATAAAACGTTTCTGGCCGGCAAGGCGAATCGTCATAAACGATGCCGTCTGCATAGAGTGTGGGACGGCCGAATACAGCGAGTGTGCTCGCCCATAGAACCCGAGGTGTATTTTGCTTAAAGCACGCTGTGAGTAGATTGTGAAACCCATTGACGTTGACCTTGAGAGCTGACGCCTCGTCAGCTGCTGCCGAGGCCAACAAGCCTCGACCGGTTTCCCCGTAGGCTGCGAGCCCGACCACCAATTCAGGCTGCGTTTTTGCGAGTGCCAGATCAATATCGTTGTAGTTGGTAATGTCGCCTTCTTGGAATGAAATACGGGCGAGGTCAGTTTCCGTTAAACATGGTGTAGGGGAAGGACCAAAAACGGTCACCTCCCATCCAGCTTCGATATAAGCTCGAACTACATGAGCGCCAACGAAACCGCTGCCGCCGGTTACAAAAACTTTACTCATAAATTTCAGTTAACTCTGTATTTTTCGACTGCATCCCAATCTAGCTCGATTCCAAGCCCTGGGCCGATAGGTACAGTCAGGTGTCCGTCGATGCAGGGGATCGGCGTCTTTAAAATTTCATTGCGAAGCGCATTTTCGCCTTGGTCATATTCGAGTAACATTGGATATGGCACATTATCGGTGTGTGGCCATGGGGCTTGTGCGGAAGTGAAGTGTAATGCCGCAGCGAGACCAACTGCTCCGCCCCAGACATGGGGCGAGACTCGAATATGGGAAAGTCTTGCGAGAGTAGATATTTCACGGGCTGCGCTTAAACCGCCACAAAGCGTCAGATCTGGCTGCCATATGTCTGCGCCGCTAATGTCCATCAATCGTTTGAACTCATGCGCAGTGTACAGCGCTTCACCAGTCGCAATTGGGATCGGCGAGCGCGAGCGCAGTGTGGCGTAACCATCGAAGTCAGTTGGCGCTAACGGTTCCTCGCAGAAATGGACATTATAATCTTCGATGCGCGCCATGCTTTGAAGCGCGATGTCTGTGGTATAGTTGCCGTTGACGTCGACCATTAGCAGGACATTCGGTCCGAGTGCCTCACGCGCCAAAGCTACACGTTCCTCGTCGTCGGTTGGTCCGCGTCCTATCTTTATCTTTACTCCACGGAACCCCTGGTCGACGAACGATTTCAATTGGTCTACCAGTTGGCTCTTTGGGTGGACTGCGAAATACCCATCCGAAGCGTAAACCGGGACCCGTTTTTCGTTTAGACCGCCGAGTAGTTGGTACACCGGAACATTCGTAAGTTTGCCAATGGCATCGTGCGCTGCAATGTCAATTCCACCGAGGCACGAAGTAAGAGTGTTCTGAATCCCTAAGTGGTAGCGCTGAGCATAAAAATATGGTGGAACCTGACTATGGTCGTACAAATTTCGATCAATGAAATAGGGCTTCAATACTTCTAATGCTGCAACGACCATAGCACATGGCCCCCAGGCTTCTCCAAGCCCTGTTACCCCGCTGTCAGTTTCGATAAGGATTAGGGTTGCGTTGCGGACCGAGATTAGGCCACGTGCCGTGCCATATGCATGGGTTTCGCCTAAATGGTGTTCAAGTCCGATCGCCTTAATATCGGTAATGGTGGCCATGTTGCTTCCCGGGCATGAGGTTGCGCAGTATACGGCTCCTTGAGCTTTAGGGCCATTGCATCTTGCGAATGTTGTTATCAATTTTGCTGCTCTTCCAGAGCTTTTAAGGTAAGGAATGTCATGCTACCCGCCGTTGATTAAATTTTGAGCGAAGCACCTCCGGTCCTTGCCACGATGATCTTCTAGTTCACTATATGGGATCCTGACCGGGTTGACGTGTAGAGCCATCTCCCCGATGTTGCCCGGTCCATTGCCAACGACGATGAGCTCTGAAGACTATGAAATTTTCTGGTACTGATACCTACGTCGCGACCGAAGACCTGATGGTTGCGGTCAACGCGGCAATCCGTCTTGAGCGCCCTCTTCTAGTCAAGGGGGAGCCGGGAACTGGTAAAACCATGCTTGCAGAAGAGGTTTCCAAGGCGCTCAAACGTGAACTCCTGCGTTGGCACATCAAGTCTACGACCAAAGCCCAACAAGGTCTTTATGAATACGACGCCGTTGCGCGTCTGCGTGATGGCCAACTGGGTGAAGAGCGGGCTACGAAAATCACTAATTACATTTCGCGCGGACTGCTGTGGGAAGCCTTTGATAGAGAAAGCGCTCCGGTTCTATTAATCGATGAGATTGACAAGGCAGACATTGAATTCCCTAACGACCTTTTGCTAGAGCTTGATCGTATGGAATTCTATGTTTACGAGACCAAGCAACACATCAAGGCACGGGTACGCCCGATCGTGGTAATTACCTCTAATAACGAGAAGGATTTGCCCGATGCCTTTTTACGTCGTTGTTTTTTTCATTACATCCAGTTTCCGGACCAAGAAACAATGAGCCGGATTGTTGAGGTTCATTTTCCGGACATAAAAAAACGACTGTTGCGTCGGGCGCTAGAAGTTTTTTACGATGTTCGCGAAACTCCAGGTCTTAAAAAACGACCATCCACTTCGGAATTGCTTGATTGGATCAAGCTGTTGCTGGTCGAAGACATCGACCCTGAGGTGCTTCGAATGAAAGATACGGCCAAGGTTATTCCACCACTTCATGGCGCCTTGTTGAAGAACGAGCAGGATGTGCATCTTTTTGAACGGCTTGTTTTCCTTTCACGCAGACAAGGCAGTTGATATTGGTTTTATTTTTCATTTAGGCAGACCATTTAAATTAAATACAATCTCCATAGTAATTTCGACGTGGTCTAGGCAATGTTCACAGAATTTTTTCTGAAGCTTCGAGAAGCAAAAGTGCCGGCAACTTTGCGTGAGTATCTGACTCTGCTCGAAGCGCTTGACGAAGATGTAGCCGATACCGGAATCGAGGAGTTTTACTATTTAAGCCGCAGTGCATTGGTGAAGGACGAGCGTAACTTTGATAAGTTCGACCGTGTCTTTAGTGAATATTTCAAAGGAGTCGAGGCACTTGGTGAGGCGCTTTTTCCTGAAATTCCTGAAGAATGGCTTCGACGAGAAATTGAGAAAGTGCTCAGCGCTGAAGAGCGCGCGCAGCTCGACAAATTGGGCTGGGAAAAATTAATGGAGACCTTGCGCGAACGGCTGGCTGAGCAACAGGAGCGCCATCAAGGTGGTTCAAAATGGATAGGCACTGGAGGCACCTCGCCATTTGGTGCTTATGGAGATCATCCAGAAGGAATTCGAATTGGTCAGCATGACGGTAGGCGCGGTAGCGCGGTCAAGGTATGGGACAAGCGCGAATACAAAAATTTTGATGACTCAGTGGTGATTGGCACGCGCAACATCAAGGTTGCCTTGCGCCGTTTGCGGCAGTTTGTGCGGGATGGTGCTGATACGGAGTTTGATCTGGATGACACGATACATGCCACTGCTGACAATGGTGGCTGGCTTGATATTCGCATGCGTCCGGAACGGCACAATAAAATCAAAGTGCTGCTGTTAATGGATGTTGGCGGGTCCATGAACGTGCATGTTAGGACTTGTGAGGAACTGTTCTCTGCTGCCCGAAGTGAGTTCAAGGATCTCGAATATTTTTATTTCCACAATTGCGTATATGAGGGTCTGTGGAAGGACAATAATCGACGTCATACAGAACGGATGGCGACGTGGGATGTGATCCATACGTACCCAGCCGATTACAAGCTGATTTTTGTTGGTGATGCGAGTATGAGCCCATATGAGATTGCTTATCCTGGCGGTAGCGTCGAACACTGGAACGAGGAACCTGGTGGTGTTTGGATGAGTCGTCTTCTGAATGTCTACTCGTCCGCAATTTGGCTTAATCCGGAACCAGAATCGAACTGGGCGCACGCCCAATCGACTCGCATGATCCAAGAGTTGCTCGGAGAGCAAATGTATTCGCTTACACTAGCGGGGCTCGAGGCGGGTATGAAATATTTGGCACGCTAACCTCAAAGGGCAAGACTGTCTCCAATGAGCTTGACTCCAACGACAATCAAAATTCCGTAGCACAGTTTGTAAAACCAAACCCCACCAATATGACCGTGAACCTGCGGGCCGAGCCAGATCGCTAGTGGTGCGATGGGAGCCGACACCAATGAAGTTCCGAGGTTTTCCGCTGAAAATTGACCAAGCCAGCCATATGGCACGAGCTTCCTGTAATTTACGCTGGCGAAAAAAGCAGTAGTGCCAACGAAAATTGTTTTATTCAGTCTTTGTGGCAGGAGATAGACGTTAAGTGGTGGGGACTACCTGCATGGGTGAGAAAGCTGGTAGAGCCCGACAAACCAGCCCATAGAAGACCTTTCAATGCGTGTCGTTTTGCCGATGGTTTCTCTAAATTAACTAATAAATAACGCGCCGAGAAGGCCACTGCGATTACGCCGATAAGCAGTGCGATATATTTGGGTGTTAGTCTGTGAACAAATGCGGTGGCAATGACTGTGCCGATTGCAGCTCCCGGAATCATGTAATAGAGATTTTTTCCATCCCAGTGTTGGCGATAGGCCCAAACCCCAATTGCATCCATGATATAACGAATTGGTAACACGATCGCAGCCCCCTGAGACGCCGGGACGATTGATGCCATCATGGGTCCCACGAATATTCTAGACCTGAACCAAACCCGGCTTTTTAAATTCCAATCAACACCAGTGCCGGTACCGCAATTACGTAAAACCAGAGGTCAGCAATGAGAGTCAATGACATGACGGTGTCGAAAAAACGACGCGGCCGGGCCGCGGCAAAGCGCTGGAGACTAATCCGGGGTCCACTCCTGCTGCAAAACCCATTTTTAAAGCTTTGTTA
This sequence comes from Alphaproteobacteria bacterium MarineAlpha9_Bin6, assembly GCA_002937585.1. Classification (GTDB taxonomy): domain Bacteria; phylum Pseudomonadota; class Alphaproteobacteria; order UBA7887; family UBA7887. Next base: position 23,020 of record PTKE01000018.1, on the reverse strand, counting down.
TTAGGTCTCCGTCGATTCAGCTTCCGAGGGCGAAAGCAATAAAATAACTGTATTGTGGTTTGATCGGAGATTTGGCATCCGCCAGATGACGGAGAAAAAATATTGAATCTGAACGGGATTGGGAGGGTCGAATGAGACTTGAGGGCAAGGTAGCAATTGTGACCGGTGCCGGGTCTGGCTTCGGTGAGGGCATTGCTAAACGGTTTGCGGGTGAAGGTGCCAGGGTGGTGGCCGCTGAGATAAATACTCAGACTGGCAGCAGAGTTGTTGATGACATTACCGCGGACGGTGGTGAAGCTACCTTCGTCAGGACAGATGTAACCGACACGGTATCTACCAAGGCCATGATTGGGGCTGCGTTAGATGCTTATGGTGGTCTCGATATCTTGGTCCAGAATGCGGGTATGGGGATGAAGCCCATGCCCATGCATGAAACTCCTGAGGCACTATTCGACAAACTGTTCCTGGTAAATGTCAAGAGCATCTATTTAGGGGTACGGGAGGTAGTCCCTGTGCTTAAAGACCAGGGGAAGGGCGGGGTTATCATCAACACTGTTTCAACTGCGGCAATCAGACCTCGCCCAAATCTTGCTATTTATAATGGTACCAAAGGTGCACTGGTGCCAATGACAAAAGCGCTTGCGTTAGAACTAGCACCCGACAAGATTCGTGTTAACGGCCTATGCCCGGTAGCCGGAGATACGCCGATGTTGGATGATTTTCTGGGTGACGGAGATCGGAATGAGTCCTATAAACGCTTTGTGGCCACTGTGCCGCTAGGCCGCCTGAGCTTGCCGAGTGATGTTGCGTCAGCAGCTCTCTATCTAGCATCTGATGAGGCCGAACTAGTTACCGGCGTAATGCTGGAAATCGACGGTGGCCGATGCATATAAACTTGATAATGAAAATAGTGACCTGATCTCCGTCGTTTTCTTTTCCCGATTGCATTAGATCTCGAAGAGGAATCGAAACGGAATTTGACCTATTTAACCAAATGTGGGAGCAATGCTACTTGTTCCGTGCTGGAGCAATGGTGCTGTCCCTTTGGTGAGGATGTTCGGCCATGACACGGCTCGTAGACATTGGCATTCGGATCGAACTGGTTTCGATGTATCCGCATTTTCATGACATTTCTATCTCGCTGTACGAGCGCCAGGGCGACGGCGACAGTTTTGAATTCCAGGTCCACAGCTATGCTGGTCGAGCCGGGGTCGACCAATGTTTGCGCCATGTTACAGCTGCAATGATCACGTTAGGTGGTATGATTCCAGTGGTAGGTGACGGTACCTGTGTTCGCTTCTCATGTGGGAAGCAACACCGGAAAGCCTGTAAGCGGATATTTCTGGAAGCATGCAAGATCGAGCTAGGTACAGAATTAAAGTCGCGACCGATGTTTATCTTCGACAAGAAAACGGAGCGCAATATCAACGTGGACGGTTTGGGACAAGGTGCTTATCGGATAAATGCCGATGGTGAAGAAGATGGCCGCGCACGCCGCATCACCGCCATCGCCGGTGGTTTTGTTAAACTTGCCGAGATGGATTATGTCGAGGACAGTGATCAAACAGTGGTATTCGATTGCAATAATGACCACAATTCGCTGATTGGCCTATTGCTAAAGCGCGCGCTTAACGTCCGCGCCGCGATGCGGGAACAGGACGATTCAGCTGGGCGCGGTATGTTATCGGCTCCCAGTGCACAACAGCAATGACCTAGAGCTTTTGAGGGGGGAGAGATGACTGACGTGCGAGTCCAGCCGATGACCAGCCGCGAGCGAGTGCTTGCTGGACTGCGTCGCGAGCCCGTCGACAGAACTCCCGTCTGCAATCCGACTTCGGTGGCGACGGTCGAGTTGATGGACCTCGTCGATGCTTATTTTCCCGAGGCCAACCGCGATCCGGAAATGATGGCGCGCCTAGCCGCCACTGGATATACTGAGCTTGGTTTTGACAGTATAATGCCGGTCTTCTCAATCATTCAGGAGTCGTCCGCGCTTGGCTGTAAAATGCAGTGGGAGCAAAAAGATAATTGGCCAACTGTGCGCATGCGTGAACCAATATGGCGAGACGTAGATGATATCCGAATTCCAAATGATTTTTTGACGCATCCTGATACCGTATGCGTGATCGAAGCAATCAAGTTGCTCAGAAAGGAGTTTGGAGACGAGGTTGCGATTATTGGTAAAACAATGGGGCCATGGACGCTTGGCTATCACTGTTTTGGTGTGGAGCCATTCCTGCTGATGTCGTTGGACGATCCAGGGAAAACGAAACTTGCCTTGGAGCGTATGAAGGAAGCAACAATCCAGTTCGGAGTAGCTCAAATTGAAGCGGGAGCCGATGCGCTGACATTGCCAGATCATGCTACCGGTGACTTAGTGAGTGGCGAGTATTACGACCGGTATCTCAAGGATATGCATGCAGAGTTCGTTGACCTTATTCCAGTTCCACTGATTCTACACATCTGTGGGCGCACCGTTGATCGCATGAATTCGATCGCTGAGACGGGTATGGCCGCATTCCACTTTGATTCAAAGAATAAGCCACAGGAATCAATGGATATTACTCGCGATCGTATTTCTCTGATTGGCAACATCAATAATCCTGAGACTTTGTATGCTAAAGAACCGGATGCAGTGTGTGCGGAGGTGTGCGCTAACCTTGATGCAGGCGTGCACATGGTCGGTCCGGAATGTGCCATCCCGTTGCAGACGTCGATTGAAAACTTGCTCGCAATCCCTCGTGCTGTGCGCGATTGGCACGCGGATCATGCCCACAACCAAAGTCGCGTAGCAAGATAGAAGAATAATGGCTGAGCTAACAGATATCGCGAACGAAACAATTCGCCGTGAAATAGAGGAATATCTGGATCGGCCGGAGGAGATCGAGCGCAACGTCGGTTTGTTTGTGCGTGTTCGCCCCCTGATGCAAGAGATAGCAGCAGCGTTGATTGAGGGTGATGACGGTACCGTGGATCGATTGACTAAACAGGCGTTGGGCGAGGGTATAGATGCGCTTGAGATAATGGATGATGGTCTTATTTCCGGTATGGGCATCGTGGGAATTAAGTTTCGCGACACCTTTATATTTGTTCCCGAGGTGCTTGCCTGTGCACGCGCAATGAAGGCTGGAATGGCCTATATAGAACCAATTCTTTCCGCTTCAGGCGTTAAGCCACTCGCCACGGTGGTGATGGGAACGGTGAAGGGTGACTTGCATGATATCGGAAAAAATCTTTGTATTATGATGTTGCGCGGATCCGGTTTTTCCGTGATTGATCTCGGTGTGGATACCTCGGATGATGAGTTCATCGACGCAGTAGAAGAACACAAAGCCCCAATACTCGGTATGTCCGCGTTGCTGACCACAACCATGCCGAACATGGGGAAAACCATTGAAGCCTTTATCGATGCGGATTTGCGCGAGGACGTAAGGATCATGGTTGGTGGTGCGCCCGTCACCCAGGAATTTGCTGATGACATGGGTGCTGACGCATATGGCAAAGATGCGCTCGACTGCGTGGCAGTTGCGAAAGGTTTTGTGAGTGTCCAAGCCTGATCGATCTATCAAGGACAAGCCAACGCCCAAGATTGATCCGGAGGCCCACCGCCAACGAATTGACCGTTTGAGCGCGATTTTTTCCGATATCGCTGGACACGCAGAGGAACTTTCAAAGTTTCGCTGTCCCTATCGTGATCGTTTGGATCGTTGCACTGGAAAATTTAAGTGCCGCAATCAAAAAGTGTCGCCTGATGATGACTTGCTGGTTTGTCTCCATGATGGACAGTTCGATTATCGAAGTGCGTGGGAAACAGACCCCGAATCTTATGGTCGCGCCAAGGCTCGAATCAAAAAAATCAAGAAAGTCTCTGCGGAAAGAAGAGCACCGCCGAGCGAAATTTCCAAAAAAGATTGAGTACGATCTCACACGACGGTCGGATCCAATCTCTTGAATTGGGCAAGACAATTTTCGACTTCGCGGACGATCTCGCGGTAGAGGTGCCAACCTCATGTGGGAGAAACGGGAAGTGTCACGAATGCGTGGTCGAAATAATCAGTGGTATGGAGGCTCTTAACGCAGCTTCTGAGCCTGAGTCTTTTCTGCGAGGAAATTATCGTCTGGCGTGCCAGGCGGTGGTAGAGAGAATCGACACGGAAATCCACTTTGCACCGTTACGTCGGAAGCCAAGAATTCTCACGTTAGGTCAAAACAAAACTCATCTGGACCTTGATCCAATGGTTTCCCGGAGAGGGCTAGACGTTCTCTACGATGGCAAAGTCATCGACCAGTACCGAGGCTATCTCTACGGCCTAGCGATTGACCTCGGCACAACTACTGTCGTGATTGATCTCGTCGATCTGGAAACGGGTGACAGTCTGGAGCGCCTAAGTTTTGAAAATCCTCAGCGGTTTGGTGGTAGTGATGTGATGCATCGGATCTCATACGATGGCGGTTCCGACAGAGGTGAACTGCAAAAAGCTATCGTGACCGCGATCAACCGATCTATTCGAAATCTCTCGCGCGCATGGAAATTTCCTCGCCGAGCGATCTACGAAATCATTGTTGCTGGAAACAGTAGTATGCGCGATCTGTTGTTCGGGCTCGATATACAAAGCATCGGGCAGAAACCCTATAAGTCATTGATTGAACATGAATATCTGGAAGGGAAAAGATCTTCTACGGAATTAAACGAGAATGCTTGGAAGCTGGGCCTTCGGGCCCATCGTGAGACCAGACTGTATGGCTTGCCGCTTATTGGAAGCCATGTGGGTGCGGATGCAGCCGCATGTTTGACTGCAATAGATATGGCCTCTGTTGAGGGAGAGGTGGTGATGATGGTTGATGTTGGCACGAATACGGAGGTTGTGATCGGCAACGCCAAGCGCATGTTGGCAGCTTCTTGTCCTGCTGGACCCGCTTTTGAGGGGGGGGTAGTAACTTACGGTATGCCCGGCTACGACGGCGCAATCGAGTCGCTTAAATTCCGTCCTGAGAATGGCAATTTCGACTATGTGACGATCGGTGGTGTGTCACCAGAGGGCTTGTGTGGTTCCGGTCTTATTGACTTAATAGCGGAACTCCGTCGGCATGACCGAATGACCCCTAAGGGTGTATTTCAGCCGGATAAACGGCAAAACGAAATTACGGTTGTGCCTGAAAATGGGATTACATTTTCGCGTGCTGATGGCAGTGCGTTGGCTCAGGCAACTGCAGCAAATTATTGTGGTCAATTTATAGTCATGCAGAAGTTTGGCATTGATCCAGAGTCTATTTCAAAACTGTACCTAGCGGGCGGGTTCGCGAACTATGTTGACGTTGAAAATGCCATAGCAATAGGTTTTCTTGCGCCGGTTTCGGTTGAGCGGATTATCAAAGTAGGCAACGCTGCTATAGATGGGGCCCGCGAGCTACTTTTGTCACGGCGTCAGCGAAAAAAACTAAGGGCGCTAATTAAAAATATTGAACATATTGAACTGGAATCTACATCTGATTTCTTCGATATCTTCGTCGAAGGTTGTCAGTTTACGCCAATGCCTTCCCGCATTTGCAATGTGAAATCAGCGTCCACATGATGCTGTTCCAGTTTGGGAGAAACTGACATGAAGCTTGATGCGGTGGCCGGCGGAGAATTGATTGTCATTGGAGAGAACATTCACACTACCCGGGCGCTGCGTAGCAAGGGCAAGAGTATCGTCGAGAATAGCGGCAGGGAGGCCGTTGCTTATACCGATTCAGCGGGTGCCCAGCGCCACTTGCCGGTACCTGATTCCTTTAAGAGAAGACAGGAGTACCAGCAGGGACAGATTAAGCATGTCATGATTGCGGTGAAAGTAGCGATGGCTGGTGGTGATGGGTCCGATGAGGCGCTGATATATTTACGCCAGTTAGTTGATAAACAGATTAGGGTGAACGCGGATTTTCTTGACCTAAATGTTGACGAAATTTCCTGGAAACTTGAAGAACAAAAGGCGGCAATTAAGTGGCTGGTGACCACAATTCAGGGGATGACCAAGCTTCCACTGTCGATTGATTCCTCAAACGTTGAGGTAATAGCAACGGGACTGGCGGCTTACGATTCGGCCGCAACTCGACCGCTACTCAATTCTGCCTCACTGGAACGTATCGAAGCCCTCGATTTGGCCCAAGAACACAATGCTCGTGTGGTGGTTACCGCTGCCGGCGAAAGTGGAATGCCCAACGGTGCTGAAGAGAGAGTACAAAATGCATCTCGTATGGTCGATGCAGCTCTTGAGAAGGGCTTTACACTCGGTGATCTTTTTATAGACCCTCTTGTATTTCCTACTTCGGTGGACAGGGTTTTTGGCCTTCACTGCCTTGAGGCTATTCGGGGGCTTCGAAAAAAATACGGACCAGATATTCACATAACAGGTGGCATCAGTAATGCTTCGTTTGGAATTCCAGGCCGAAAGTTGATCAACGAGGTGTTCTTGATTCTCTCGGTTGAGGCAGGCGCCGATGGGGGAATCATAGACCCTGTTCTTAGTAATCCCGTTGAGGTGTTTGGTATGAACCGTGATTCCAATGCATATCAAATGGCGGAGGATGTAATATTAGGTCGCGACGAGTTTTGTCAGAAATACATCGCGGCATGGCGAAAAGGCGAAATTGGTGAAGCAAGATGATCGGCGCGGTAACTGGCGCAGTAAATGTTCTCACTCCCTGTATAGGAATTTGTCGTATAAATCAGCGTAGTCAATTGTGCGAAGGATGCCGACGTTCCGCTGCGGAGGTGGCGGAGTGGCTTTTTTATTCCAATGAGAAGAAGCGCGCCATCATGGAACAGCTGGTTGATCGGGATCCGTTCGGCAGGTTACTTCAGCCACTAAATGAGAGCGGCAAAGAGTGACCATTATAACTCACGCTTCATTGCCAACAGCAAACCGTCGGCTACAGGCAATAGGCTGGTAGAGACCCTTTTATCGCCGTGTAACTTCCTGGCAAAGGACCGAAGCGCGTTGGTATCGGGATCCTTATGAGAAGGGTCGGCGACACGCCCCGCCCATAAAACATTGTCCGCTATTAAGAGTCCGCGTGGGCGTAGCAGGGTCATCAGTGCCTCATAGTAGTGGTTATACTCCGTTTTGTCGGCATCAATGAAGGCCATGTCGTAACTGCCTGTCCCGCCTTCGTCGATTAGATGGTTAAGCGTTCCCAAAGCCGGCCCGAGACGAAGCTCAATTATGTTTTCCACTCCGGCTTCCCGCCAATAATGCTGTGCTATCTCGGTGTTTGAAGGGTCAATGTCGCAGGCAATGAGTTTGCCGTTTTTTGGAAGTGCAAGTGCTACGCTCAGCGCGCTATATCCCGTGTAAACACCGACTTCGATACAACGTTGTGCCCCCGTAAGTTCAGCGAGAAGCGCCATGAATTGTCCTTGCTCCGGTGGGATCTGCATAATTGCGCCTGGTAGAGACGCGGTGGTTTCGCGAAGACGGCGTTGTACGTCGGTCTCGCGGAGCGAGGCGCCGAGCATATAGTCGTAGAGGGTTTCTGTAAGCTGGACAGATTTCATTACGTTTTAACTTACCTCCTCCCGTAAGAAGCGACAAATTGCTATACAGTTGCAAATGTGCTTGGCAGGCTACGGGGATGACAATAGGGAGGATTCGATGGCCGATAATGACAAGGGGAAAGGATTAAAACGAGGTTTAACGAATTACGGTGATACAGGTTTTTCATTGTTCCTGCGCAAAAGTTTCGCTAAGTCGATGGGATATACGGAGCAAGATCTTGAGCGCCCTGTGATTGGAATTGCCAACACCGCAAGCGGCTTTAATAATTGCCATCGATCGGTGCCGGACCTGATTGAGGCAGTTAAGCGAGGGGTTATGTACGGTGGTGGGTTGCCAGTCGAATTCCCGACGATTTCTCTGGGTGAGCCTTATCTCAATCCCACCAGCATGTTGTTCCGCAATCTGATGGCCATCGATACCGAGGAGATGATTCGTGCTCAGCCCATGGATGCGGTCGTATTGATCGGTGGCTGCGATAAGACTTTACCGGCACAACTCATGGCTGCGGCTAGCGTAAACCTTCCCGCCATTTCATTGGTCGTAGGGCCAATGCTGACAGGAAGTTGGCGGGGAGAACGTCTTGGGGCTTGCACCGATTGCCGACGTCAATGGGGCCGTTATCGAGCTGGAGAGTTAGATGACCAACAAATCGCGGAGGTCGGAAGTGAACTATCGACTACCGCGGGCACCTGCATGGTAATGGGAACGGCTAGTACAATGGCATTAATGACCGAGGCCCTGGGTATGATGTTACCGGGTGGAGCAACGGCACCTGCCGTTCACGCGGAACGGCTGAGGATTGCTGAATGCACAGGTGAGCGTGCTGTACAAATTGCCGATAAACGTTTGAGTCCGGATGAGATAATGACGCCACATGCGTTTTCCAACGCTTTTCGTGTCCTTCTGGCGGTTGGTGGATCAACAAATAGTCTTATCCATATGACCGCTGTCGCCGGTCGGTGCGGCATCAAGGTTGACTTGGGTGCGCTTGATCGTATGGGACGCGAGACGCCGGTGTTGGTGGATCTAAAACCATCTGGCACCAATTATATGGAGGACCTTCACAAGGCTGGTGGCTTGGCTACGATTTTGCGCGAACTCTCCCCATTTCTTCACCTTGATTGTAAAACCGTAACTGGACGCACACTGGGGGAGGAAATCGAAAGTGCCCGAACTTGGTCACAAGATATTGTCAGAAGTATTAAATCACCTTTGAAACCGGAAGGTGGGATAGCTGTGCTAACAGGAAATCTCGCTCCGGAAACTGCAATCATAAAGCAATCGGCGGCAACTCCAGAATTGTTGGTGCACGAAGGGCGAGCGGTTGTGTTCGACTCGCTGGAGGATTTGGCGGAAAGGATTGATGATCCGGACCTTGATGTTGGCGAGGACGACGTTTTAGTGCTTCGCAATGCGGGACCTAAGGGTGCTCCTGGGATGCCGGAATCCGGCTACATCCCGATCCCGAAGAAACTTGCAGCAACCGGGGTAAAGGACATGGTTCGGTTGTCTGATGCGCGAATGAGCGGAACTGCTTTTGGTACTATTATTTTGCATGTATGTCCTGAGGCCGCAGTTGGCGGCCCGCTTTCATTGGTGCAAGAGGGGGATCGCATTCAACTCGACGTACCAAATCGGCGCCTCAATCTTGTAGTTGACGATCGAATTCTGGAGGATCGCCGATCCGCGTGGAAGCCACCCACGCTTCCTGTAGGCTCCGAGCGTGGTTATCTTCGGCTTCATTTAGATCATGTAGAGCAGGCACATCAGGGGTGCGACCTTGATGTACTAAAACCGAGGTCCTCTGGTGCAATCACGCCGGAATAAAGTAGTATTTACTCAATAGAGTCAGTCCCACGCGAACGATGTCTTTAGTGCGTGCTAGATTAGTTTGCGTGCGCTTAAATTTCGAAATAAAGCGGCAGTGCCGAATTCCCACGGCGGAATTTTATCGCAATAATTGACCCGGTTAATAAGAGCGCCCAGAGGTGGGCAGAAAATTATCACAGCATCTCCAAGATGATGGGTAAAGCCTTTTCCGGGTTCACCTCGGTCGTCCGTCGGTGCAAACATGGTTCCGGTCATTAACGCAAGCCCATCGGGATATTGATGGTTTTGGTTGATCGTCTGTGCGACTAAATCCTCCGGTTCACGACTCATTAGGCCAATGTTTGAATTTCCTACCAACGAAAATTGATCATCGCCTTCCACTGCGAGGCTTACCTCGACGCTTTTCAGATCATGGAGAGTAAATGTCTCATCAAACAATCGAATGAACGGCCCAATCGCACACGAACCGTTATTATCTTTGGCTCGGTTTAGTAGAAGTGCACTCCGCCCCTCCATGTCGCGAAGGTTTACGTCGTTTCCCAGCGTTGCACCGACAATTTCCCCGCGTGCATTGACGATGAGCACTGCCTCGGGTTCAGGGTTGTTCCACGTAGAACTTTCAAGCACGCCGATTTCAGCACCAACGCCGACGGCTGACATGGGTTGTGCCTTGGTGAAGACTTCTGCGTCTGGGCCAATCCCTACTTCAAGGTATGGCGACCATAGGTCACGTTCTTTTAACGATTGTTTTAGCCGCTCTGCTTCTTCCGATCCCGGTCGGACGCCATGGAGATCACCTCCGATTTCTTTCCCAATAGTTTCGCGAATAGTTTCGGCGTCAGCAGCATCCCCTTTGGCTAGTTCTTCGATCAACCGTTCGAGCAGACTGTCAAGAAAGGTCACACCACATGCCTTAATAGATTGCAGGTCGATGGGTGCGAGGAAATGTGGTTTTGCAGGGTCCCTTTTGTCGGGGACGCTGTTCAGTAATAGTTCCTCGATTCCACCAATACGCACAGCGCCGTCGGCGTTCGCTGCCGCCATCACTGGTTTGTCGGCGTTCATTAGCTCAGCAGAGGTTGGGTAGGAAGTAGTGATGTCGTAAACACCGTGCTTAGCCACTACCACCAGTGATGGTCCTGCCGGTGACCCGCTGGTGCCGGGCAACCATACACGCCCAATTAGCATACCCCGGCACCCGTCTTCAGGTAGAACGACGTCCGGTGATAGAGCAAAATCCATGGGGTCCTCCGTGATTGTAACGATGCTGCGATTATCTATTTAGAACAGCCTAGTTATCCAACTATCGAATGATTGTTCGCGTGACCGAGTAATATTTGCTGACGAGCTGTTCACCTATAATACAGTAAAAGATACGCCGCTAAGATCACGAGCACCCACATAGCCCCGGTCGCCGTACTCCAGGTTCTGGCGAGCACTCCTCCAGGTCTTGCGAGCGAGTTGGCGCTATCTAATACTTCTTCCAGTGAGCCCCGTAATATCCCCAAACACTCCGTCCACATAATGATGATGACACGCCCCGTCGCTCGGATGAGGCTCAGTCCAAGCCGACGATAGAGCCAGTCAACATCGAGATTGATCAGTTTCATCTCAGGCGGATACAACCCGCTGGTCATTAACAGAGAAAACGCTAATGCGGAAAAGAACAGTAATTGGCTCTGGCTGATAATGTGGCTCCAAGTGTACGGCTGGTAGCTCACCTCCCACGGTAAAAGGCCGTATAATATCCATGGATAGCAACCATTAAAAACGCAAAAACCGGCGGCAACGGCCATTGCTATAAGCATATTGATAGGCGGTTCACGTGTCCGAATGCCCGAATCGTGTCCAAAAAAGGCAAAATAGGGAATTTTGATTCCTGCGTGGTGAAAGACGCCAGCCGAGGCGAATAGTAGTAAAAGAAAAACCACGCTGTGGCCTTCCTCTGCGGCTGCGGCCATTACCATCGATTTTGATACGAACCCGGAAAACAACGGGAAGGCAGAAATCGAGGCGGCGCCGACGATGCACAAGGCGGTTGTTATGGGCATCGATTTGTATAGACCGCCTAAATCGGTCCCGTTTATCCGCCCCGTCATGTGCAGCACTGCCCCCATGCTCATGAACAACAGTCCCTTGAATAGGACGTCGTTGAAAGCGTGGCTGACAGCTCCATTTAGCGCGAGCTCAGTTCCCAATCCAATGCCGCACACCATGAATCCAATTTGGTTAATCATGCTGTAACTGAGCACCCGGCGCAGGTCGTTTTCGATCACAGCATAGAAAATAGGGAACATCGCCATCGTAGCGCCTAAATAGATCAGGATCTCGGTCCCGGGGAAGCCCCGCGCTAGCGCATAAACGGCAAGCTTGGTAGTAAATACACATAGGAAGACTGTGCCGGTTGGAGTGGATTGGGGGTAGGCGTCAACTAACCATCCGTGTAAGAGTGGGAATGCACATTTGATCCCGAATGCAATGAAGATCAATGTTCCGCCGAAAGTCCCAAGCCCTATCTGGTTGAAAGCAATAGAGCCGGTCTCCGCAAGATGGGCGGCTGCACCAGCGAGAAGTAACACTCCAGAGGTAACTTGAACCAAAAGGTAACGTTGCCCGGTGCGATTAGATTGCGCACTGCGTCGAGCCCAAATGAGAAAAGTCGACGCAACCGCCATAACTTCCCAGAAAATGAACAGGGTAATGAGATCACCAGCGGCAACGGCTCCAACTGCCCCCCCAGCGTACAGGAGAGCGGCCAGGTTTTGAACGGGATCGCGGACATGTAGTGCAAACAAGGTCGCGATTACTGCCGCAATGTGAAACATTAATCCAAACAAATAGCCCAGTGTATCGATCCTACCAAAGGTAAGTTGATACTCGAGCATTTGCACTTGCCAATACGTACCGTGGGGCAGGGTGGCGAAATTTGCCAAAGCCACCAATGTGACCAATAACGAGAACCATCCTTGCCGGTGTTGAGGCAGGAGGAAAGTCAAAAATGCGCCAACGAGAAAGATCAAGAACGGAGGCACATTACCGATCATTTTCGTCCTCGTAATAGTGCTCGGCGCGTGCCACCAGCTTACGAAGTTCCTTTGCAGCTAAAACCAGAATCACGCAGGCGATAAACCCGTAAATGCCATAAAAGCCGAACCAATTTTCCATTGTGAGAATCGCGTGGCGACGGTATATCGCGTCGATGAATAAGAGGCAGGCGCAAAGCAGATAGAGCCCTACTAAAATCTTTTTCACGTTGCCCGATTTGTCGAGCCAATAACGTTTTTCTATCATTATCTTTTAGTCCCCAACCACTTGTTGCAGCAGGGCGTGGAACGGGTCGGGATATATGAAAATGACCACACATCCGGTAGCAGTCAGCAAAAGGGGAATAAGACAGGCAAGCGGTGCTTCGCGCATTCCATCCTCAAACTCCGTAGGATTGGCGCCCGGAAAAAAAGCCTGGACGACTACGGGCATCAGATACGCAATATTAAGCAGGCTGCTGATCATTAGCACTGCAACAAAAAAAGCGTGGTTTGCCTCCATCGCACCTACTGCTAGATACCATTTGCTCCATGCGCCAGCGAACGGCGGCAGGCCGATTACACTGAGACTGCCAATTAGGAATGCAAACATCGTCAACGGCATAGCCCGTCCAATTCCTCGCATATCGCTGACATTTTCTTTATGGGTAGTGACCATGATCGCACCGGCGCAAAAGAATAAGGTAATCTTGCCAAAGGCATGGGTAAGAATGTGCAGGCCACCGCCAAGTACACTGGCGCTCGTGGCCAACGCTGCACCGAGCACGATATAGGAGAGTTGACTTACCGTGGAATAGGCGAGACGTGCTTTGAGGTTGTCTTTAGTCAAGGCGATGAGTGAGGCAACGAGAATCGTGAATGCTGCGACCCACATGAGCCATTCTCCGGGGTGAGAGCTCTGCATCAAGTCGAGGCCGAATACATAGACCACCACTTTAAGCACGGCAAATACGCCGCCCTTTACAACCGCTACCGCATGAATGAAGGCTGATACCGGCGTTGGTGCAACCATGGCTGCTGGAAGCCAGCGATGAAATGGCATCAACGCGGCCTTGCCAATCCCGAACATGTACAAAGCGAATAGAATTGCAATAACACCTGGTCCCGCCTGTCCAGCAAGAATTCCACCCGGCTTGAAATCAGTGGTTCCAGCAATCGTATAGGTGCCGATAATGGCGAGGAGTTGAAGACCAATCGAGGTTCCCAATAATAGGCCCAAATAAATTCTTCCCGCCCGTTTTGCTTCGACTGTTCCACTGTGGGTGACCAAAGGGTAGGTGCTAAGGGTCAACGTTTCATAGAACAGGAACATGGTTACCAAATTAGCGGAAAATGCGAGCCCGATCACGCTGGCTAAAGCGAGGGCAAAAAAAATGTAGTAACGCGTTTGATTAGATTCGTGGTGTGCCCGCATATAGCCGATTGAGTAGATGGAATTGGGTATCCACAGAAAGGACGCAATCAATGCGAACAACATTCCGAGTGGTTCGACTTCAAAAGCTATTGCGAGCCCCGGTAGCAACTCAAATATTTTAATCGATGGGCGAGCGCCGGCAAGAACCGAGGGAGTAATAGACAGCACCAGGAGGAACAAGGTAGCTGCCGTGATCAAAGTGATACCTTCGCGGACATTAGGCGAGCGTCTCGCCAACCCTATCAACAGGGCGCCAAACAACGGAATAACAAGAGCCACAATGATTGCTGTATTTGGGCTCATCAACTTATACCCAACAGCATTCGTGCTGCGAGACGAGATACACCAACCGTGAGGTCTGTAGCCAAGCCGAACACTAAGCATGAGCCCGCAAGTATCCATAGGCTAAGCAATGTCGGCCAAGACGCTTCGGTCACAGATGCTTCGACATTGGATGGGTTCGTAAAATAAGCAACTTCCACTAAACGCCAAACGTAAATGATCGCTACTAGTGAAGCAGAGATTACGCCAATCGCAGCAATGATGCCCCTCGTCGTGCCGGTCTCTAATGCTGCCAGAACGAGGTACCATTTACTGATGAATCCAACAGTGCCAGGTATGCCGATCAAACTAAGTGCACATACTGTAAATGCCGCCATGGTTAGCGGCATACGTTTTCCAAGACCGGCAAGATTGTTAACTGATGAGCCGCCGGCGTGTAGCGCTATCGCGCCAACTGCAACAAACAGCCCAGCCTTCATCACTCCATGATTAAACACATGTACTATCGCTCCAATTAACCCGCGCTCGGAAGCCAAGGCTATGCCGAGCAGGATATAGCCTATCTGGGAAATGCTCGAGTATGCTAGTAGGCGTTTGATGTCGGTTTGGTATATCGCTACTATCGATCCTGCGAACATGCCAATGAGTGCTAGCGGAAGCAACAAATCTATGATGGATAGCAATTCGTGATGCTGGTTGACTTGTAAAACTGTAAAACCGAAACGCAGCAAGAGGTAAACAGCAACCTTCGTTCCTGTCGCGGCAAGTAGTACGGTCACAATCGATGGTGCGTAAGCGTATGAGTTGGGTAGCCACAGGTGAAGTGGAAATAGTGCAAGCTTCAGACTTAGTCCGACAACTAGAAAACTGAACGCTGCAAAGAGCACTCGATTATCGTGTTGACCACTCAACCGTTCGCTCAGATCAACCATGTTGAGTGTTCCGGTGAGCATGTATAGCAGTCCCACCCCAATCAAAAAAAACGTTGCACCAATCGTGCCCAGGACTAAATACTGAAAACTCGCATATAGTGCGCGCCGGTTTCGCCCAAGGCCGATCAGCACATATGCTGATAAAGATGCGATTTCCATGAAAACAAATGCGTTAAACGCATCGCCTGTGATTACCATGCCGAGCAAGCCAGCGAAGGTAAGCAGGTAGGCGGTGTAAAAAAGGCGGTGTTTTTCTCTGGAAACTTCGCTAATGACGCTGTGATAGGCAAAGGGCATTACAGCAGATGCTACCCCGGTGATTAACAACAGCACCAAAGCGGAGAGGTAATCAACTCGGTATTCAATGCCCCACGGGGCAAGCCATCCTCCCATTACATAACTAATGGTTCCACAGCACAGGACCTCCACTAAGAGCGCGATCGAGATTGCAAATGCACACCAAGTTAGTGCCGTACTCAGCACCCATGCACGTGCTCCCCGCCCAAAGAGGGTGCACAATGGCGCCCCTATCAGAGGCACCACGACCTGAAGGGCCGCTAAATTGAGTCCGATCATTCGGCGTCTCCTAATTGATCATCTAGGGCGCGAATTTCATCTTCCTCAATAGTGCCGTAAGCCTCTCGAATTCGTATCACCAATGCTAATCCGACAGAGAGGGTAGCAACGGCAACTACGATTGCGGTTAGGATCAGCACATGCGGCAACGGGTTAGAAAAAGGTGCAACACCGTCATAATGAATTGGTGGGGTGCCTCCCTCAATTTTCCCCATTGAGATGTAAAGAAGGAAAACGGAGGTTTGAAATACGTTCAGGCCTACTAATTTTTTGATCAGGTTTCCTCGTTCGATGAGAACGTAAAAACCAATCATGGCAAGCGTGATCGCAATCACGTAATTGAAATTACCGAGTGCCGACATTTCTGTCCGTGTTTTCCTCAGTGCGCTCGGTGAAGGTTTGAAAGATAGCAATCATCACCGATGCCACAGTGATTCCAACGCCAAGTTCAATCAGGATAATGCCGTAGTGATGACCGTGGGTGGAGATATCGGCGAGGTACCCGTAATCGAGAAACGTTCCGCCGAGCAACATAGTTACAAAGCCTACTCCGGCATAAAGCAACAGACCAATCGCGATAAATGTCAGAACCAGTTTAGGGGGCGCTACCTTACGTAGTCGTTGCAAGCCAAAAACCATGCCGTAAAGAATGAGGCCAGCCGAAAAAATTACGCCTGCCTGAAACCCTCCTCCCGGTCCATAGTCGCCGTGAGCCTGAACGTAAAGCGCAAAAAGAAGAATGAAGGGAATAAGAAACTTGATGACTACGCGGAGAATTAAGTGTTCGTTCATTTTCGTTTTCTCCGCTTGCCAGCGAGCAAAAGGAGCACGCCAATGCCAGCAGTGAAGATTACAGTTACCTCGCCCAGAGTATCGAAGCTGCGGTAATCGGCGAGGACTGCAGTTACTACGTTTGGAATACCGATCGCATTGGGTGTTTCCTCGATGTAACGCGGTGCCACATGAACATGAATTGGTGCTTCCGGGCTGCCAAATCTAGGCATGTCAGGTACTGCGTAAATCAGCATGGCGCCTGCCAACGCTACTATCGCGATCGGGCCCAGAGCTCGTCGATGTTGCCCATGATCTTCCTGGCCTACGAGAGCCAGGGTGGCAAGGAGCAACACCGTGCTGATGCCGGCACCCACCGCTGCCTCGGTAAAAGCCACATCAACCGCATCAAGAATCGTGAAAGTCCCAGCCATTAACAGGCTGTAAACGCCGCTAAGTATCACCACGGCAAATAGATTTCGGACCCAAACGATAGCGGCTGCGGTTAGTAGCAGAAACAGCAATAGGCCGATTCCAATTAAGGGCTCGATGGTTTATCTCCCACCATTTTATGAGACTGCCTATCGTCTTTCACACTTTGCCACGGCTTGAGGCCGTGCACCAAGGCTGCGTGTGCGAGCGCGTGAGTGGATGTTGGGCTGGTAAAAAGCAAAAACAACACAATCATGGCGAGCTTGGCGAGATTCAGTGACCAGCCGGCCTCGACCATCAAGCCCGTAAGAATGAGGCCTGCGCCTAACGTGTCAATTAATCCGGCTGCGTGCATCCGGGTGTAAAAATCCGGCAGTCGAATCAGTCCGACGCTGCCAATCAGTAAAAATATGGTTCCCGTTCCTAATAAAATCCAACTCAGTATGTCGAGAGCAAGTATCATGCGCTTATTGGTGGATCTGGATCAGAAAAACGACCAAATTTAATAAGCTTCAAAGCCGCAATCACGCCGAGAAAATTGATCAATGCATACACTAAGGCCAGGTCGAGAAAGTGCGGTCGCCCTGCAATAAAACCAAGGATTGAAAGCAACAATACTGTTTTGGTGCCGAAGCTATTGGCAGCAAGAATCCGGTCGAACAGCGTTGGGCCGGCCACTGCGCGTGCTACGGTGAGTGCCATGGCAAATAATAGCGCCGCTCCCACCATTGCAAACGAGGAGGTCACGGGGATATCTCCAGTTCCGCGATTTTCGCAGCCATTTCTCCTCCACGAAGCTCTCTCTCAGCCTTGTCGCTGAGGGCATGAACTTGGATGCGGTCGGTGCTCAAATCTGTGGTCACGGTTCCTGGTGTGAGGGTAATTGAATTAGCGTAAATCACCCGGCCGAGGTCACTCGATTGCTTGGGTTCAAGTTCAAACAAGTGTGGTTCAATTGGCATCCTGGGATCAAGGATTCGACGTGCCACGTCAAAGTTAGCCTTAAATATTTGCCAGCCCAGCCAAAACCAGTAGCCAGGCAATCGAAAACCCAGGTGGATTGGGTGGCTTTCACCATCGATAACGTCCATTCGTCGCGCTAAATAGATGACGAACAAGCAGGATATTGCGCCTAGGATCAGAGGTAATGCCTCTAAATGACCAGACAATAACAACCAGGTACCACTCAGGACAAAAAATAAGGAAATGCTGTGGCGCAAGGGAGTTGCTCCGCCCCAGTTAGATTGAATCATTCCGAGCATTGCCGGTGTTGGGCGCGGAGTATGCCTGAAGGTGACCGAGTCGCCAATGGGCAACTGCATTGTGCTGCCTGTGGTCCAATCTATTCACTCAGACTGGGTAAGCCAGCACCAAAGAAAAGTAACCATCGGCCGAGATGAAATCCTGTTCAATCGCAAAACCGGCCTGTCCAAGTAAATTAGCTAAAGATTTGGTCGTAAATTTCCTGCTGATCTCAGTGCAAATGCTTTCACCTGCGTCGATCTCTATGGAGGTGGCCAGGGTGTTGAACGTGACGCGATGTGTGCAAGCTGAGACTAGATGCATTTCGACTTGTGCCTTGTCCGCATCATAATTTGCGGAATGCTTGAATTTATCGGGGTCAAAATTTGCGCCGAGCTCGTTGTTTAAGACATTCAGCACGTTCAAGTTAAAGGCAGCCGTAATACCATCTTTATCGTTATAGGCAGCGTTCAGGATATGCTCATCCTTAACCCGATCAAAGCCAACTAACAAACGATCACTATTCGACATGTTGGCTCGGAGATCGTTCATAAAGCCAATAGCGCGATCTTGCTCAAAGTTTCCAATGGTGCTCCCAAGGAACACAACCAATCTGGATCCATTCTGGCGTGGTATGTTCTTAAACCCGGCTTCATAATCGCCAAGGAACAGGTCGATTTCTAACCAGTCATATCGGGTGGACAGTGTTTCCCAACCAAAAAGTAATGCTCGTTCGGAGATATCGAACGCGGTATATGATGGGAAGTGCGCAATCTCATTACATGCATCAAGTAAGTGTTGGGTCTTGGTCGAGGAGCCGCTGCCTAGTTCAAAAATCTTGCCCGGTTGGGTGCTCCGGATGATGTCCTGAGCGTGTTGTTGCAGTAAAAAATCCTCAGTGCGGGTCGGATAATACTCGGACGTTTTGCAAATTCTCTCAAACAACTCAGAGCCGTGATCATCATAGAAATACTTCGGCGGCAACGAGCGCGGTTGTGACAAAAGGCCATTTCGCGCGTCTTCTTCCAAGCTGGGAACATGTCTTGCTGGTGGAACTCGAACACATCTAAAGCGTTGTTCCAAAGCCTTTCCCAGGCTATCCACATTAGTCATGACTATTTTCGAGGGGCCATTCCGGCCCAATCCATCTTGCTTATCAACGCCATAAAGCTAACATCTAGCGGATTCGATACAAGCTCTGATCTAACATATTTTAAAGTTTTTTGGCAAAACCCATGTGTCGACATGCTTCATATCTTGGTCCTCTGATAAGTCTCGAGAAATTTCTCCTGCAGCCTAGCCATAGTTTGGTTGAGCAATCTTACCTACCCGACGAAACGCTCACTGCCAAGGTAAATGCAGATGGATTTGGAATTGGTTGGTACCTCGACGATGGCACCGCTCGGCGCTATATCAATCCAGCACCCATATGGTCCGACCCCAATATCGTTCAGTTGGCCCCCGTGCTACAAAGCAAATTTTGGTTGGGAAATGTAAGAAGTGCAACGGTCGCGGGATCGATTACATCTGCGAACACTCCGCCTTATGGTGTCGGGCGCCTGTTATTTTCGCATAACGGATTCATCAACGATTTCGCAACTAAAGTGCGGCCAGCCATTCGTCGGTACCTAGCACCTGAAATCGAGGCTAATATTCATGGCAATACCGATTCCGAATACCTTTTTGCAGTGATGCGTCAGATGCTGCCCGAACATGATGGTGATGTAATCAAAGCATTAGGAACGTTGTTCGAACAAATTTATGAATGGTTGGGAAACGACGTTGGGTTATTCAATTTTCTTATCTTAGATGGTAAGAAGGTTTATGCAACCCGTCATGCAGTCGGTCATAAGCCGCCTAGCCTTTATTTAGGACAGGACGAAAAACATTTTCCCGGTGGCTGGCTGGTTGCTTCGGAGCCGTTTAGCGAGTCTGGCGAATGGGTGCCGGTGCCTAAGCATCATTTGGTGATTCTCTCCCCGGACTCACGACCACAGCAAATTGCCCTGTGAGCACCTCCCCAGTTCAACGTTTGGCCACTCTTCAGACGAGCTTGATAAAGGCCATTCTCCCTGCCGCTAGAAACTGCCCCCAAAAAATCGATGATGAAGAATATTATAGACGGCAACCTCACCCGCTTCTGAGCCCTCCAGGCTGGCACTTGGGCCATTGTGTTTACGTTGAGTGTCTGTGGATCCGAAGCACTCTCTTTGGTGACTGCGGGTTAGAGAGATGCTTGCGGGATCTCTATTCGCCAGAATTAGTGCCGAAGGGAGACCGTGGTGAGATCCTCCCGCCACGTGAAGAACTTGTTGATTGGGCTGAGCGACTGATGGAGGAACACCGAGGCATGTTAAAAATGGCCCCTCCGGGAGCCGCAAGAGAGCGAATGATGCAGGATGATTATTTAATTTATTTTCTAATCCATCATCATGCGCAGCATTTGGAAATCTTATCTATGGCAAATGCAGCTTGGCATGCGGCATCGCCAATGGATGGTTATAGGGTGACATCGGAGTTGTCTCCCGACAATTCTATAATTTCATTCCAACGTTTGGGGTCTGGGCGTTATCACATTGGCGATGATCCGGGGTTTTCCTATGACAATGAATTACCTCGGCAGCAGGTTGAGTTAGCGGCGTTTGATATTGCTGCAAAGCCGGTTAGCAACGCTCAGTATTTAGCTTTTATCCAAGATGGGGGTTACCAAACTCGCAACTGGTGGTCTGGAGCAGGCTGGATGTGGCTTACCCGTCAGAATATTCGCCATCCTGCACGATGGCGACGTGATGCAGGGGGTCTTTGGTTTGAAATCAATTCTGATGGCTCGGCCGATTTTATTGCGAAGTCACCGGTACACGGGGTTACCCGCTTTGAGGCAGGTGCTTTCGCTTCTTGGGCGAGGGCGCGACTTCCCCATGAATTTGAATGGGAGGCCGCTGCCCGAGCTGGCCTTCTCGATAAGGCTGGTGAGGTTTGGGAATGGTGTGCAAATACTTTTCATCCTTATCCTGGATTTGGTGCGTATCCTTATCGGGAATATTCGGTGCCATGGTTTGATCACAGGCATTTCGTACTACGTGGCGGCTGCACCCATAGCGAAGTGGAAATTAAGCGTCCAGCCTTCAGAAATTACTATTTGGCCGATGCGGGTTACTTGTTTGCCGGCATACGGCTTGCAAAATAAGATTCTGCCTATCCACTACGACCTTTTAGATGTGATAAATATTGTGACCAATACAACCCAATCCCGGAACGTTAAAACTTAAGGTTTCGATTCGAATAGGTTAATTTAATTTTACTGGCAGCCTTTCTTATCTTGGCACATGCTAGATTGCTGGTTGCGAGTCGCAAGTTTTTAAGAGATCGCTCCCGAGCGATACGCCCCATCTCTGACCTGTATCACTAATATATATTGGGTACGGGCATTGTGTCCTGAGACAGATAGGGTCTATCACTCCATCATGCACAATCTCATTATTGTCACTCTGACATTACTTTGTTGCGTAGCTGTTGCTTCGGCAAGGGCTGACTTCGAACATGGCATAGCGGCTTTTCAGCAAGGGAGCTATGACACCGCTTTTGAAGAGTGGAGGCCGCTTGCGGAAGAGGGTCACATTGGAGCCCAGATCGGCTTGGGCTTGATGTATGCAACTGGGAAGGGCGTATTAGAAGACGACGTCGAAGCAGAAAAATGGTACCGATTGGCTGCCGAGCAAGGGAACGCTTTGGCTCAGTACAACTTAGGAGTAATTTACCGTAATGGTCGGGGTGTTGCCCGGGATCCGGTTGAAGGCGCCAAATGGTACAGGCTGGCTGCCGAGCAGGGCGTGGCGGCGGCGCAGTTCAATCTGGGCAACATGTTGTACGAGGAGGGTGAGTGGGTCGCCGAGAATTACGTTGAAGCAATTCGCTGGTATGTCGAGGCTGCTGAGCAAGGCCTAGTTGTTGCGCAGGCTGCTCTCGGATCCATAAATGCTGGGGGTGTTGGTGTTCCGAAGAACTACGTAACCGCCTATTTGTGGTGGTCATTAGCCACCGCACAAGGCCACAAGATAGCAGCAAAAAATCTAGATATCCTGATGTCCCAGATGACGATGGATGAAATTGCGGAGGGAGCTCGTCTGGTCAATAATTGGGGGGGGGAATCGGAATAAAAACTTAAGGCTAGGTGGCGCCTTTACCAAAGATCCTGTCCCAGCTTGTTCTGTAAGAATCTGTTACCGGTTTTTGCCGTTCACCTAGGGTGTACGTTTTGGGCTCTTTCCCGGAATCTTTTGTGAGATCTTTAACTGTAGTATCTGATGTTGATTCCGACTTCGATTCCGACTTCGATTCCGACTTCGATTCCGATTTCGATTCCGACTTCGATTCCGACTTCGATTCCGACTTCGATTCCGATTTCGATTCCGATTTCGATTCCGACTTCGATTCCGACTTCGATGGTTTTGCAGCTTGCATCGAGGGTTTGATCTTAGCTTTTTCGTAGGCCATATTCAGAAAGTTTGTGTTAGACGGTTTGAATTATTTTGGTCGAGATACCTTTGCTATATCTATTCGTCAAGTGGGGCGCTAGCGGTGGGGGAGAGTGTCATGGTTAAGAGTAGTTTTTTTTGTGATTTAGTTTGCACGGGATTCGTTGCTGGTAAAGGTTGATGGAGACTGATCTCTAGGATGCTCCAATAGAATATTCAAAAATTCATTATTGTTTCTGCAATTTCGTGAGAAATTTGGACTGATTCGTAAACAGTAGCGCCGGATTCGATAAAAGAGGATACTACTTAGCCTGATATTGAAATTTAAAGTACATTGTCAAAGGTCTAAACAATTGAATTTATAGTTAAATTTGGCTTTTCCATTGTCGTTTGGATGCTCGGGGTGTAGCGCAGCCTGGTAGCGCATCTGCTTTGGGAGCAGAGGGTCGGCGGTTCGAATCCGTCCACCCCGACCAATTCTTTCAAC
>PTKE01000017.1 GCA_002937585.1 Alphaproteobacteria bacterium MarineAlpha9_Bin6 | reverse complement strand
TTTAGAATTTCATCTAGTTAAGGGAGGAACAGAAGAGACCCATACACTTTATGCATCACATAGCACGTGGAAATCGCAGACTGATTTTATCAATTGGACAAAATCCGAAACATTTCGCCAAGCACATAAAGGAGCAGGTGAGCACAGTGATGTTTACTTGGGTCACCCAGTTTTTGAAGGTTTTGAAGTCATTCCTCTATGAAACGGGTGCTGCCCATTATAAGCAAAATAATAGTAGAAATAGGACCTATTAAAGAATAACAGAATACCCATAACCAGACATTTCGAGAGTATTTCTTTGCTAGTTTATAGTTGTAAACATACCCGTACAGATACAATCCCAGAATCAAAATTAGAACTAGTTGCCAAAATCCTATACTCCCGATAGTTATTGCTCCTATTCATTATATAATCAGCACCACAACTCATTCCCGTATCTCATAGATCAAGTGTGGCATAATATATGTAGAATGGAGAGGTCTGGGTAGGGCCTAAATGTCCCATATTCTCTATTCAGATTCTTTACCTCGCGACACTATCTCCCTTAACGGATACTGCACCGTTAGGGGTAAGAAGAAGTTGGGAATGAGGAAAATCAACAATCGAGCATTTATGCTGGTTCGGCAATAAACACCGGGATTTGGCGAGATGTTTTTGCTTGATAATCGTTATATGGCGGGTACGCTTTTGCACCGGCATCCCACAAACGCTCACGTTCTTGATCGTTTGAGACCTCCCGAACTCGCATTTTGAATAGCTCGGTTTTGTCTCGTATTTCCACATCTGGATTTGCTCTGAGGTTGTATACCCACACGGGATTTTTGGGACGTCCGCCATAAGAACCAATCAACACATAACTATTCTCCACCTTAACCCGCATCACTGGAATTTTTCGCATTGCGCCAGTTTTGTTGCCCACATGCGTAACGACAATGCACGGCAAACCGGTTTCTCTCAAAGTGGTACCTTCGGTCCCCCCGCTATTTTCATACAATTCTACTTGCTCACGCACCCAATCTAACGTGGGTGGAATGTATTCAGTCATGGGTTTACAGCACCGTTAGTTTTTAACCAGGTTTTTGTTTCTTCAATAATTCTAGATAGAAGAGCTTTTTGGTTTTTTCCAACACCCATATGTTGTCCTTCTAAAAATATAATCTTCTTGGGATGAGGAGTAATTTTCTGCATTAAAGAAGATGACTGTTTTGGAATAAATTCATCTTCTGTACCATTGATCAAAAGAAATGTTCCAGAAATGTATGGTAAGTGTTCTTTAGGATCAAGAGGGTTGAATAGATATTGAATAATCCAGCCAAATAAAGGTTTTGTCCAGTTAGGTCTTATATTAGGGTTATAGTTTACAATTTTACCAATGTTGGTGCCACCATAAGCGAGTACTGTCCAACCCACGTGTATAGTACCTCTCTTTTCTAGTATGTGTTGTACTGCTGGGGCAACAATTGCTCCAATTGAAAACCCTAATAAACTGATTCTTTCTACTTCAGCCCATTGTTGTTCTGCTATCCATTCTATTGCGGCAGCAATCTGACCAGGAGCACGATAAATTTCTTTATGAATACTAGGAAATTTGGAGATAATATTGAATCCTTTGGGCAGATTAGGTTGTAAGGACCAATTGTAACCTATTAAAATATTATTACCGATATGCGAAACATGACGTACACTATTTAATCCTGTTTCTAATCCTCCAAGTATAAATAGGATTGGAAGAGGGTGATTTGGCAGGGGGTCGGGAAAACTTACTGCTAAATTTATTAAACCTAGATTTGAGTCTTTGATAATAAATTTTTGAATTATTCGTGATTTATCGAAGAATTTTTGACCTTTTGTTACACTTAATATTTGTTTGCTTTGAGGTAAATAATTTAATGAATTTTTATGTAATGGAAAAAATATAATATAGAACAATCCTAATAATGTTGTTAATAAAAGTGCAATTTTTATTGTCTTGTATGTCACTAATTCCAGCCAATAACTTAGATAATTTCAGGTTTTTCTCTCTGGCCCTTCTAAATCTCTAGCAGCATCGACGGAATAGCAATTTTGTTCCGTTATGGAATTCTTGCGTCGGTATCCCAAATCAAAAGATAAGTAAAGTTTGCTGTTCGGTTAGGATTGAACAGTTCCACACCAACATAGCCGGACGTTGGTTGGCAGGAATGAAGTTTCCAACCTTTTTTAACTCCTACATCAAGCGCTTTTTGAATTGCTTCTGCGGTTTAACCCTTTTCTCGTCAGGAAACTCAGTGCCAACCGTGACGCACTCACTCACATATCCCATTTATCTACCTCCCTATTTTACCCTTCTGTTTTCCTGTATCCCCGCAACACCACTTCGCTCAATCGCATTCCACAGTGTACCGAACTTTGGCATTATTCCCTTATGAAACGAGTGTTGCACATTCTGCTGACTGTTTTCGTCTTTCTATTGAAGACAAGAGGGGGGTGTTCGAAGGTAATTTGGACTAATGGCAGTCACGAGGTTCTGCAATGAATTGTTTTGACGCAATTAAGAGTGGTGAGTTTTAGATGGTAAATAGTACAGATGTACGAAAAGATGCCTTAAAAAATATGCAAAAAGGTAATTTAGACGATCCAGTGGTAATGTTGAATTTACTAAAATATTTAGATTTTGCAAAATTAGGGTTTGGAGTGGATGGTTTAACCGGAAGAGAAGCTTATGAAGTTTATGGGAAACAATTTGCAAAATTTCAGCCCAAATATGGAGGAGAGCCTTTATGGATGGGCAGAGTTCACAACTCAATTATAGGGACTGATGATTGGGACGTTGTAATTCTTGTGAAATACCCTACGAGACGCAATTTCATAGATATGTTTAGTGATCCCAATTATTTACTTATAGCTCGAATACGAGCAGCTGCATTAAAGGATAGTAGGATAATTGAAATGACCCAAATTTTGCATAAACTAATTTAAATAGTGATTTAACAAATTACAAACGCCTCACAGATTGAGGAAGCAGAAATACTTTCTCGTCGATGCATTGAAAACAACTACAAGGGTTGTTGAATACGGGACAAAAAATGGGAATGCGATACGCCTGCTCCAAGCAAAATAAATTCTAGCGCATTCCTTCCATTTGAATGCCAAAGCTATCCAGCGAAACCTAGTCGGGAAAGGTAGAGTGGTTTCTTGTAAGTGGAGCCATCTAAATATCATAATAATTTTTACTTCAGAATAAATACAAAGTTTTGAAAGAAATTTATTGATAATATTTAATAGTACAAGTTATAAAACTTTAGAATTAATAACACTTAGTATAATAATACCCTTCATAATTTCATATTTTAAATTTTCCTCTAATTTGCTATTATTTCTTTGGGCAATATTAATATATTGTCTATTTATTTTTTATTTATGTGAAGAAAAATACTACAAATCTAAACACAAAAATTTGATTACTAAGAATGTATTAGAGTTTGCTTTTATTAGGTGGGTAGTATTTTCTTTTTGTTTAT
Source organism: Alphaproteobacteria bacterium MarineAlpha9_Bin6 (assembly GCA_002937585.1). Taxonomy (GTDB): domain Bacteria; phylum Pseudomonadota; class Alphaproteobacteria; order UBA7887; family UBA7887. Next base: position 30,555 of record PTKE01000017.1, on the reverse strand, counting down.
TTATTTTCACGTTTCACGTCTTTCCAGAAAAATTATTTATAGTGCAGAAATCAAATCCAGGATTTATATGGAAAATAATTATTTTCTATCCTTTTTTCTCTGCACTTCCTCAAGAATTTATCTTCTGTAAGTTTTTCTTTGCTCGTTATAAATCTTTTTTCGGAGAGAAAACGCTGATGGTTGCGATGAGTTCTTTAGCATTTTGTTTGGCACATATTCTCTTTATTAACTGGGTGGCACCTGTCTTAGGGCTTGCTGCCGGCATAATATTTGCCGGTACTTACAAAAAAACAAAATCTCTTTTAATGGTTTCTTTAGAGCATAGTTTATATGGCGATACACTTTTCTTCATAGGATTAGGATGGTTCTTTTGGGGTGGAGCCGTAAATTGACTGTTTATTTCAGGAAGATGGATATTCTCGTTATAATTAGAGAAGGGTATCATCGCGATATCCGGAAAACGCGAGTGTTCATGTGGAGGAGGCTGTGATTGTACATGCATATTTTATCCGGTAGACCGTATAAGGTTGCGGTCAAATGAATAGGGTTCAGTCGTTCGTTATTTCCTTGATCATCTTTTTTACATTTATTCCGAATTTATTAGCTTGCGGAGCTCTGGATGGAAGAGGCTTGCACTGTACTGTATCCAAAAACGACAATGACGACATTAATGGCTATTCAATTGGACACGAGAGTTTTTTTTACTTCCAAGGGAAAGAAGTTCTTGAGCCCTATTTTAGGGCGGATGAAACTCCAATAATGATTGGAAATAACAATCTTGGAGTCTACTACCTTGACTCAAAGATAATGAAATGGGGCGAGGAAACCTATTTTCTTAACAGAGCTAATTTAGAGCTGAGGAAAGTGGATGCCGGGAACGTTTATTTTAATTGCGAATTAATAAGTAATCCTCTGAGGAAAATAATGAAATATTTTCAGCCGAAAATAGATGAAGTGAAATCTAGTATGGCAAGGATGAATAAATAAGATTTGGTCAAGATATAGAACAACATTCTGGAAATTTATTGATAATCGACATGGGCGTACAACATTTCATAAAGACACAGTGCGGTTTAGACAAATATGCCGAGTTAGAGAAGAGGAAGGGAATCGTTAGGAGAATCCGGCTTTACTGGTTTGTATTGTTTGCAACCATAAGAGACGCCATAAAATGGTGAGGGCCATGGTGTATAACTGTGGTTTGTACGAAATACCTTATTTACGGTAAACTCATAAATGATCGGTAGATTTGTCGAGGAAGAGAATCCGGTTGAGATTCGTGCACAGATTAAGGAAATTTTTTTTCTCTCTTCACGCCGTGGGAATGTACTTACAGGTGTTGCTCGGGAACAATTTTTCGGTTCCTGGGCTGGTTACTATCTCGACAACATCCCGGATCAGACGTTGTTGTTCAAGACACCGTCGTGCGGAATAGCCGGATATCTGACGGGATGCTTTAATAGTCTGGCGGCGCATCCTCTTTATCACGATTTATTCTATTACCAAGCTTTTGACAAATGGTACAAACAATACCCAGCTCATTTCCACGTCAACTGCCATCCCAATTTTCGGAGCCAGGGTATTGGTAAGGTGTTAGTTGAGACATTTGTCGGCTATGCCAGCCAAGCCGGTGCTGCGGGGGTGCATCTTGTCACGGGAACGGGGGCTCGCAACCGTCAGTTTTACGAACGTCAGAAGTTTTTTAAGCAAACCACGTGCCGATTGAACAACGCTAATCTAGTGTTACTGGGTCGAGTATTTTGAGCGAACGGGTATCGTGTGGCGGTAAATACCTCACCTATCAGTCTCATCAAAACGGCTAACGTTCGAGTTGTCTAGATCTACCCAGGGAACCATTGAGGTTTAGGATTCGTAATATTATTGTTCGGAGATATTAGCTAAAGCGGTTTCAATGTTGGTGCTGTTCATTTCCCACTCATTGTCAAAATTAGCCACCACTTTCTCCATGAAAGTTGGGTAAAGTGTCACAGCTTCCTCATCGTTGTCTAAATGCTCAGCAAGTATAGCGAGCGCGAGCTGTGCAGGTTCATTTCCTACGTAGCTCCACTCGAATAACCCATCACGAGAGATTTTTCTTAGGTCGGTCCGGTTCGGAAGTGGTTTATCATCTACCCAGACTTCGGCGCCGGCCTGCGTACGGTCTCCCCGGTAACGCTTCATCTCTTCCCCTTTTTCTCGGTTGAAATCACCCACTGTATTTTTAACCGCTTTTGTCTCGACCACCTTTTGCTTCAGGAAAGATCCAAATTCCAAACAACATAAGGGCTCCGGTTGCCAAGGCGATCCAATGGCTTATCTGGTTTCCGATGGAGCTTTGCCAAACTGCGACGACCACTGCAACCACTGCGGCAAGAACACTGATCAAAATCTGAATTTTTGTCGGCATTATTTCGAGCACTTACTCAGCAGGAACTGGTGTGCCTCGCGTGCGACCGTCGGGTGTATGACTAGTGTGTCTGAGGTCGCTACGTACATGGGCGTTGTTATAACCATTAAACAGATGCCCAAGAAGGCCACGGTCAAGGTCGGACGTTCCGAAAAGCCAATCACTAATCGGAAAAGTCAAATTCATATTCCTTTCCATCATGATGGAATGGCTATGATGGGCTGTGTGATGACGACGCAACGTATTGACCAAAGGGCAATTGCGGACAAACCGGCCTTCGCCAACGTGACAACAGAAATGCATGAACTCGTATATGAGGTACATTCCTACAGTGGTGGAGATAAGAAGCCAGCCGACATTGGCGGAGATCAGCCAAGCAGCCGCCAGGGCTGGCGGGATCGACAAAAGGGTGAACACTACCAGAGCATAGGGGGGGAAAAAGGTAACTCGCCAGTCACCTGAGTAGGCGAAGCGCATGTCTTTTTCGGTAAAGAACTGATGATGATTAAGTGTATGACGGGTATAGATTGCTCGGAAAAGCGGGTTTTTGCTTGGTCTGTGCATAATATGCCGATGCAGGAACCACTCAAAAAAATTGCAAAATAGACCTATTACTGGAATTGCTATCCATTCCCACCACAACACATGTTGCATGTTGCTAATAAAGATAAAAAATGCACCGACACCGATTGCATAAATGATTGCCACATGCAGCCAACCATTGTACCAGCCATCAATATTGTCTCGGTATGTTTCCCGAAACCGCCGTTGGCGGTCGCTCATTGCAGTGTTCGAAAGTTCCACGGTCATTGCACGTTTCCTACTTCCCCCTAATATCTACACCGGCTAAGGGCGTCCCGGTAGTGTTGTGCGAGTTTGATACCTCTAATTTTACCAGAAATATGTCAATAACGGAACAATTCGGGACGGTGGTATTGCGACGGGTGGCCGCAATCTGAAAAGGATGCGGTACGTCGAATTTGTGCGGTAGCCCCCTATTTTCTCAATGTTAGCTGGAAAAAGGAAATTTTCATCATGAAAATTGCGGTCATCGGAGCGGGCGGGGTCGGCGGTTATTTTGGTGCTCGCTTGGCGGCAGCTGGAGAGGATGTGTCGTTTGTTCAACGAGGCGATCATTTTCGATCGATGCAAAAAAATGGATTACGAGTGGAAAGCACGCATGGTGATATTTCATTAAACACTGTCAAAGTGACCGAAAATCCTGCCGAAATTGGCCCCGCCGATATTGTCTTAATCGCAGTAAAGAGTGGACAAACGGAAGAGGCAGCGGAACTTTGTAAGCCATTACTAGGTCCTGAAACCGGCGTAATAACTCTCCAGAACGGGGTTGAAAATGAAAGTCAGTTGGTCGAGAGGCTTGGTCGAGAACATGTGCTGGGCGGAGTGGTGTATATCCTCTCGTTAATTAGGTCGCCTGGAGTGATCCGTCACTCCGGGCAATTAGCGCGACTTTTGTTCGGTGAGCTTGATGGCTCGGACAGTAAGCGTGGGCGGTCATTTCTGACATCTTGTCTAAACGCGTCCGTTGACGCTCAGTTTACTAATGATATTGAGGCGGAACTGTGGGCGAAGTTTGTATTTCTTTGTCCGCATAATGGGATGACGGCGTTGACCCGATCTCCTATAGGCCTGGTGCGTAATGATCCAGATTGCCGTGAATTGCTCGAGGCGGCGGCTAGAGAAGTGATGGCGGTTGCCAAGGCACATGGTATTGGCATTGCATCCGACGGGGTGGCGAGTTTTATGAACCGTTTTGACAATTTGCCTGCCGAAATGACTTCGTCCATGTATCACGATGTCGTAAACGGCAAACCGCTCGAGCTTGATTGGTTAAATGGTGCGGTTGTTCGACTCGGGCGTGGCCATGGTGTTGCTACGCCCGTCAACGAGTTTATTTATGTTGCGCTAAAATTGCTTCGGGCTGGCCGAGATCACTGACTAAGGATAGTTGCTTGAAGTGAAGAGTGTTAACCTTCCGTTGCCTTTAGACTGGCAGCACACTAGGAGAGACATGCCATGAAGCTCAATGATTCGCGTTTGTTTCGTCAGCAATGTTTTATCGATGGTCGCTGGGTTGATGCCGATTCCGGTGAGACAATGGAGGTACTTAACCCTGCCAATGGTGAGACTATAGGCACCATGCCAAACGCAGGCGCGGAAGAAACCCGGCGTGCGATAGAGGCCGCGGATGCGGCGTGGCCTGCTTGGCGTAAACATACGGCAAAAGAGCGAGCTACTGTAATTCGAGCGTGGCACGATCTGATACTTGCGAACGCGGATGACTTGGCGATGTTGATGACTCTGGAGCAGGGTAAGCCGTTAGCGGAAGCGAAGGGCGAAATTGTTTACGCCTCCTCGTTTGTGGAATGGTTTGCCGAAGAGGGGAAGCGCGCGTATGGAGAGGTGATTCCGCAGACTATTGCCGACCGCCGTATCGTAGTGATTAAAGAACCGGTTGGGGTGGTTGCTGCCATTACACCTTGGAATTTTCCAGCTGCGATGATTACACGCAAGGCTGGGCCCGCGTTGGCTGCGGGATGCCCTATCGTACTAAAACCTGCGAGCGCCACTCCATATACTGCCACAGCTTTGGTGGAGTTGGCTGATCGGGCTGGTGTTCCTAAGGGTATTATTAACCTGCTTAGCGGATCAGCCAGGGCCATAGGCGGCGAAATGACTGAGAATCCCACGGTTCGTAAGCTTTCATTCACGGGTTCGACGCAGATCGGAAAGGAATTGATGGCCCAGTGTGCTGGAACCATAAAGAAAATTTCGCTTGAGTTGGGTGGCAATGCGCCACTAATCGTTTTTGATGATTGTGACATGGAACAAGCGGTCCGCGGCGCGATGGCGTCTAAATACCGTAATGCTGGACAAACTTGTGTGTGTGCCAATCGGATCTTGGTTCAGGACGGTGTGTATGATGAATTCGCTTCTCTGTTTGCGGAGGCTGTGGGCGAGTTGCAGGTTGGTCATGGTCTAAGTGAGGGTGTCACACAGGGTCCCCTGATTGATATGGCGGCGGTGGAAAAAGTTGAGGAACATATTCAAGATGCCATAGACAAGGGTGCGCGTTTGGTGGTGGGCGGTGGACGCCACTCTCTTGGTGGACAGTTTTTTAGGCCAACTGTTCTTGCGGAAGCAACTCAAGATATGAAAATTTCAGGTGAGGAAACGTTTGGACCAGTAGCGCCTTTATTTCGATTCGACACTGAAAAGGAAGCCATAGACATGGCAAACAATACGGAATTTGGTCTTGCCGCTTACTTCTTCAGCCGTGATATCGGTAGAATCTGGAGAGTTTCGGAGGCCCTTGAATACGGCATGGTCGGCATAAACGAGGGAATCATCTCAACAGAGGTGGCACCGTTCGGTGGTTATAAGGAATCGGGTCTTGGTCGAGAGGGTGGTCGCGAAGGTCTTAGTGAATATTTGGAGACAAAATACTTGTGTATGGGAGGCATCTGATTTGCGTCTGCACGGCCTCTACCACCTAAAAGTCGATTATGGCTTTTGATTACGAATTGTTGACTATCGGTGCGGGATCGGGCGGTGTCGCTGCCACACGGCGTGCCGGTAATTATGGCGTCCGGGCAGCCATTTGCGAGGAAGATCGGGTGGGTGGGACCTGTGTGCTCCGGGGGTGCATTCCTAAAAAGCTCCTGGTATACGCGTCTCACTTCGCTGAGGAACTTGAGGATTCGACCAATTTTGGTTGGTCTGTTTCTGAATCGAAGTTTGACTGGCCGACACTTATGCGAAACAAAAACGCGGAGCTCGATCGTCTCAATAGAATCTATAAAACATTACTGAGTGATGCCAGCGTTGATCTCATTTCTGGGAGAGCTAGGCTCGTGGATCCACATACGGTGGAGGTTGCAACAGCGAGTGGCCCGCGCCAGGTCACCGCAGAGACGATTTTGGCCTCGACGGGAGGATGGCCGGTCAAGCCACCGGTTCCGGGCTTGGACCCTGTTTTGACCTCGACAGAAGCGCTAGATCTGCCAGAGCTTCCTGAACGTATAGTCATTATTGGAGGCGGATATATTGCGGTTGAGTTTGCTGGAATATTTAACACGCTTGGTGTCCGGGTGACCGAAGTGATCCGTGCTGATCATGTTCTTCGCGGTTTCGACGAAGATATTCGACGTCACCTGCAAAGTGAAATGATTCGCCAAGGTGTGCGGATGAAGTCAAGTGTCACCATCAGTAAAGTCGATAATGTGTCAGGGGCGCATAAAGTTCAACTTTCGGATGGAGATGTCATCGAAGCCGACGAATTGCTTTGTGCGATGGGTCGAGCACCCAACACTTCCAGCTTGGGTCTGACGGACGTCGGCGTGAAGCTGGCGGACAACGGCGCAATAAAAGTGGATGAATGGTCTCGCACCTCTGTACACAACATTTATGCCGTTGGTGATTGTACCGATCGTCTAAATTTAACTCCTGTCGCGATAGCGGAGGGGAGGGCGTTGGCGGACACGCTTTATAATGATGATCCAAAGAAAATGGATTACGACAATATTCCAAGAGCAGTTTTCAGTCAGCCTCCAGTTGGAACAGTAGGTCTGACGGAAATGGAGGCGCGCAAGCGCTTCAAAGAAGTAAAGATTTATCGGTCTGAGTTTCGTCCACTAAAAGCTACTCTTAGTGGTAACGGCGGGCGTACCTTGATGAAATTGGTTGTAGATCAGGAGAGTGGACGGGTCATTGGCTGTCATATGGTGGGGGACGATGCGGCGGAAATAATCCAGGGCATTGCGATTGCGGTAAAATGTGGTGCGAGTAAAGCCCAATTTGATGCCACGATGGCTATCCATCCGACCGCGTCTGAGGAATTCGTGACTATGTATGAACCGCTTCTAGACGCCTAGGAATTATTTATTTTTTTAGTAATTTTAGCTTATACAAAGTTAGTAATAATTTAAGTTAACTTTTCTATCCGCCAATTTGTACACCCCCCAATGTAACGTTGCGTCACATCGTTTCCGTAAAAGGTTTTCGGAGAGGAGAGGACGGTCGTACCCAATGATCGATGAATACTTTGGATGTGCCGTGGTGGAGTGGTTATGCATTAAGGGTACTCTGGACGGCCCGAAATTGGTTGTTTTATGATCTAATATTTTGTCCTGCATTACTTGAAATACTTGGAAATCTTGCCAAGTCGCGCTATAGGCAGTGCCTATCTGCAGAAACGATACAGGTAACGTCATGGCCAAGCGTTGGAGCGTGGACAGTTGGCGCGAAATGCCGATACGGCATCAGCCCACTTATGCCGATGTTACTGCACAGGTGGCGGTTGAGGCACAGATCAAAAATTTTCCACCTCTAGTGTTTGCGGGGGAGGCGCGAAAACTCCACGCGCGACTAGCGGATGCAGCAAATGGCCGTGCATTCCTGCTGCAAGGTGGGGATTGCGCGGAAAGTTTTGCAGAATTTCACCCTGATCATATCCGTGATACTTTTCGAGTATTGCTGCAAATGGCTGTGGTCCTTACCTTTGGCGCTAGTTTGCCAGTTATTAAGGTTGGCCGTATGGCCGGCCAATTTGCTAAGCCGCGTTCATCGGATATTGAGAGTCAAAACGGGGTGGATTTGCCGAGTTACCGAGGCGACATAATTAATGGCATTGAGTTTTCTGAGGCTGCACGTAGACCAGATCCTGCCCGCATGCTTCAGGCTTATTCACAAGCGGCGGCTACACTCAACTTAATTCGGGCGTTTGCTCAGGGAGGTTACGCTGATCTCCATCAGGTCCATAGGTGGAACCTAGGTTTTGTCTCCGGCAGCCCGGAATCCGAACGATATCGAGACCTTGCCGATAGAATCGGTGAAAGCTTAGCATTTATGGAGGCTTGCGGCCTCACAACGGAGGAAGTTTCCGGACTTCGCCAGACGGATTTCTTTACCAGTCACGAGGCTTTATTGCTGAGTTATGAGGAAAAGCTAACCCGGGTCGATAGTACGAGTGGTGATTGGTACGACTGCTCGGCACATATGCTTTGGATCGGAGATCGGACCAGGAGTCTCGACGAAGCTCATGTCGAATTTTTGCGTGGTGTTGAAAACCCCATCGGTGTCAAGGTCGGTCCGAGTATGGATTCGGACGAATTGATCCGTCTGATGGACGTCTTAAACCCAGGTAATGAGGCGGGGCGTCTGACACTAATCGTGCGCATGGGTGCTGAAAAGGTACACGAGCTGTTGCCACCACTTCTTGCCCGGGTCAAAGCCGAGGGTCGAGTGGCGCTGTGGGCTTGCGATCCGATGCACGGTAACACAATCAAGTCATCAAGTGGGTACAAAACACGCCCGTTTGACAGGATAGTGGCGGAGGTGCGGGGATTTTTTGCCGTACATCAGGCGGAAGGCACTTACGCCGGCGGCGTTCATTTTGAGATGACAGGTAGAGATGTTACTGAGTGTATCGGTGGAGCACAGGAAATCACGGAAGAGAATTTACGGGACCGTTATCATACCCATTGCGATCCTCGGCTCAATGCTTCGCAAAGCCTCGAATTGGCGTTTCTAATTGCCGAACAACTCAAGGCCCAACGGCAGGATACGAGGCCGCACGTTGTTGCAGCGCAATAATAAGATAACAAGAACTACAATATCGGCAAATTTGATCCGAATTTTCTTTTCTAGGCGCTTATCTAGGTCTTGTCTTACATGGACTTTGATTTCTTTGTTGTGGCCTAGCAGGGATCGTCTAGTGGGCTTTCCGATTTTCGTTCGATTGTTCCATCTTGTTGGTCATACTAGCCTTGCTCTGATTAGTATTTTGTCGAGAATGGGGACGGTTGTCTGTAGACCTACGCAAGGTTGCTAAATAAATTCTACTAAGTCGTTGAGGCAAACATATGCATGTCGCATCTGGTTTTATTGTGTTTGGCACGATGATTGTGGCGTGGCTTTCTTTGGTGCCTCCGGTCGGTGCGGTTATTGAGTCCGAAAGTGGCGCTGAATGGGTTGCTAGCGTTGACGAACCCGGACCGAACGTGCCGCCGGTGGGTAGATCATTGTTTGATTACCTTTTCACTGAGCGAATCGATGGTATTCCGCAGTACCGCGTACCGTTTCCTTTCGAGGCGCTAACAGGGGAGATTGAAGTGTACTTGCGTGCGACCACGACACGGTCGTTGCAAAAGGTTTTGATTCCATTAGGTCGTTCTCTTCATCGGAATGCGGCTAGCCCCCATTTTTTTAAATCACCGAGGGCCGTAGTAGCTGCTGAAGCGGATCCGCTTTCGGTGCCTGGAAAACCTCTTGTTGTGCTTAAGGACCGGCTTTATCTGGGCTATCAGCCGAGCGTTGCGGCCATTGAAGTCATTAGTTACAACGAATCTGCGGGGAGATTCGAGTTTCAGGTTGTGGAAGATTATCGGCCGGGCGGTACACCTAGGGTGTATTACGCCGAACGTGCAATTTGTCTTGGGTGTCATCAGAATCATGCACCAATTTTTGCAATTCAACCATGGGATGAATCAAACTCCAATCCAAGTGTCTCTACGCTTTTGATGCGTGAACAACCTAATTTTTATGGTATTCCATCTTTTACGGGCATTGATATTCCTGGCCTCATTGGTCTTTCCACGGATCGGGCTAATTTATTTTCGACATATCAATTGATTTGGCGTGAGGGTTGCAGCGCGACCGATAAAACTGAATCTATAAAATGTCGAGCCAATGCGTTATTCGCTGCGCTTCGCTATCGGCTGGCAGCGGATACACATCCTGGCACACGACAAGACGACGCGAGATTCATCCTTGCTACTCGGTTTCGTGAAACCTGGCGCGAGAAATGGCCGACTGGTATCGCTATCCCATCTCGTGAGTTGCCGGACCTTGATCCATTTGGGGGTGCGAAGACTTATTTAGGCGTTGGTGCAATCAGGAAACTTGAATTACTGGAAACAAGGGTCCCCGTTGACGTTATTTCGATTGATGATGAGTTTGAGCCCTTGTATGCACGGGGTCCTCTGGAGGTATGGGATTTGCCACGCCGGATGCCGGCTAGCGCCGGAATGGAACCAAGCTGGCTGGATGAATTTATAGCCGGTCTTGGTGAGTTTCTGGTGCCACAAGATGTTGAAATTTTTGACAGGATCTTGGCGGAGAGTGGTGGTGCTGTAACGCTGTATCAAGCGCCCTGTGACATTAAAATTATTCCAAATAGCTTAGTGGATACGATGTTGTCGTTCTCCTGTCGCGAGCAGCAAACTATGCCAATTTTGTTTTCTGCAGAGGCACGGGTTCAGCTTGACAATGGAGAATTCATAGACGGTTTAATAAAAAATGTACGGGTAGATCCTTACGGTCCAGCAAGGTCCTTAAAGGCGACAGAAGGCGAAGTGCTTCGGAACGAAAAAAACTGGCGCCTAGTGTTAAAGGCACGGGCGGCAAATGATGGTGCGAGTTTAGGAGAGGTGGGACGCCATCCTCGTATTAATGCGCGTTTGCCAACAGGAGAGTTGATTTCGGAAATTGTTTTGGAGTGGGTTCAGTCCGACAACTTCAATGCCAATTCTGGTTCCATCACTGTCACTGTATTAAACGACATCAGTCACCTGAGGAAGGCTGTGGAAAGTTTAGCAGAGCAAAGCGATATTGGTCTTTCAGATGCTTTGACGGACGGAGCCTTTCGACGTTCAGCCCTGTTGCCCCCGTTGTTGAGATCCCTTGGCATGGCTCCGTTGGCATGGTGTTGTTTGGATGATGACAAGTTTCCACCTGTACAAATTGTTGGCCAATAACGATATGAATATCTGACGAGTGTTGAGGGAAGACTATCTGCGTGGCATGTTGCCACATCTACGCGTCTATGATGGCCACTGGAGCAATGTCGGATTTCGAGAATTATCTGTCGAAGCGGGCTGATAGTTATTTTAAGCGGACCCGTGAGATCGTTCGTTGCCATGGTGAACGGCAGGTCACGTATGCAGTGTTTATGCGCCGACCGGTAATATTTTGCCCACGCCTTGCTGTCGCTTGGCTCGAAGAAGCGGCACATGAACGTTCAACACATTTCGATATTGAGCAGTGTTTCGAGGAGGGTGAGCGTGTTGGCGCTGGGGAGGTGTTGTTATACGTCTCTGGGCAGATGTCAAATTTAGTGGATTTGGAAACCATTTATCTACAACGACTTGGTGCGCCTTGCGTTGCCGCCTATAACGCGTACCAAATGTGTGCGGATTTACCGCATGTACGATTTTTTGCGATGGATGCACGACACTGCGCAGGTGACGGGATGGCAGACCTAATGGCGTATGCCGCCAGCGTCGGTTCTGTACGTGCGAAAACTGATTGCGGTGCAGTAGGTTTCGTTGGAGGTGCCAATGACGGGACCGCGCATTACTTTGGCCAAGCAAAGGGCATCGGTACTATGCCGCACGCTTTGATAGGATATGCTGGATCAACCGTACGTGCTGCGGAACTATTTCATGAAACCTTTCCTGACGCACCGTTGACAGTCTTAGTGGATTATTACGGTAAGGAAATTACGGATGCGCTTTCTGTTTGTAATCGGTTCCCTGATTTAGCAACTACTGGACAGTTGAGCTTGCGTTTAGATACTCATGGCGGTCGATTCGTCGAAGGTCTCGACACTGCCACTTCTTATGACATTTTGGAACGACAGGTGCCAGAGGCGATCCGTACCTACCGAACTGATACTGAGCTACGGTGGTTGGTGGGAACTGGAGTTACAGCCGCTGCATTATATCATTTACGTGTTAGTCTTGATGAGGCGGGATTCGGTCAGGTCGAAATTGTTGCTAGCTCTGGTTTCAACCCCGCTAAATGTCAGCTTATGTCTCAGGTTGATGCACCGATCGATGCAATCGGTACTGGCTCATTTTTGCCCGAAAATTGGTCCGAGACCTATGCCACCGCTGACATCGTAGCATATGACGGCATTGCCGAGGTGAAGATTGGGCGGGAATTCCTTTTGCAAAAGACTCTGTAATTGAGACTGCTGTAAAACTCTACATTGGGAGACGATACGGCTTTGGCGCTCTTCTCTCTGGTATTCATTTAGTGGTGACAGCGTTAAATTATATTCGGAGTGGGGTTTAACTATACATGTCCAGTAACCGTATTGATTTTTATGATTCAATTTGGGCGTTTGCAATAGATGGTGCCGTTGATGATTGTTAGTCTGGCGAGCATCTGCGGCTTTTAGAGCGCGTATTTACGTTTCTTGCAGCTAATCCTTTTGCCACTGAGATCATGACAGATCATCTTCGAATAGTGTTGGCCCAATTAAATCCAGTGGTTGGTGACATAGAGCGCAATGTCGCGATGCTGCGCGATGCACGCGCGGAGGCTGTTCTAAGGGGTGGCGATCTGTTGGTGGCCAGTGAGCTTTCAATTACTGGCTACCCGCCGGAAGATCTGGTTTTGCGAAAAGCTTTTATAGATAAGGTGGAAGAAGCGGTACTCGTCCTAGCCGCAGATACGGCAGACGGTGGTCCTGGTTTTCTCATTGGTGCTCCGTGGCGTGATGAAGAAAAGCTCCATAATTCCGCACTTTTGCTTGATGAAGGCAAGATAACGGCTCGTCGCTACAAACATGAATTGCCCAACTATGGTGTTTTTGACGAGGCTAGAATCTTTGATGCTGGACCATTGGCGGGGCCGGTCTCGTTTCGTGGTGTCCGGTTGGGAGTCATGCTGTGTGAGGATATGTGGGTTGGCGACGTATCTGAGACACTTGCAGAATCAGGTGCCCAAATACTGATTGTACTAAACGGATCTCCGTACGAGAGAGATAAGGAGGACGTTCGTCTAAACTTGGCTGTTGCGCGTGTGACGGAAACTGGTCTTCCTCTGGTCTATGTCAATCAGGTTGGTGGTCAGGACGAATTGGTATTTGACGGAGGTTCGTTCATACTTGACGGTGATCAAACCCTGCGTCTGCAGGCTGCTTGTTGGCGCGTGGCGATACATGTAAGCGATTGGTCTTTTTCATCAGATGGTCGATGGTGTTGTGCGGATGCGGAGCGGGTTCCAGACATAACTGGGCTCGAAGCCATTTATTGGGCAATGATTGTAGGCCTCAGAGATTACGTCGATAAGAACGGGTTCCCTGGGGTTATTGTAGGTATGTCCGGCGGCATTGATTCTGCCTTGTCCGCAGCGATTGCAGTTGATGCCCTAGGTCCTGATCGTGTGCGATGTGTGCGGATGCCCTCGCGTTATTCCTCTGATCATAGTCTCGAGGATGCCAAGGCCTGCGCGGATTTGTTGGGTACAGTTTGCGATACCATTCCTATCGAGGAGGCACATCAGGCGTTTGAGTCTATGCTTGCCGGACCGTTTTCTGGTCAGGATTCAAACGAAGCGGAAGAAAATATTCAAGCCCGTGTACGAGGTGTGATTCTAATGGCTCTATCCAACAAATGGGGCCATATGGTTTTGACCACTGGTAACAAGTCCGAAATGTCCGTGGGATACGCCACGTTATATGGCGATATGTGTGGCGGATTTTCCGTACTAAAGGATGTTTATAAAACTGCGGTGTACCAGTTAGCCACGTGGCGAAATCAATCCCGGGTTGATGGTTTTAAAGGACCGTCTGGTCTTGTGATCCCACTAAATATCATTACCAAGGCACCGTCTGCCGAGTTGCGCCCTGATCAGACGGATCAGGATAGTTTGCCGCCTTACGATCAGCTCGACGATATTTTAGAGGGCCTTGTGGAGAATGAGCTTGGCGTTCAAGAAATTTGTGCTCGAGGTCATGACGTTGACGTTGTGAGGCAAATTCGTCGCTTACTCTATATCGCGGAATACAAGCGCCGTCAGGGTCCACCGGGTGTGAAAGTCACTCTTCGTGCTTTCGGGCGCGATCGCCGTTATCCAATCACGAACGGGTTTCTGAGCGCAGAATAAGCGCTGCGATCAGTACATGATGCTGCATCTATACAACACCCTAAATCGCAAAAAGGTTGAATTTGTGCCGCTCGATGAGGAGCATGTGCGTGTTTACGTGTGTGGTCCAACTGTCTACGACCACATTCACGTGGGAAACGCCCGCCCCATTATTGTCTTCGACGTGCTTTATCGCCTGCTGCAGCATCTATATCCCCGCGTCACCTATGTTCGAAACATTACCGACATTGACGATAAAATTATCGTCCGCGCCGCGGAGAGGGGCGAGGAGATTGGTGCGCTCACTGAGCGCACCATTCGGCAATTCCACCATGACATCGAAGCTTTAGGAACGTTGAAACCAGATATAGAACCGCGTGCAACAGATCACATCCATGACATGATCAAGATGATTAATCTGCTGCTAATTCAAGGTTTTGCTTATTCGGCCGAGCAGCATGTGTTGTTCCACGTTCCTGCATTGCAAGATTATGGACGGCTCTCGAGGCGTGATCGCGACGATATGGTTGCTGGTGCACGGGTCGAGGTCGCACCTTACAAGAAGGACCCAGCAGATTTCGTTCTTTGGAAGCCATCAATGGATGACCAGGTAGGGTGGAATTCACCGTGGGGCCGTGGGCGGCCAGGTTGGCATATCGAATGTTCTGCCATGAGTACTAAATATCTGGGGCCGGACTTCGATATTCACGGTGGGGGTGAGGATTTGATTTTTCCACACCACGAAAATGAAATCGCCCAAAGCCAGTGTGCTCATCCCGATTCATCTTTTGCTCAGTGGTGGTTGCATAATGGGTACCTTCGGTCAGAAGGAAAGAAAATGTCAAAGTCGCTTGGAAATTTTTATACAGTCAAAGAGCTTCTGGGTGCAGGCGAGAGAGAAAAAATGTGGCGCGGCGAATCGATCCGCTTAATGATGCTTAGCACGCACTATCGACAACCTCTCGATTTTACTAAGAGCGGCGTAGATAATGCGAAAAAAAAGCTCGATCGTTGGTACCGCGCACTCGGTGATGTTGATTTCGAGGATGGATTGTCTACGACAGGGATTGTAGAGGCATTGTGCGATGATCTCAATACACCGCGCGCAGTTGCAATTATGGATGCGCTCTGCGGGAGCGTTTCGGTTGGAAGAGATGGGGTGTTGGATGCTAAGCGCGACTTGCGCGCCGGAGCCAGTCTTCTTGGCCTACTACAATACAGCAGCGAATCTTGGTTTCAGGGTGGTAGCGTCTCGGAATCTCGGGAGGGCGGTGGCGACATCGAGTCTTTGATAGCGCAGCGTCTTGTGGCGCGGGGGGATCGTGATTTTGATACCGCAGATTCGATTCGACAATCCCTCCTAGACCGCGGCGTAGTTTTAGAGGATAAGCCCGATGGAACCACAGTGTGGCGTCGTATTTCGTAGTGTTGGTGGCTCCTTCGGTTGCGGGTGGGCAAGGCTAAAATCCAATGACGGGTATCGTTAGGATCAAAGACGGAGGGACTCACGGTTGTAAAGTCGCCGAAAGTGTGCGTGGTCCAGCAATCGTACTAATTGAGCCCCAGTTGGGCGAGAACATTGGCACTGCTGCGCGGGCGATGCTCAATTTTGAACTTTCCGATTTGCGCCTGGTGCGTCCCCGCGCTGGCTGGCAAAACGAGAAGGCAATTGCGGCAGCTTCTGGTGCCAAAGGTGTGCTGTCGGAGGCACGTCTTTTTGAATGTACCGAGGAAGCGATCGCTGATTTACACAGAGTTTATGCATCGACGGGTCGCTCGCGGGACATGACTCAACAGATTTTATCGCCAGCCCATGCGGCGCAAGTTATGCGTGTGGGTGCGGTTTCGGGAGAGTTGTCGGGCGTGCTTTTCGGTCCTGAGCGAAGTGGACTTACCAATGAGGATTTAGCTCTCTCCGATGCTGTAATCACTGTTCCTGCCAACTCCTATTTTAAGTCCTTAAATCTGGCGATGGCGGTACTGCTAATAGGTTACGAGTGGTTTGTTCATCTCGATTCGATCCATGATCTTGATAATCTTGTGATGGTAGGTACAAGATCGGCGACCAAGTCAGAATTACAGGGATTTTTTGACCATCTCGAAGGGGCTCTTGATGATTGTGGTTTTCTTCGGGTTCAAGAAAAACGCCCTAACATGGTACGTAATATTCGCAATATATTTCAGCGAGCGCAGTTGACGGAACAAGAGGTTCGCACTCTTCGAGGTGTTATCTCTGGACTAGTCGACCATACATCAGGGACAAGGTAGTGTCCTCCTACAGCAGTTGACCGCCCAAGTTCTGTAGGTATAGTGCGCCTCGATATTTTAGGGCAAGCTAATTCCGCCCAGATAGTTTATTTGGAGAATTTATGAGCAATCGAAGCAGCTCGAAATATAAGATCGACCGTCGGCTTTCCGTCAATTTGTGGGGCAGGCCCAAAAGTCCCTTCAATAAGCGAGATTATCCCCCAGGTCAGCACGGCCAGCGACGTCGCAAAGTGTCGGATTTTGGCATTCAGTTGCGCGCCAAGCAGAAGCTGCGAGGTTATTACGGTAATATCAATGAGAAGCAATTCCGTCGCATTTATGCGGAAGCGGTACAGGCCAAAGGCGATACCAGTGAAAATTTAATTGGCCTGTTAGAACGCCGTTTAGATACCATTGTGTATCGAATGTTGTTTGTGCCGACGGTGTTCGCAGCACGGCAGTTGATAAATCACCGCCACGTAAGGGTAAATGGCAAACGGGTCAATATTCCGAGTTATCGGGTGCGAGAGGGCGATGAAATTGAAATCCGCCAAAAATCAAAACAGCATCCAGTAGTACTTGAGTCTATCCAGACTCCGGAACGTGATGTGCCTGACTATATCGACATCGATTTTGAGAAGCTTAAGGGAACCTTCGTGCGTATCCCGATGTTAGCGGATGTGCCTTACCCGGTTCAAATGGAACCCAATTTAGTAATTGAGTATTATTCTCGTTAAACTGCCCGCCTTCTTTTCGTAAACAGAAAAACCGCCTCAGTGGGTGGTTTTTTGTTGCCGGATACATCTGGCATTTTTTTCACTAATATTACGCGTCTTCAAGCTCAACTCCCTTGTTACTAAATAGTTCTGCTAGCTCCCCCGATTCATACATTTCACGCACGATGTCGCTGCCGCCGATGAATTCACCTTTTACGTAGAGCTGAGGGATCGTAGGCCAGTCGCTGTACTGCTTGATACCATCTCGGATTGTCGGCTCGTTCAGCACATCGATGCTCTTAAATTTGGCACCCATTTGGGTCAGCACTTGTATGCACATCGCTGAAAAGCCGCATTGTGGGAAAATAGGCGTACCTTTCATGAATAGCACTACTGGGTGATCATTGATTTCCTGCTCAATTCGCTCCAAAGCCGGATTATCTTGTGTTGCTGTCATTTGATGCGCTCCTATTTTGGGTTCGTTTGTTATACGTCCTCGGGGATCGAAGTTTGAAGCGCCAGTGCGTGTAATTGCTCGCCCATGGCACCTTTGAGAGCTTGATACACCAACTGATGCTGTTGTACTCGGCTCTTACCCTGGAAAGATTGTGAGGTCACGTACGCAGCGAAATGATCACCGTCGCCCCGCAGGTCTTCGATGCGGACCTGGGCATCGGGCATAGCTTCTCGAATTAGGCGTTCAATCTCGGCCGACTTCATGGCCATCAGCTATTCCCCTGACTGAGTACGGGTTATCCAGTCGCCGCGTAGGATGAGAACCAGCGCCCGTGCATATTAATTAATTCAGATATCGATATGGCATTGGCTGAGTTCAGAGTCAACGTATGACCGCCAACCTCCCCAATAGAGCGTACAGGTACGTCTGCTACGTGAGACTGATCAAGGACTTGGTTAAGGGCGTCTGAGGTGGTTGAGATTAGATAGCGCCCTTGGTCTTCCCCAAATAGCTCAGACGGGTTATCATCGATATCGAGATTTACTCCGCGTCTGCCGGCTATACACATTTCGGCAATTGCAACCAAAAGTCCCCCGTCTGAAATGTCATGGCAGGCTGTAACGAAGCCCGCTTTAATAAGCCTGCGTACCAAATCACCGTTCCGACGTTCGAATTTGAGATCGACTGGAGGAGGAACACCCGCATCTTTTCCAAGCAAGTATCGCGCGTAAAGCGACTGTCCTAAGTGTCCAGATCCGTCGCCGATAAGAAGAATCTGTTCGCACTGAGGACCCAGCGCTAGGTTTGTTCCATGGCGCCAGTCGTCAAGCAAGCCTACGCCACCTATCTGTGGCGTAGGGGGAATATTGGATTCCTCAGTCTCGTTGTAAAAAGAAACGTTCCCCGAAACGACAGGGAAATTAAGTGCACGACAAGCTTCTGACATTCCTTCGATTGCTCGCACAAACTGGCCCATTACGGTGGGTTTCTCTGGATTACCGAAGTTCAGACAATCTGTAATGGCAAGTGGTCTAGCACCTACCGAGGTCAAGTTGCGCCAGCACTCGGCAACTGCCTGCGCACCGCCTTTTGCTGGGTCTGCCTCACAATAACGTGGTGTACAGTCAGTGCTAACTGCGACCGCTTTATTGGTACCGTGAATCCTCACTACGGCGGCGTCCCCTCCTGGACCAAGTACAGTATCGGCCATAACTGTGTGGTCATATTGCTCCCAGATCCATTTCCGTGAGCAAAGATCGGGGCTAGCGATTAGAGAACATAATGCCTCCATTGGTGCCACTTTTGGCAGAGGCGGTAGTGTTGCAGGGGTTGGCGGGTCGGACCATGGGCGGTCATAGCTGAGACCTTCAGCCAAAGGCTTAATTGGCATGTCCGCGACGATGTTTCCCTGGTTTTTGAGGACCATGCGACCAGTGTCTGTGACGTGCCCAATGACCGCAAAATCCAGTTCCCATTTATCAAATACTCTTCGAGCTTGAGCCTCTGTGCCAGGTCGTAAAACCATTAGCATTCGTTCTTGGCTTTCGGAAAGCATGAGTTCATAGGGGCTCATACCGGCCTCTCTGCGAGGCACTTGGTCGAGATCAAGTTCGATTCCACCCTCTCCCTTCGCGGCCATTTCGACTGCGGAAGATGTTAGGCCAGCTGCACCCATGTCTTGGATGCCGGTGATTGCATCGCTCGACATTAATTCCAAGCAGGCTTCAAGTAATAACTTCTCGGTAAAAGGATCTCCAACCTGCACGGTGGGACGTTTTTCATCCGACCCCGCATCAAACGATGTTGAAGCCATTGTTGCGCCGTGAATGCCATCACGTCCTGTCTTGGAGCCAACATAGACAACTGGGCTATCAACACCCCGTGCTCTGGCATAGAAAATTCGGTTTGAATCGGCTACGCCGATGGTCATCGCGTTCACCAAAATATTGTCGTTATAGCGGGCGTCGAAGGTGCATTCTCCAGCCACGGTTGGGACGCCCATGCAGTTTCCGTACCCACCGATTCCGGCTACGACGCCCTCAAGTAAATACTGAGTCTTGGGATGTTTCGGATCACCGAACCGCAGGCAATTAAGTGAGGCGAATGGGCGCGCCCCCATCGTGAAAATATCCCGTAAAATCCCACCCACGCCAGTTGCTGCACCCTGGTAGGGCTCGATGTAGGAGGGATGATTGTGGCTTTCCATTTTGAATACTAAGGCCTGTTCATCCCCGATATCGACCACACCAGCGTTTTCGCCCGGACCACAAATTACCCATGGGGCTTCCGTTGGTAAGGTTTTGAGCCATCGTCGTGATGATTTATAAGAACAATGCTCACTCCACATTGCCGAGAACACGCCGAGTTCTGTGAAGTTAGGTGGACGACCGAGCAGCACATGTACACGCTCGAACTCATCGGCCGCGAGACCCATCTCTGCGGCGAGTTCCAGTGTGATGGCGGTCATGGTAACTGCATAACCAAGGATTTGAACAAGCGACGACCGTCGGTACAATTGTGCGCTTCATCCACTGCGCGTTCAGGATGTGGCATCATACCGAGTACGCGACGCGAGTTACTGAGAACCCCAGCGATTGATTTAATCGATCCATTCGGTGCACTCTCCGGAGAAACTTCTCCATTGTCCGTACAATAACGGAAAGCGATCCTGTCCTCTCCTTCGAGTTCTGCCAAGGTATCGTGGTCGGCGAAGTAATTACCTTCATTGTGGGCGATAGGCAGGGTTATGACGTCGTTAACGGCGAATTCAGACGTGAAAGGTGAATCGTTCGTTTCAACTCTGAGAGTTGTTGCATGACAAAGAAATTTAAGGTTGCTGTTGCGCATAAGGGCGCCAGGTAGCAGTCCGCGTTCCGTGAGCACCTGGAAACCATTACAGATCCCAAGCACGGCGACGCCCTTTGACGCAGCCGTCACGACTGCGTCCATGATTGGGGAATGAGCTGCCATTGCGCCAGCGCGCAAATAATCGCCATAGGAAAATCCGCCTGGTACTGCAATCAAATCGACCTTTGGTAAGGATCGTTCGCCATGCCAAACCATCTCAACCTGCATTCCATCACACTCTCGCAGCGAAACCGCGATATCGCGATCACAGTTTGAACCTGGGAAGACGATGACGGCAGCTCTCATGCGCAGAGCGCATGTCTGGTTGGCGGAATACACGTCATCCGTCGAGTTCGATCGAATAATCCTCGATCACCGTGTTGGCTAACAATTTTTTACACATATTCTCAAGCGCAGTGCGAGCGCGTTCCGGGTTTGATTCGGTAAGGTTAAGCTCTAATACTTTTCCTTGCCGCACCTCTTTTACGCCCTCGAAACCCAGCCTGGTTAACGCCTGTTCAGTCGCCTTGCCGCGGGGGTCAAGCACTCCACGCTTGAGAGTTATATGAATTTTTGCTTTCAATTGGTGGGCTATTGCATCGTGCCCGGACCCTGCAGGTCGCGGGGTCCACCTTCAGGAAGAATACCAAGCCTGCGGGCAACTTCCTGGTACGCTTCCTCTACCCGATCAAGGTCGTGCCGGAAACGATCCTTGTCTAGCTTTTCGTTGGTTTTGATGTCCCAGAGCCGACAATTGTCAGGGCTGATTTCATCCGCGAGAACGACGCGTACTTCCTCACCTTCGTAAAGACGGCCAAACTCAAGCTTAAAGTCGATCAATTTAATTCCCAGAGCCAAGAAAAGGCCAGATAGGAAATCGTTGATACGAAGCGACATCGATAGCATTTCATCGAGTTCTTGAGGTGTCGCCCACTCAAACGCGGTGATGTGTTCCTCTATTACCATTGGATCCCCTAGTTCGTCAGACTTGTAATAATATTCAACAATCGAACGGGGTAGAGGTGTTCCTTCGGCAATCCCAAACCGGTTTGAGATAGAACCAGCGGCAACGTTGCGAACGACGACCTCAATCGGGATTATCTCCACCTCTTTGACTAACTGTTCACGCATGTTGAGGCGTCGGACAAAATGGGTGGGAATCCCAATCTCGCTTAAACGTGTCATCAAATATTCTGAAATACGGTTATTCAGGACGCCTTTGCCAGTTATAGTCCCCCGCTTCTTATTGTTAAAAGCAGTGGCGTCATCCTTGAAATGCTGCACCAACGTGCCGGGTTCGGGTCCTTCAAAAAGAACCTTCGCCTTACCCTCGTATATTTGTCTGCGCCGCGACATGGGTGCTTCTTTCGCGAGGGTGTCCGTGGAACCGTAAAAATTGACATCGCTATGATCCTGGGGACCACTCACGATAACGCTTTATTACCTCATATGTAGGTTCCAGACAACGCCACGCAAGTAGTTCTGAACCGTAATTCGTATTTTATTATAAATCCTTATTTTTTAATATATTGGCCCGCCAACAATCCACCGGATTTGGGTCAGTCCGATGAATTGAAGCCGGTTGGGTCCAAAGGATTGCATTATGCTAAACAGATCAGGAGTGCCATTCAGTGCTATTTGACGTTGATGATGATGCGCCTCGAGCGGATGACTGGTTCGTGCGGTATGTGATTGTGATCAGCTAACAATAACTGAAGCGTGTGGTTGCCAAGGCCCAAATCTAACGTTACTTCCGTCTGACCCCCTCCAAAGTGTCGATAATTGTCGTCGGCCGGGACCGGTTCGTCAAAAGGTGGCAAAGGAGCATCGATGATCAGATGATGGTGGCCGGTATTGGCCTTTTCCGTTCCCGCTGGCGCAACATCCATGCCCCGCAAGCCAAATTTTATTGTCACTGGTGATGACACTTGCTCGGCATCAACTGGGGTAATGATATACACTTCCGCACCATCACTTGACGCTGTGCGGCCATCGGCTAGTGCAATGGGTACCCCAATAAATCCACTGACCGCTAACATCGTTAGAAACGTGCTTATTCGTGTCAACATGTTATTCTCCTATCGAGCAACGTTCTTTTATGCTTGGTATTATCACAATCTCTAGTTGACGCGTCCAGAGCCTAATGGCGTTTCGATCACACGGTAGATTGCTTGCTTGCGGACTCTGGCTCAAGCGAGATTGGCCAATAATCTCCGCAACTTGGGTAACCCGACGCAAAGTTCCAGATTGGCAATTTATTTTTTTTTGCCAGGGCGGGTAGTGCGATAAGTGACCTGGATGAAGTGCCAAAGCCAAAATCCGTGACAATATTCATCGCTTCCGTTGGATCATCATTCTTTGCGTGGAAGCGACACGCGAGTAGCTCTTTCCATTCTGACCACTCATTGGCATCTGGATCGGGTTCAGACGATTTGGAAAAGCGGGGTAGAAAAGTACGAATACGCGGTGATGTCTCATCATTGAGATCGTGGGATGTCAACATAGATATGCCGGATGGTATGGCATGCACAGCGACCAGGGAAAAGTTTTGATCGTCGCGATGTGCAAGCCAATAAGCGTCGCGATTATCTGCAATCAACATATTGAATGGGCGGTAAGAGCGTCCATCGATCCTGGACAAAGCTTCAGCAGCAATTTTAGCATCAGCATGCTCGAGTGCTTCGAGCACCAGTTCACCTCTTGTGCGTTTGTTTTTTGCTGGGCCTAGAGCGCTGGTGCGGTTTGATACGCCAGCGACTACACCATAGTCATTGATTCCAAGCCAGCTACCGCCAGCTTCGTGGTCAAGACCCCCTACAATGGTTGGACGATCAGGCCAGTGGCGGGCCGGCGCTTCCCAGGCGCGAGTCATCATTTCATCCCGATTGGCTGCAAGTAAAAACGGCCAATGGTGTCTTGGTCGGCGTAATATCGCTAATGTGCACATTGGGTGCAGTGTTCCATTTCTAAAAAGGGGTGTCAGTAAACAATATGCTTACCGCTATTAGGAACTGATATCATCTTCGTAACGGTTGCATGACGCTATTATTTCTATCGAGTGCTCTTGAGGTGCTCCAATTAAGAGGGCCATATGACTACTTTCCAGGACCGAGAACGTGATTTCGAAAAACGGTTTCAACATGACGAGGAGCTCCGTTTTAAGGCGAATGCTCGGCGAAATAAGATGCTGGGTCTTTGGGCCGCCGAAAAATTAGGCATGTCTGGTGCCGAGGCGGAGGCATATGCCAAAGAGGTAGTAATGTCTGACTTTGAAGAGCCCGGTGATGACGACGTACTGAGGAAAGTTCTCTCAGATTTTGAGGCCAAGGGTGTAGACATGGGAGCAGCTAGGCTTCGCCATGAAATGGACCGTTTGATGCCTCTTGCTAAACAGGAGATAATGAACGACTAAGCCGGTATATTCCAACAGAATAGGCATTTAATTTGGCTATGAGGAGAACACACGCGCGAAAATTTCTTTCGTGTGTGTGATTTCATTATTGGAATCAAAGATTTGGTCCAGTTCCTTGGCATTTAACTTGGACGAAATGTCTCGGTCAGCGTTTAATCGTTGTAAAAACGTCCCGCCGTTTTGCCAAACTTCCGTTGCATTGCGTTGAACAATTTTGTACGCGTCCTCTCGGCTGAGCCCGGCCTGGGTTAAGGCTAGGAGAACGCGTTGCGAATGGATTAGGCCACCCAGCTGATCCAAGTTTTTACGCATAGCGTCTGGATAGACCAGGAGCTTATCGATTACGTCGCTCATTCTCGACAAGGCGAAATCTAGGGTAATTGTTGCATCTGGTCCGATCACTCTTTCCACAGAAGAATGTGAAATATCCCTCTCATGCCAGAGCACAATGTTCTCTAGTGCGGGTTGCACCGTAGCTCGGACCAAGCGGGCTAGACCGGTAAGGTTCTCTGACAGTACAGGGTTTCGCTTATGAGGCATAGCCGAGGAACCTTTTTGGCCTGCCTCAAAGAACTCTTCGGCCTCTCGAACTTCGGTCCGTTGAAGATGCCGAATCTCGGTCGCTAAGCGTTCAACTGACCCTGCAATAACGCCCAGTGTTGCGAAGAACATTGCGTGGCGATCACGTGGGATTACCTGTGTTGAAATTGTTTCTGGTTTAAGCCCTAGTTTGTTCGCGACGTGGGTTTCGATCGCGGGATCGATAGTGGAATAAGTGCCAACTGCACCCGAAATTGCGCAAACGGCAATCTCCTCACGGGCCGCTCGCAAACGTGAGCGGGCACGATCGAACTCTGCAAACGCATAAGCCAGTTTTAGGCCAAATGTCGTCGGTTCTGCGTGAATACCGTGGCTTCGTCCTACACATTGGGTGTCTCTAAACTCGTGGGCACGACGTTCCAACACTGCGCACAGTGCATCAAGGTTTAGCATTAAAACATCGGCAGCACGGGTGAGCTGGACTGCGAAAGCGGTATCAAGTACGTCTGAGGAGGTTAGACCTTGATGGACGAATCGTGCTTCTTCGCCAACGTGCTCAGCAAGGTTTGTCAGAAAGGCGATTACGTCATGTTTTAGCTCACGTTCAATCTCATGAATTCTTTCAATCTCGAAGTTTCCGCGTTCAGCAAGTGCCTGGGCAACCCCGCGCGGGATGACACCCAGCTTTTCTTGAGCTTCACAGGCATAGCGCTCAATATCCAGCCAAATCTGAAAGCGCGTTTGCGGCTCCCAGATAAGAGTCATTTCAGGGCGGCTGTAGCGGGGGATCATGCTTAGTCTCGTATAAGTCTAGTTGCTAGCGATGACGTTGTGAGAGTATAGGGGCCCTTTAGCTGGCTAGCCAGCGCGCTGCTACAGTTTAGAAGACGACCCGCAGTCTCTAGAATTACATCTGTTTTGTGAAAGGAAGGAACCGACGATGGAGAGTCTTTGGTCAGATAATCAAGCTACCGCCTTCGTCGAGAAGTACGCAGAACAGGGGGTTGCATCTGACGTAGCTCTGCGTGTCTATAGCTCCCGATTGCTCGGCACAATGCGTCAACTGGTGTTGCACGGTGGCGGCAACGTGTCGGTCAAAACTAAGGTGACTGACCTACTGGGAAGAGAGGAAGACGTTATTTGCGTCAAGGGGTCCGGCTGGGACATGGCGACGATAGAGCCATTAGGCCTGCCAGCAGTACGTCTTGGCCCAATTCGAGCAATTTCCAATCTAGATTCCTTGAGCGATCGGGATATGGTTAACGTTCATCGGTCCAATCTGCTGGATAGCAGTTCACCGAATCCATCCGTAGAGACTTTGCTTCACGCCTTTCTGCCGCACAAGTTTGTCGATCATACTCATGCAAATGCAGTATTGGCGTTGACCGATCTGACTGATGGAGAGTCAATTTGCTCTAGCCTGTACGGGGAACGCGCGCCGTTGGTTCCCTATATAATGCCTGGTTTTTCTCTGGCCAAGAAGGCGTTAGAGGTTTACCGCGAGAATCCAGATTGCCAAGGACTTATCTTACTTAAGCACGGCATATTTTCGTTTGGTGATACGGCGCGTGAGTCCTACGAACGGATGATTAACTTAGTGTCACTAGCCGAGACCCGACTGGGAATCGGCGGTGGTGAGGTCGGAAGGGTAGCGCTTCCCAAGGGTCTGGCGCGCCCAGCTGAGATTGCGCCGATCCTCCGCGGCAAGTGCGCACCCTTAAGCGCGGACGGTGGCTATCGGCACTTAATAGCGACCTATCGAACTAATGAATTTATAAAGGCGTACGTCGATGGCAAGGCGCTCCCGCGTTATAGTCAGGCTGGTCCGGTGACGCCGGATCATGTCATTCGGACAAAGCCTAAACCTCTCATTGTGCCGCCACCAGAGGCCGCAAAACTTAACCACTGGACTGAGGAGGTTGAGAAAAGACTTGCCTCCTATCAGACTGAATATCGAGCCTACTTTGGTCGACACAACAAACGTCTGGAAGAACCCAAGATTGCCCTAGATCCAATGCCCAGGGTGGTACTGGTCAGGGGTCTTGGTCTATTTGGGTTCGGAGATTCTATCGGTGCGGCGTCCATTGCAGCAGACCTCGCGGAAAACACAATTTCTGTAGTATCTGCGTCCGAGCAGCTAGGAAAGTTCGAGAGCATTTCGGAATCGGACGTGTTTGACGTCGAGTATTGGTCGTTGGAGCAAGCTAAGCTCGGTCGAGATACAGCTCTTTTGCTTGCTGGCCAGGTAGTCGCAATTACTGGAGGAGCGGGTGCAATAGGCTCGGCGACGGCGACTGCGTTCAGGGTAAAGGGGGCAGAGGTGGCTCTTCTCGATGTTGACTGTGGAGAGGTGATGAAGGCCGCCAGCCGTGTTGGCGGTTTAGGATTATGCTGTGATGTGACGAAATGCGATCAGGTGGAAACAGCGTTTGAGCATATCTGTGAAAGGTATGGCGGCTTAGATATTTTAGTATCTAACGCCGGTAGGGCTTGGGAAGGGAGAATCGGGGAAGTCGCAGATGAGGTCCTTCGGGAAAGTTTTGAACTGAATTTTTTCTCCCATCAAAATGTTGCGCAGTCTGCAGTTAGGATTATGCGATTGCAGGGCAAAGGGGGAGTTCTTTTGTTCAATGCCTCCAAACAGGCGGTCAATCCAGGCGCAAATTTTGGACCTTATGGTCTACCGAAAGCGGCGACCCTGTCTTTATCGCGCCAATACGCAGTAGATTATGGTGCGGACGGTATCCGATCGAATGCAATAAACGCTGATCGAATTCGCTCCGGCCTTATGACGGCGGACATGATTGCTTCGCGGGCTAAGGCACGGGGGGTAAGCACCGGACAGTACATGGCGGGAAATTTGCTGCGTACCGAAGTCGATGCTAAGGACGTTGCAAATGCTTTTGTTAGTTTGGCCCTTGCAAGTAAGACCACCGGGGCCGTTCTAACCGTTGACGGTGGCAACATCGCGGCTGCGTTACGGTGAATGGACTTGGAATAAAGGAAATACAGACGACGGGAGCTCTCGTAGTAGGCGCGGGGCCGGCAACGGGAGGTGCAATTGCGAGGCGGTTTGCACAGGGAGGACACGTTGTGGTGGCGACGCACGTAATGAAGAGCAAGTTGTGGATCTAGTAAAGTAAGGTGGAGCGTGATATCGGCCCAATTGAGGTTGCAGTCCACAACGTTGGCGCGAATATTCGTCTTCCAATCCGTGAAACGACCGTTCGGAAATACTACAAGGTGTGGGGAATGGCCGCGCTAAGCGCCTTTTTAATGGGTTGTGAGGTAGCGAAATACAAGGTTCTTCATGGTCAAGGTATGGTTCTGTTTACGGGTGCGACTGCAAGCGTGCCGGGCGGCAACGGCCATGCCGCATTTGCTGGTGCCATGCAGGCGAAGCGTGTTCCCTGAGAGTATGGCTCGAGAGTTACGTCCCGAAGGAATTCACGTTGCACTTGTTGTATTCGATGGTTTCATCGATACCGAGTTTGCCCGATAGAGGTTTCCCGACATTGTCGCATCGCCCCCCCCGGATGGGATCCTTAATCCAGCTGGTACTTCAGAGAACGATTACCAATTATACTGCCAGGCACGTAGCGCATGAACTCAAGAAATTCACGTGAGGCCTTGGAAGGAACTCCGGTGATACGTACTAAGATGAAGGGTAATCATATGACGAAACAGGTAGAATTTCTGTTTGACATTGGGAGTCCGACGGCTTACCTCGCATATACCCAATTACCTGGGATCGCTGCTAGTGCTGGCGCCGATATTGTTTGGCAACCTATTTTATTGGGTGGCTTATTCAAGGCGGTTGGAAATCAAAGTCCAGCCTTTTTGGCGCCGAAATCTGCGTGGATGGCCTCGGACTTGCCTCGTTTTGCAAACCGATATGGGGTTCCATTTCAACAAAACAAATACTTTCCAATTAATACTCTTGCGTTAATGCGTGGCGCAGTGGCAGCTAACGAAGACGGAATTCTTGAGGAGTACCTTGCCGCCGTATTTCCGGCTATGTGGGTACAATCTAAAAAAATGGATGAATTTGATGTTGTGGGTGAGACTTTGCAGTCCGGTGGTATAGACTCGGAACGCTTGTTTACGCGAATTGGTGAGCAATCAATCAAAGATAAACTTAAAGCAAACACCAAGGATGCGGCAGAGCGTGGAGCCTTTGGCGCGCCGACATTCTTTGTCGGTAAGGATATGTTCTTCGGTCAGGATCGATTGGATTTTGTCGCAGAAGCTTTGGCAGGGTAAATCCAAGAGGCGCGGAACGTAAAAACTGCATTCAGGCAGACTCTAATGAACTCAGGAATTTAAAAAGGCAACTGTTTCCAACGCGTTTCCGGTAGGCTGTATCCTGAAACGCTGTCCCATCTCAGTATGTTCTGCCTTACCCGTATGGGGGCCGATCTAAGCCGTTTGGTGAGCTGGTGAAGATTTCACAGCCATTCGAAGTGACCCCTATAGTGTGCTCAAATTGTGCTGAGAGAGATCGGTCTTTAGTGACCGCGGTCCAACCATCATTCAGGATTTTTACCTCGAACCGGCCCAAATTTATCATGGGTTCTATCGTGAAGAACATTCCTTCGCGCAGTTTTATACCAGTGCCGGGTTTTCCGTAGTGGAGGATACTTGGGGAATCGTGAAATATTTTCCCGATTCCGTGACCACAAAAATCTCGAACGACAGAGCAACGTTGTTTTTCTGCGAAGTTCTGTATGGCGTAGCCTATATCCCCAAGCGTTGCACCTGGGCGGACTGCAGCGATGCCAAGCATCATCGCCTCGTACGTCACGTTTACTAGACGCGCCGCTTTGCGTGGCACCTTCCCAATACAGAACATTCGGCTGGAATCACCATGCCAACCATTGACGATCACTGTCACGTCAATATTTAA
Organism: Alphaproteobacteria bacterium MarineAlpha9_Bin6; assembly: GCA_002937585.1. Lineage (GTDB taxonomy): Bacteria > Pseudomonadota > Alphaproteobacteria > UBA7887 > UBA7887. The sequence goes on along the minus strand of PTKE01000017.1, from coordinate 1,128 downwards.
AATGTCTCCTTCTACGAGTTTTTTCTCACCAGGAATTCCATGGCATACAACATGGTTAATGGAGGTGCATATAGATTTCGGAAAACCGCGATAGTTAAGTGGTGCCGGGATCGCATCGTGACTCACGATGTTATCGTGGCATAACGTATCAAGTTGCTCTGTGGTTGTCCCAGCCTGAACATGAGGTGTGATGAAATCCAGCACCTCGGCAGCTAGAAGACCGGCTTGACGCATCGCCGCAAAATCCCGACGACTATGAATTTTGATCTCTCGTCCGTTTGCTGAGACGATTGACCGATCCTCTGACATATGTGTCCCTTAGCGCAAGACGGTAATGGAATTGGAAGTTAAAAACTTTTTAAAGTAGTGCAACATAACGGTCACCAGGTTTCGTCAATTTTAGGTGCTAAAACGGTTAACGGACAATTGGTAATGAGCGGTTAAGCTCAATTTTTGAGGGTTTCAATTGGCATGAATAGCAGAATGCTTCTACCCCTTTCATCAAAGCTGTTTCGAACGCTTTGTGGTAAGTAGGGTCGATATCGGAGGCTATGCCAAAATCCTTGCAATCGTCGCGCTGCACCAAATACACCATGACCGCACGATGTCCTTGGGCAACCATGTTGGTAAGCTCGCGGAGGTGCTTAGTGCCGCGCGCGGTGACAGAATCTGGGAACTCTGCACCCACATCTCGTTTCAAATGGACATTCTTGACCTCAACAAAACATTTTTGCCGGATAGGGTCTTCAAGCAAAATATCAATACGAGAGGATTCTCCATATTTTACCTCCCGGCGCATGTTTGTGTAACCGCCAAGTTCAGGGATACGCCCGTCGGCAATCGCCTCAGAAACAATGGTATTGGGGTGTGCGGTATTGATTCCGACTAGGCCATTTCCGACGCGGATCATTTCCCATGACCAGCGTAATTTCCGAGCAGGGTTTTCGGCCGGAGAAAGCCAAATTTCAGCTCCAGGCTCGGTTAGCCCGATCATACTTCCTGGATTGGCACAATGTGCGGTTACAAACTCGCCGTTTTTCAAGTGAGCATCGGCAAGAAAGCGTTTATAGCGCCGGATTAGTTGGGCTTGAACCAGTGGATTTTGAAATTTCATAATGGAAATTTAAG
>PTKE01000016.1 GCA_002937585.1 Alphaproteobacteria bacterium MarineAlpha9_Bin6 | reverse complement strand
TAGGTCGAGTATTGCTGATACTGTCTCGGGCGCCATCAACGAGGGCGTGCCACCGCCAAAAAAAATACTGCTGATCCGGCGTGTGCGAAGCTGTGGAGCTATCCGCTTGGTCTCGGTGAGTAATGCGTTGCGCCATTCGGCGTCGTCAACATCGGATGCAACGTGGCTGTTGAAATCACAATAGGGGCATTTTGATAGACAAAAAGGCCAGTGAAAATACAGCGCTAACGAATCGTTACCCCGAACCCCCTTCTCTATATACCGTCCGGAGCACGTGCTATCGGCTGATAAGGTCATCCGCATCTTCTGACCCCGAATTAAAGTACTTCCTGCTCAGTTTCGCAAAGGCAGACCCGCGATGGCTAATCAAGTGTTTTGCCTTAGGCTGCATTTCTCCATACGTCTGGTTGGTTTCTCTAGGCTGAAAAATTGGATCATATCCAAAACCGTTCCCACCGCGCGGCGGAAACACTAGGGTTCCGAACGCCTTCCCTTGGAAGATTTGGCAAGGGCCTCCGGGCCAAGCAATAGCGAGGACGCAAACAAAATGGGCTGCCCGATCTCTGGTTCCGAGCTCCCGTTCCAGCCGCGTAATAGCTATGCTAAAATCTTTGCGAGGCCCTGCCCAACGTGCCGAATAAACTCCCGGCGCGCCATTAAGGGCGGGCACCACCAGACCGGAATCGTCGGCGATAGCCGCTAAGCCAGTGGTATCGCAGGCAGCCGTCGCTTTGATTTTCGCATTGGCGGCAAAACTTGTACCAGTTTCGTCAGGTTCGGAGAGATTAAATTTGGCTGCAGAGCTAACTCGCACACCGTGTGGTGCAAGCAGAGCTTCGATCTCGCGCACTTTTCCTGGGTTATGACTTGCAACCACTAGCTCTCGATCCGACAGTGACCTCATTATCGTTTACCGGCCGCAGGCCTTGAAGTTGGCCCAACAAAACCCAATCATCGTATTTGGAAGGTGTCTTCAGATAGCCCTAAGGCGGTGCGCTGTACATCAAAAAGCTGATCGCAAGCTGTTTCAGCGATCTCCAACATTTGCTCGAACTGACGTCGAGTAAACGGTCCCTGTTCCCCAGTCGCTTGTATTTCAACTAATCCCCCCCCTGCGGTAATTACGAAATTAGCGTCCGCTTCTGCAGTGCTGTCCTCAGAGTAATCGAGATCAGCAACGGCCTCCCCGGCGATCAGACCGCAGGATATACCGGCTACTTGGTCGACAAGTGGGATTGATGGAATCAGGTCCTCGTTGACTAAATGGTCAAACGCCCTGTGAAGTGCCACATAGGCACCAGTGATCGAGGCGGTGCGGGTACCGCCATCAGCCTGGACTACATCACAATCGAGACGAACTTGGCGTTCCCCGAAACCATCCAGCCGGACGACCGCACGTAGGCTGCGGCCGATAAGACGCTGAATTTCCTGTGTTCTGCCGGATTGGCGCCCACGAACAGCTTCGCGATCAGTCCGTGTATTAGTGGATCTCGGTAGCATGCCGTATTCCGCGGTAATCCATCCCCGGCCGCTATTGCGGAGAAAGGGCGGAACACGGTCCTCTAGGCTGGCAGTACACAAGACGTGTGTATCGCCGAACTTTGCTAAGCACGATCCTTCTGCATGTTTACTGACGTCAGCTTGGAGCGTAATTTGGCGCAAATCAACTGCTCTACGGCCAAAAGGTCGCATGGCGAACCACCTAACTTAAAACCACAAACCTGGGATCAAGCTAACGTTGCGGGTAAACTTCGTCTAGCCCCGCGGCCAAAAGCAGTTATCATCGAGCTGGCGTTGACGCACTCTTGGACGACAATTAGATTCCCAACGCTTTGTGAGCTCTGAGCGGCGATCTGTAACGAATATGATCAACGAGCTGAATGACCGTTCGCGTGAAATCTTTCGCGAGATTGTAGAAACATTTTTGGAAACAGGCGAACCTGTGGGATCGCGGACCCTGTCGAGACGTCTCTCGTTAGAATTATCGCCGGCGACGATCCGCAATGTTATGGCGGATTTAGAAGAATTAGGCCTCTTGTATGCGCCACACACATCGGCTGGAAGGCTGCCGACTGACCGCGGCGTTCGGTTGTTCGTGGACGGCCTAATGCAAGTGGGAGAGTTAACGACCGACGAGCGGGAAAACATCGAAAGTAAATGCGCAGGTAACGGGCGCAGTTTATCCGAGGTGCTTAACGAAACCACCGAACTTTTATCTGGCCTCACCAAAACGGCGAGTTTGGTTGTCGCGCCCAAGTCTGAGGCGCCTGTTAGTCATGTAGAGTTTGTCCTTTTGTCGTCGGGCAAAGCACTTGCCATTATGATCACTGAGACTGGGTTAGTTGAAAACAGACTGATTGACCTGCCTGTAGGTTTTACCCCTTCTACCCTTACTGAGGCCGCTAACTACCTCAACGCTCGTTTGTCTGGACGTACTTTAGGAGAGGCGCACCAAGCGATCACTGAGGAACTCGAAACGCATTCGAGTCAGTTAGATGCACTTGCGGCGAGCATAGTTGAAGCCGGCGTGGCTACCTGGTCCAGTGATGGCAGCGAGAATATGCTCATTTTGCGTGGCCGTGCAAATTTGTTTGAGGATGTTGATGCCCTCGTCGATCTTGAAAGACTACGCCAGCTATTCGATATATTGGAGAGAAAGAAAAGCCTGTTAAGGGTAATTGAACAGACTCAGGCTGCCGATGGCGTCCACGTATTTATTGGTTCTGACAACCGTTTGTTTGATTTGGCGGGCTGCTCACTAATCGTAGCACCGCTCAGTGCGGTGGTGGAATCTAAGCCCGCGCGTCCTCTCGGCGCAATCGGTGTAATCGGCCCAACTAGGATCAATTATGCTCGCATTATACCGATGGTGGATTATACCGCGCGTGCCATAAGTCGCCTGATGAGTTAAAGGGATTACGCGAACGAATGACGAACGACCATAACGATAGAAAGGCAAGTACGGACACGGAAAAACCGGTCGATTGCCAGGATGAGGAAAATACTGTCGAGGAGGAGTCAATCCAAGAAGCAGAAGATTCAGGTGTGTCCAAAAGTTTGGAACCCAGTGACAATGGCTCAGACTTTGAGGCCGGCAACGGCGGAGTACAGGGTGACGATAACGAAGATAATGAAGCCGAAGATAACGAGCAGGCTCAGATCGAGGCACTAAAGGACAAATTGCTACGGGCGTTGGCTGAAACTGAGAACGTTCGCAAACGCGCTGATCGTGAGCGTGAGGAAGTCGCAAAATATGGGATCACGAGCTTGGCACGTGACATTGTTGGCATAGCTGACAATCTACGACGCGCGTTAGAAAGTGTACCTGCGGAGTCGAAAGAAAGTGATGCGCGGATAAAAAGCCTCCGTGAGGGTGTTGCTTTGACTCAACAGGAATTCGAGGCTGTTCTGGCTCGCCACGGAATAGAGCGGATCGAGCCTCTTGGTGAACTCTTCGACCACAACTTTCACCAAGCAATGTTCGAGATAGAGGATAAAGAACACTCCGCCGGAACGGTGGTACAAGTACTGCAAGAAGGCTATCGGATACATGACCGGCTGCTGCGGCCAGCCATGGTAGGGGTGGCAAAAAAGACTAGTGCTCCGACGGAGTCATAAACGCCGTGGCGTGGGTTTTTGCCACGATTCAGGGTCCCTTGTGCTTGTACCAGACGCTTAGTGCCCCCATATAATCCCCTGCTCCAAGTTCTAACATGGAACCAGGGAGCGGCCGGAAAACCGGCATTGGAAGCAAAAATCCACGACGCATTTAGACAGCACGAAGCTGTGCTCGTTTAGGTGGAAGAGGATGTGATGAGCAAGATTATTGGCATCGATTTAGGTACTACTAATTCCTGTGTCGCAGTAATGGACAGCAAGAACCCACGCGTGATCGAAAACGCAGAGGGTGCACGCACGACGCCGTCCATTGTCGCGTTCGCTGATGATGGAGAACGCTTGGTAGGCCAGCCAGCCAAGCGACAGTTGGTGACGAACCCCGCGGGCAGTTTTTTTGCTATCAAGCGCCTTATTGGCCGTTCGTATGAAGATCCTATGGTGCATAAGGACGCCGATATGGTGCCTTATAAGATCGTCAAAGGCGACAATGGAGATGCTTGGGTTGAGGCCAAGGGCAAAAAGTATGCACCGAGCCAGGTTAGCGCCTATGTGCTTCAGAAAATGAAGGAAACTGCGGAAAGTTACCTGGGTGAAAAGGTAGATCAAGCTGTGATTACTGTGCCTGCCTATTTCAATGATTCACAGCGCCAGGCGACAAAGGATGCAGGGCAAATTGCTGGCCTTGAGGTTTTACGAATCATTAATGAGCCGACCGCTGCTGCGTTTGGGTATGGGCTAGATACTAAGAAAGACGGCGGAGTTGTGGCAGTTTATGATCTAGGCGGAGGCACCTTTGACGTCTCTATTCTCGAAATTGGTGACGGCGTATTTGAGGTTAAAGCGACCAACGGCGACACCTTTTTGGGGGGAGAAGACTTCGATCTGCGCATCGTTAACTACTTGGCCGACGAGTTTAAGAAGGAAAGCGGCATAAATCTGCGGGACGATAAACTTGCCTTGCAACGCCTAAAGGAAGCGTCTGAAAAGGCCAAGGTTGAGCTCTCGAGCACAGCCCAAACTGAAATTAATCTTCCCTTCATTACAGCTGACCAGGCAGGACCCAAACACCTGGCCATTAAATTGACCCGCGCCAAGCTTGAGGCACTCGCAGGAGATTTGATAGATCGCACCATCGCACCGTGCAAACAGGCGTTAAAGGATGCGGGATTAAGCGCTGGCGAGATCGACGAAGTGGTCCTGGTTGGGGGCATGACCCGGATGCCCAAGGTGATAGAAACGGTGAAGAATTTCTTCGGTCGTGAGCCCCATAAGGGTGTCAACCCGGATGAAGTTGTGGCAGAAGGCGCTGCAATTCAGGGCGCGGTCCTCAGCGGCGATGTGAAGGACGTGCTGTTGCTGGATGTAACTCCGCTATCGCTCGGGATCGAAACTTTAGGGGGTGTGTTCACTCGTCTGATCGACCGTAACACCACAATTCCCACTAAGAAAGGCCAGACATTCTCCACCGCCGATGACAATCAAAATGCGGTCACCATCCGGGTATTTCAGGGCGAACGAGAAATGGCCACTGACAACAAGGGTCTCGGACAATTTGATTTGGTTGGAATTCCGCCCGCGCCGCGAGGGATGCCGCAGATCGAAGTCGCTTTCGATATTGACGCTAACGGTATTGTCAATGTGTCGGCCAAGGACAAGGGCACGGGCAAGGAACAACAGATACGAATTCAGGCCTCGGGAGGTCTTGGCGAGGAAGATATTGAGCGCATGGTGGCGGAAGCTGAACAGCATGCCGATGAAGATCGCCAGCGGCGTGAGTTAGTGGACAAACGGAACCACGCTGATAGCTTGATCCACGCGACTGAAAAGTCGCTTGGTGAATTTGGCGATAAGGTCGAGGATACCGATAAAGATGTGATCGAAAAGGCAATTATCACACTTCGGGAAGCCATGACCGAAGAAGATCCGGCTCCTATACAGGCCGGCATTGATAAACTCCAAGAAGCTTCGATGAAGCTTGGTGAGGCTATGTATAAGGAGCAGGCACAGGCACAGGCACCCGGTGCAGCCGGTGCAGCCGGTGCAGCCGGTAATGGCGTTGATGGCGATGCTGGGGGGAATGCTTCTGGCGCCGATGAAACTGTGGTCGACGCTGACTTCGAAGAGGTCAAGGACGACGATCAACCGGCTCATTAGGAGCGGCAACAAGACCGGTTCCCTAGAGTCCACGGGCGTATCTAAATGGCGTTAAATCGAACGCTGTTTGTAGCTGCAGCGTTTCACTGTCCCAGGCTTGTAGCGGAGTAGATTGTCGATGGCCAAGCGCGACTATTACGAAATGCTCGGTCTAGACCGAACCTCGAGCGAAGGGGATATCAAAAAAGCCTATCGTCGTCTAGCGATGAAATGTCATCCCGATCGCAATCCTGGTGATAGCGATGCTGAGAAGCGCTTTAAGGAGTTATCAGAGGCGTACGGTGTGCTCAAGGACGGCGAGAAACGTGCCGCCTATAATCAATTCGGACATGCTGCCTTTGATGGGGCCTCCGGCGGCCCAGGCGGAGGTTTTGGATTTACCGCCTCAAGCTTTGCTGATGTGTTTGACGATCTATTTGGAGATTTTGTGGGGCGCCGAGGGGGCTCGAGCACCCATTCTGGGGCCGACCTGCGTTACAATCTCGAAATATCTCTTGAAGACTCCTACCATGGCAAACGCGCCACAATTCGCACCAGCAGCGCCGCGACTTGCGACGATTGTCGCGGGAGCGGCGCCGCAAAAGGGTCGTCTCCCGTCACCTGCAACGCTTGTCAAGGTGTCGGCAAGGTTCGTGCGCAGCAAGGATTTTTCACCATCGAACGTACCTGTCCAACTTGCCAAGGGATTGGCCGAATCATCGAAAACATGTGTGGCGCATGTGGTGGTGGTGGCCGGGTAGCAAAAGAAAAGCAACTTCAGGTCAATATCCCACGGGGTGTCGACGATGAAATGCGTATCCGACTTTCTGGAGAAGGAGAGGCGGGGGTCCGAGGTGGTCCGCCGGGGGATCTTTATATTTTCATAAAAATTTCTCCTCACAGCTTGTTTCAGCGTGAGGGATCGGAACTTTATTGTCGCGTGCCGCTGGCAATGACCCAAGCTGTGCTTGGCGGCATGATCGAGGTGCCCACTCTCGACGGTGGCCGGGCCAGGGTGACTATCCCCGAGGGAACGCACAGCGGTCAGCAATTTCGGCTGCGAGGTAAGGGCATGCCGGCGGTGCGAGGTAAGGGCTTCGGCGACATGATTGTTCAGACGAAAGTTGAGACACCGGTTAATTTGACGGATAAACAAAAGGAATTATTGCGTGAGTTTGAGAAAAATGGGGGCAAAAACAATAGTCCGGAAGCCGACGGTTTTTTCACAAAAGTGAAGGAATTATGGGACGATTTGCAAGATTAAGTCCTTCTATGGCTTTTTGTCCGTCACATGGATGCGCTTATCCAGTATGTCTGGCGAGATCTGTTAGATGGCACACCTGAAAATTGGCATAGTGGGATCGGCTGGGCGTATGGGGCAATCGCTGGTCCGGGAAATAGTGCAGACAGATGGAGTCCGCTTGGTGGCAGCGAGTGAACACGCAACACACCCGGCGCTCGGGCAGGATGCGGGTTCGTTTTCAGGACTTGGTGCTCTAGGGATAAAAATTACAGATGATTCTGGGCAAGTATTCGAGATAGCTGATTCAGTGCTCGAATTTTCCGGGCCCCAGGCGACAGTAAGTCATGCTGGTTTAGCCGCCGCTGCTGGGGTTTGTCATGTTATCGGCACAACTGGCTTGAACCCCAAAGAAGAAGCGGCGCTGGGAGCGGCGGCCGAGAAGACGGCAATTTTTTGGGCACCTAATATGAGCATTGCTGTCAACGTACTAATAGCTTTGGCTGAGCAGGCTGCAGGTGCGCTAAATGATGACTTTGATATCGAAATTCTTGAAATGCATCACCGCCACAAAGTCGACGCTCCCTCCGGCACAGCGCTCGCCCTTGGTCGCGCAGTTGCTAAAGGACGTGGCGTCGACCTGGAAGAAGTGAGCCAACGGGCCCGTGATGGCATAACCGGTGAACGTCGCCGCGGCGATATCGGCTTTGCTGTATTACGCGGGGGAGACGTGGTCGGGAACCACAGTGTTATCCTCGCCGGGGGAAACGATCGATTGGAACTTACTCACCAAGCAACTTCGCGACAAATTTTTGCTGCCGGTGCGGTGCGAGCCGCGATATGGTTACAAAGGAAGCCTCCGGGTCTTTATGGCATGCGCGATATGTTGGGTTTTGCCGGGTAGTTTGCCGGAAGGCGCGGTCGTTTTCTGAGCCGGAGCCACTGCTCTACTTTAATGTTGAGGCGATGCAGGCTAGACCGAAGTTGGGCTGGCTCCTCTGTTCGGCAAAGATTGTGCAATACTGTTGTTCGGTGACATCAGCTAGGTTGTGTTTGTCAGGCCTCGGCACCGGTGAAGTGCTATCATCAAGGCGGTGGCAAACTCGGTGCGTTCCTCGGGTGATAAAAATGACCCTACGCTTAAACGCTTGCCTTTAGAGGTGAGTATAACCTGGTTGTTATGATCTGCCTCGTGATTGAACTCGACCTTGACCCAATAGGGTTGGAAACGCCACGACGCCTCGCGTCCATTTGGGAAAAATCTAGATACGGTCAGACTGGCGCGGCGCAATTGAACAGTTTCTGTCAAAAATCCGGAGCGATAGCTTAGCCGAAGGGCGACATATAGAAGCGCTAAATCAAGGCCTAGAAAGCCAGTGACAGGCCAGGCACCCATCAACAAAAAAAGAGTACCCCCAACCATAGATAATAGCGTCGTAAGTCCCAGCACCACTAGAAATCCATTCTTAGCCAGAGATCGGTTCGGACTCAGAACGGCGTTGAACAAGACTTCATCATTCATACGGATAAATCCAGAGTTGATAGAATTCAGTCAGTGAAGCTGATGGCATGGCGTTATGATAGGTTTCTGCGCCGCTTGAGCAAGCTTGCTTGCTTTTGTCACTGGCAAAGTGCGTTGGCAGCGTTTGGGTGGCCAAAAAAATTGGACTAAAATAGCTTAAAGGACCTGTACCAGACCAAGGGATCTTATGAAGAAAACTCAAATTGAAGAGATGTTTCTTCGACTGGCCGCTCTCAAACCTGATCCGAAGGGTGAGCTCAACTACCGAAACGCTTACACGCTCTTGGTCGCGGTGGTTCTGTCCGCGCAGGCAACTGATACAGGGGTCAACAAAGCAACCGGCCCACTGTTTGCGCGAGCAGACAGTCCGGAGAAAATGATAGCGTTGGGGGAACAAGCTGTCCGCGAATATATCCGAACAATTGGGTTATATAAAAACAAGGCGAAAAATGTTATTTCGCTCAGTCGGAAGCTGATCGACGAGTTTGATAGTCAGGTGCCACAGACGCGAGAAGAACTAGAATCGCTTCCCGGTGTTGGTCGGAAGACAGCGAACGTGGTGCTTAACATCGCTTTCGGCGCGCCAACCATTGCAGTAGACACACACTTGTTTCGGGTAGGAAACAGGACGGGTCTTGCACCGGGGGAGACCCCCCTTGAAGTAGAGCTGGGTCTCGAGAAGAAGGTGCCGCCCGCATACAAACGCCACGCACATCATTGGTTAATTTTGCACGGTCGGTATGTATGCCAGGCACGGAAACCGAAATGCCCAATCTGTCCGATTGAGGATCTATGTGGTTACTCTGAAAAGACGGAGGCTGAGGCTGTGTAATTGAATTGTCGTGACACCGTGTTGTCCATGGATAGTACACAGGTATACTTCCCCGCGCTCACTGGGCACCCATAGCTCCCGGGGGCTAATCGTGAGTGATCGAAACCCTCTCTAACCAAAAGGAACAAAGCTGTGTCCAAAGCTGAGTTTGGTGTTGTGGCGCTCGGCAACGCCATCGTAGATGTAATTGTGCAAACGAAAGACGAATTTTTGGTTGTTAACGAAATCGAAAAGGGTGTCATGACACTTATTGGCGCTGACCAGGCTGAGGCGCTTTATGACCAGGTGGTTGCAGAGACGGAAATGTCCGGGGGTTCGGCGGCAAATACCATTGCCGGTCTGGCGTCGATGGGCGGGCGAGGCGCGTTTATCGGGAAAGTGCGTAACGACGAACTCGGTGCAATATTCCGACGTGACATTCGATCCTTAGGCGTACGGTTTGACACCCCGCCGGCGACCAGCGGCGCTGGTACCGCGCGCTGTTTGGTTTTGGTCACCGACGACGCGGAACGGACCATGAATACTTATTTGGGAGCTTGCGTTGGTCTCGAAACTAAGGATGTGGACGTGGATTTGATTCGAGCAGCTCAGGTGACCTACCTGGAGGGTTATTTATGGGATCCGCCGAGCGCTAAGTCAGCTTTCCGCAAAGCGATGCAAATAGCTCACGGCGCCCAACGGTTGGTGGCACTCACACTCTCTGATCCTTTCTGTGTTGATCGGTACCGTACGGAATTTGTCCAACTTGTTGCGGAAAGTGTCGACATTTTGTTCGCGAACGAAAAGGAGATCATATCTCTTTATGAGGCAAAGGATCTCGAAGATGCGGTCCGGCAAGTACGCGGCCACTGCAAGGTCGCCGCATTAACCCTTGGTGCGCGTGGCTCGATAGTTCTTAGTGGAAGTCAGGTTCACGTGGTCGACCCGGCTCCTGTTGATCGATTGGTCGATACGACTGGTGCGGGAGATTTGTATGCTGCCGGCTTCCTGTTCGGCTATACAGCGGGCCACGATCTTGCAATATGTGGGGCCTATGGCTCCAAAGCCGCTGCGGAAGTAATTAGCCACTACGGCGCCCGACCCAACACCCCACTTATTGATTTGGTGGTTTCTTAATCTGACATACTTGCCTCAGATGTACAAAAATGTGCACAGCAGAGGGAACAGTGACACATTCGGGTAGCAATTGGCGCGCGGCGGTTGGCGCTTATAAACATCGCCGAGTTATAGCCATGATGTTTCTGGGGTTTTCTGCAGGTTTGCCCTTCCTGTTGGTGTTTTCTACACTTTCTGCGTGGTTGCGAGCGGAGGAAGTAAGTCGCGCTGCAATCGGATTTTTCAGCTGGGTTGGTATTACCTATTCGATCAAGGTGTTCTGGGCGCCAATAGTTGATCGTGTCCCTTTGCCCATAATAACACGCGTCCTTGGCCGGAGGCGAAGCTGGATGTTAGTTGCGATGGTAGGTATCGCGTTGGGTTTACTGGGAATGGCCCATATGAATCCCACTGGAGATCTTCGCGTGCTAGCCCTGTTTGCGCTACTAGTCGCTTTTTCGTCTGCGACCCAAGACATTTCAATAGATGCTTACCGGATTGAAGCGGTAGCACGAGAGCTTCAGGGGGCGATGGCAGCTACCTATCAGCTCGGCTATCGGATCGCGCTTCTGGTCGCAGGCGGCGGCGCATTGGTGTTGGCTGACGCGACCAGCTGGGCATTTGCATACATGGTGCTTGCCAGTCTAACGCTTGTGGGTATCGGCACCGTTCTCATGATTCACGAACCTGCAATTTCTACTGATCTGAGCCAGCGTTTAGATGGGGGGAAGAGTTGGTTTGTAGCTGCTGTTGTCAATCCATTCGTTGACTTTTTCTCCCGAAATGGACGGCTTGCTCTAGTAATCCTTTTGTTTGTAGGGCTTTTCCGAATTAGTGATCTTTTGATGGGTGTGATGGCAAACCCGTTTTACATTGACCTCGGTTTTTCCCTTACAGAAATTGGTCTGATCATTAAGGTTTACGGCACCTTTGCAACTATCATAGGCGCATTTGTCGGAGGCGCATTGGTGGTGCGATACGGGATCATGTGGCCTTTATTGGCTGGAGCGGTGTTGTTGGCATCAACCAATCTTTTGTTCTCTGCTCTTGCTTTGGTCGGGCCAGATCTCGTTATGCTGACGGTTACGATCACCGCTGACAATCTTAGCGCGGGTCTTGCTGGCACAGTGTTTATCGCTTATCTGTCGAGCCTAACTAACACTGCCTACACGGCCACCCAATATGCGTTATTCACGTCTCTAATGACGCTTCCAGGGAAATTTCTTGGTGGGTTTACTGGCCTAGCTGTTGACTCGATTGGGTATGTTGAGTTTTTCATTTACGCTGCCTTGGCGGGCGTGCCTGCCATTGTATTGGTACTGGTTTTGATGCGAGCGGAACGGAATCAAGCCGTTCGGCATGCGTAAAGTTTGATGCCGGGTTTCCATGCCCAGCGTCGCCGGATAACTCGTAGGCCATGACGAGCGAGTATTGTAGTTAAATTTAGTGGATTGAAATACAGGCAGTGTGCGGGCGGGCAAAAGGCATCCCATTCGTTAATATCCTGAGGTCTCCGCCAATGGCTGATGTCAGGGGTAGTTAAGTAGAGCAAAGCGCCTGGTCTCATCAGGCGGGCGGTTGCAGAAAGAAATCCATTGGCATCGGCAACGTGTTCTATAACTTCAGAGCAATAGACCACATCGAAGGGATTCTTGCTTGGGTAGTCCTCTATTCGGCCATGAAAGTAGTGATTGGTGGGGAAATGGCTTTGGGCGTACGCGAGCGACACTGGATCAAGTTCAATCCCAAAAGCCTCAAAACCGTATTCACGGGCGGCTTCTACTGTAAAGCCACCATTGCATCCGATATCAAGAAACCGGCCTCCTGATACCTTGCGACGGATACGAGCGAGCTGGCGACGTGAACGGCGCAGTTTCTTATCCGTTTTAGCAAAGTAGCCTGCAGTCGCTCCTTGGTAGGCATCGTCATACAGCGCAGAAAATTCGCCAGCGCTGGGCATTGGGTCTAGATAAACGAAGCGACAGCCTCGGCATTGATATAATTGATAGCCATTTTTTGAAGCAAACGCTGCGGGGGTTTTCTTACCACATATCTGGCAAGCAGTTGGTGTGGGTTGATCTGACGTGTCACGAGGAGATCCGACCATATGACTTTGTCTTCGAGAAGCCCCAGAACGAAGCGTATTTTTTAGTCCTCAACACCTGCGTTGGGATCTTCTTCCGCCTCAAGGAGGATGCGAGAGAAGCGGCGATTCTAACGCCGTCTGGTCAGATATAATATCGGAATATAGATGTGTTGGCGCTTATGCCAACGGCACCTGATGTTCAAAAACGATTCGCCTATTAAACCTATAAAAACTAAACGTGAGAATACGATTCAGAATCTTAAACTCAAAAAACTTAAAGAGAACCTAGAGAAGAGTGTTTTTGAGAGGGAAAAGAGTCCTAATCCATATTCTGATTATGGGACTAATAGGTAATCTTTATTAAAATATATTGCGTCCCATAGTACACTATCGATTAGAATTTATACTCTTGTTCTATATAGAAAGTGCCAAACTTATTAAGGGAGTTCCCATCAATCGTGCCAGTTTTGAAAAAGTTAGGAATAGTACCTGTTTGTCTTTCCCATGCCAATTTGACTATACTCCCGGCTAGTGATTTTCTTTTTAGAAATAATCTTAATCTAGTTGCTGAGTTATCATCTGCATCAAAGTTGTATCTATAACCTGCTGACCAACCAGGCAGTGTGCTAAATCCTTTTTTTTTCGGTGCAGTCGTCGATTCCTGGGCCGATTTTACCCCGCTCTGTAGCTGCTCCCTGATCAGTTTCAGCTCTTGTTCGAGCATTTGGATTCGGTTTTCCAGATCGGTTTCGGCGGAGGCAGGTATCGCTAAAAATAAAAAGACAATGGCGGCAATTGCTGTGAGGCCCCTCTGGGTGGCAGTTTTCGACATAGCCTATTGCCTCCATAGCGCGAAAAAGTCAGTAATTGTTGTGATCATTTTTTCATTCCATTTAAGGGGATTTCAATGGGCTTAGTGCCCTGACATCAAAGACGTTAGGTGCGTTGAGAGGTTCTCATGGACGCACATCGCAAAATGTCATGCGCTCCTGCGGCGGGAACCTTTCTCTGAGCCCCGAAGTCTTGGCGCTGCCCGATGACGGATCGCTTCGTGGGCTGCGAATGCGGCCTGATTTATAATTGCCGAGACGGTGGAACCCATAGGCACGATCTGGGCCGGCTTGCTCAAACCCATTAGAAGAGGCCCTATCACCGTGCTCCGACCGATTTCTTTGAGTAACTTTGCCGATATGTTTGCACTATGAAGTGCAGGCATAATGAGTACGTTTGCTGGTGCCGATAACCGGCAGAACGGATAGAGTTTCAGTAGTTCTGGGTCCAACGCAACATCGGCCGCAATTTCGCCGTCATACTCAAAATCGACCTGGCGTGAATCAAGCTCATGGATAGCATCCCGAATGCGGTCTGCTTGTTCCCAACGCGGATTGCCAAAATTCGAATTCGACAGCAGTGCGACCCTCGGTTCGTGGCCCATCGAGCGGGCTTTGGCGGCCGTTTGACAGGCAATGTCGGCAAGTTCCTCGGGGGTTGGCAGTTCATGCACGGTGGTATCAGCGATAAATACGGTGCGGTTTCCGGCGATGACCATTGAAAGACCAAACATACGTTCGTTAGGACGTGGATCCAGCACCCGTTGGATTTCCTTCAAAGCAACGTAATAGCTGCGGGTCAAACCGGTAACCATTGCATCGGCGTGGTCCATTGCAACCATGCAAGCCGCAAAGATATTGCGGTCTTGGTTAACCAGTCGTTGGCAGTCCCGATAAAGAAAGCCGTTACGCTGTTGTCGTTGGTAGAGAAAATCTGTGTAGACTTTGTTTTGTTTGCTTAGACCCGCATTATGGATTTCTAGGTCCTCTGGCCCGCTTAGTCCCATTCTGGACATGGTCTCGAGAATTTGACGCTCGCGGCCAATGAGAATAGCGGTCCCCAACCCGAGAACACGCCATTGCACCGCTGCACGAATTACCCGTTCCTCCTCACCTTCGGCGAATACCATACGTACGGGATGAGCGCGCACGTCGTCCTGAATCAATTGGACGCTGCTAGCGGTTGGATCAAGCCGAACACCCAGTTGGCGGCGGTAGGTGGGTTCATCGTCGAACGGCTTCTGGGCTACGCCGCTGGCAATGGCCGCTTTCGCCACTGCAATTGGAACAGAGGTTATCAGGCGAGGGTCGAAAGGTGCGGGAATGATATACTCGGGGCCGTATCGGAGTCGGTCTGAGGAGTAGGCGGCAGCTACTTCGTCAGGCACATCTTCCCGCGCGAGGGTGGCGATTGCCTCGGCTGCAGCGATCTTCATAGCGTCGTTAATTGTTGATGCACGAACGTCCAAGGCGCCCCGGAAGATGTATGGAAAGCCGAGGACGTTGTTGACTTGGTTTGGATAGTCAGAGCGACCAGTAGCCATGATTGCATCGCCACGAATTGCGGCTACGTCTTCGGGAGAAATCTCAGGATCAGGGTTAGCCATCGCAAAAATAATTGGTTGTGACGCCATACCCCTGACCATGTCGGGTGTCATAGCCCCCTTTTTTGATAGTCCAAAAAAAACGTCTGCTCCAGCAACGGCCTCGGGCAAAGTACGGGATTTGGTGTTGTTTGCGTGCGCCGATTTCCACTGGTTCATGCCGATTTCGCGACCCGTGTAGATCACGCCGTGAGTGTCGCAAAGGATCACTTTGTCTGACGGCACGCCCATGCCCTTAAGCAATTCAGCACAGGCTATGCCAGCTGCACCCGCACCATTAATCACTACCTGCGTGTCTTTGATGTTTCGGGTCGTCAGATGTAGAGCGTTGATAAATCCAGCCGCTGCGATGATTGCTGTGCCGTGTTGGTCATCATGGAATACTGGAATGTCCATTGCCTCCCGGAGACGCTGTTCAATGATGAAACATTCCGGTGCGCGAATATCCTCTAGGTTAATACCGCCCCAAGTTTTCCCCAAAAAGCGGACGCAATTGACAAACTCGTCAACATCCTCAGTGTCGATTTCCAGATCGATACTGTCTATGTCGGCGAAACGTTTGAATAATACGGCCTTGCCCTCCATTACCGGTTTAGAGGCTAGGGCTCCGAGGTTGCCAAGTCCAAGCACGGAAGTGCCGTTGGAAATTACAGCTACCATATTACCCTTGGAGGTGTAGTCGTAGGCCCGTTCGGGACTTTTTTCGATTTCCAGACACGGTTCTGCCACACCAGGAGAATATGCGAGCGATAGCTCTCGCGCTGTGGTTAGAGGTTTGGTTGCGCGCACCTCCAACTTTCCTGGTTTTCCATTGGCGTGAAAAGCAAGCGCTTCGTCGCGCATTGCCTTTGATGTCGTGTTGGATGATGGCATAGTTTTGCCTCGAAGGTAGAGGTGCAGCGCCTTATCTTGATGACTGTAGAGCTGCTTTGGGCAACCGTAAAGCGGTCCGGAGAACAATGCCTTATGCTATTGTTAAAACCATGACGAGAGACGAACCAAACGCTGGAATGGCAGGGAGTCGTTCCCCAGATGAGAGCAAGTCTGAGGCGAGATCGACGCCCATGATGGCGCAATATTTTGAAATCAAGAATGCGCATCCAGACAGTTTGCTTTTTTTCCGCATGGGTGACTTCTACGAAATGTTCTTTGACGACGCTGTTGCCGCAGCTGGTGTATTGAATATCGCATTAACTAAACGCGGGAAGCATGATGGGGCGGACGTGCCCATGTGTGGAGTTCCAGTTCACAGCCATCAGGCCTATCTCCAGAGACTAATAAAAGAAGGTTTTAGGGTCGCAATTTGCGAACAAACCGAAGACCCGGCAGAAGCACGTAGAAGAGGTGGCAAAGCTCTGGTCAAGAGAGCTGTTGATCGGTTGGTTACACCTGGCACGCTTACTGAGGATACGCTGTTAGATGCGCGGTCGAACAATCATCTCGCGGCTGTGGCTAGAGCCGGCGGTGAAATTGCATTGGCGTGGATAGACATTTCTACAGGGGTTTTCTGGGTGACCGTGCCGGCCCAGGGTGATTTAGCGGCAACACTCTCTCAGATTTCCCCAGGCGAGTTGTTGGTGCCAGACTCGTTAGTTGAGGACAGCCTTCTTGGCACATCGTTGATGGATTGGAGAGCTTTATTGACACCGCTTCCGGCTACGCGTTTCGATAGCATTGCAGGTGAACGCCGCCTTAAACGCACCTTCCGGGTGGCTTCCCTTGATGCCTTCGGAGCATTTGGGCGCGCCGAATGGGCGGCGTGCGGCGGTCTACTTGATTACGTTGCACTGACCCAAAAGGGTCGTATGCCGCGGTTACTACCACCACGCCAACAGATGGCTACTGCAGTAATGGCAATTGACGCGGCCACACGAAGAAATCTTGAAATAACTGCCGCGTTAGATGGTGGGCGCGAAATGAGTTTGCTCGGCGTCATAGACCGCACTTTGACGGGAGCCGGTGCGCGGCTGTTGGCGGCTCGTTTGACAGCACCGCTTACTGATCCGATGGTGATCGCTGCACGCTTGGATATGGTGCAATGGTTTTTAACTGAACGCGATTTTAGAGAACAGACCCGCCAGACTCTTCGTACCTGTCCGGACATCGAACGGGCTTTAAGCCGGCTTACGCTTGACCGTGGTGGCCCAAGGGATTTGGCCGCGATCCGAGATGCTATCACGCGGGCTAGAGAGCTTAAGGAACTTTTGGCCGTTAGTGGCAAGTCCGGGTTGCCCGATGAACTGCGCTCCGTTTGCGCGGGCTTCGGCGATAATGATGTACTTATAGAACGGCTAACACAATCCCTCGGCAAGGATTTGCCTTTGCTTGCTCGTGATGGCGGTTTTATAGCATCTGGCTATGCGACGGATCTTGACGAGCAGATAATGGCGCGCGACGAGAGTCGGCGACTAATTCGTGATCTTGAAAAACGATACAGGGAAGAAACGGGAATTGGCGTCCTCAAACTTAAGCACAACAATGTCCTTGGTTATTTTGTCGAGGTGACGCCTGCTCATGCAAATAAGATGACAGGTCCCTTCATTCACCGGCAGACGTTGGCGAGTTCAGTACGTTTCACTACGGTGGAATTAGGGGATCTAGAGGATAAAATTTCGCGAGCTGGTGAGCGCGCCTTGGCGCTGGAACTCGAGCTATTCGGCAAGTTGGTCGATGAAGTGTGTGGACAGGATGAAGCACTCGCCCTAACCGCCGAAACGTTAGCTCAAATTGATGTTGCTGCGGGTCTCGCGGAATTGGCTGCAGCACGCGGATATGTCCGACCTATTGTTGATGATAGTTATACGTTTCGTGTAAGCGATGGCCGGCATCCAGTGGTTGAGGCGGTTGGAGATATGCGGACGGAGGCTCAATCTTTTATTGCAAACGATTGCGATCTTTCTGATGAGCAACGTCTGTGGTTGCTGACTGGGCCTAACATGGCGGGTAAAAGCACTTTCCTTCGGCAAAATGCGTTAATCGCGCTGCTTGGTCAGATGGGCTCATTCGTGCCCGCACGAGCGGCCCATATAGGGATCGTCGATCGCTTATTCAGTCGTGTCGGGGCAGCCGACAACCTGGCACGTGGCCGTTCGACGTTCATGGTCGAAATGGTTGAAACTGCTGCTATTCTCAATCAAGCGGGCCCTAGGGCATTAGTTGTGCTCGACGAGATCGGCCGTGGCACTGCAACCTATGATGGCTTGTCAATAGCGTGGGCGACAGTCGAATATCTGCATACTCATAACTGCTGTCGCGCTCTTTTTGCGACACATTTTCATGAACTGACCGCGCTAGCACCGAAACTTGAGTCCTTAAGTTGTCATCACATGCGTATCCGTGAATGGCGAGATGAGGTGGTATTTCTTTATGAGGTCGGGCCTGGAGCAGCCGATCGTTCGTACGGAATACAAGTCGCCCGTCTGGCGGGCTTGCCGGCTTCTGTCTTGGCACGAGCTAAGGAGGTGCTTGCCGTCCTGGAAAGTGATGAGCGCGGGTCGGAGGCCGCACGTTTAACGGAAGACCTGCCGTTGTTCTCCACTTCTTTTTCAGCCGTCGAACTACCAGAAATCGACTCCTTAGTTGCACAAATTAAGGCAATCGAGCCCGATTCGCTTAGCCCGCGGGAGGCGTTAGAAATTCTTTACAAGCTAAAACAAATCGGTGAGTAGGAGCGGTGACCGGCGCCTGGTGGTGTGTGCGTCTACCCAAGCTGTATAGTGTGGAATTGGCATTCGAACTCTACTGCCGGTTTGCTGGGCAGGGGCGAGATTGATGAACATCAATAAAAACCGACGCGAGATTATTAATCGACGGACACTGAGCGGTAGGGTTACTGCTCTGACGGAACAAATTTCGGACCCAGTCCGACGACGTGCGGTATTAGCTTCCTTGCTAAAGGATAGCCTCCAGACTGGTCGTGAAGCAATCAAGAGAGCCTTCCAGGCCGGAGCTAAAGGGCCTGAAGTTGGCGCAGCCAATAGCTATCTGTTTGACCAATTAATCACAATTATTTTTGAGTACGTTGACAGGCGCGTTTTCCCCGCCGTTAATCCTACCGCTGCGGACAGGCTTGCACTGATCGCGGTTGGCGGTTATGGGCGCGGAGAAATGGCCCCATTTTCAGATGTTGATCTTTCATTTCTTCATCCTTGGAAACTGACGCCGCGTGCGGAGCAGGTAGTTGAATACGTTCTTTACCTTTTGTGGGACTTAGGCTTGACGGTCGGTTATGCGACACGATCGATCAATGAATCTGTTGCGCGAGCCAAGAAGGATACGACTATTTGCACCAGCCTGCTGGAAGCACGACTCGTATGCGGAGAACAACCGTTATTCCTTGAGCTGAAAAACCGCTTCGAGAACGAGGTGATCAGTGGTGGAGGCGCAAGTTATTTGGCAGCTAAACTTGCGGAGCGGAATGAGCGCCACGCTCAGATGGGAGATTCCCGATATGTATTGGAACCCAATGTTAAGGACGGCAAGGGCGGGTTGCGTGATTTGCACACGCTGTTCTGGATTGCTCAATATCTGTATCGGATTGTGCACATTGATGACATGGTTACCCATGGGGTGCTGACGGCTGAAGAGATTAAGGTTTTTCGGAGGGCACACCGATTTCTCTGGACCGTACGTTTTCATCTGCACTACTCGGCTAAACGCGCAGAAGATCGTTTAACGTTTGATCAGCAGCTGATTGTTGCTAAGGCAATGAATTTTACGGATCGGTCCAATGCCGTCGGCGTAGAGCGGTTTATGAAATATTATTATAGGGTCGTTAAGGACGTTGGAAATTTGACCCGTATTTTTTGCGCTGCTCTGGAAGTAGAGCATCAACGCCGGCCGAGACTCCGTCTGCCCTGGCTGGGAGCGACGGAGCAGTTGGTCGATGGGTTCATAGCTGCCCATGGCCGCCTCAACATTATTGCTGATGACACTTTTGACGTCGATCCAGTCAAAATGATAGAACTATTCAGAGTGGCGCAGCGCCACGAGCTCGATGTCCATCCGCACGCGCTTCGCCTGATAACCCGCAGTTTAACGAGAATTGATGCGCGTTTGCGGGCGAATCCGCTGGCCAATCGGTATTTTTTAGAAATTCTGACTTCCCGTAAGGATCCGGGGACGACCTTACGAAGAATGAACGAGGCAGGTGTTCTGGGCCGGTTCATTCTGGATTTCGGTCGCGTTGTCGCACAAATGCAGCACGATATGTACCATGTTTACACGGTTGATGAGCATACGGTCTTTGCAGTTGGAATCCTGTCAGGGATGGAGAGCGGAGAGTTCACCGAGGAGCTTCCCTTAGCGACGAAAATCGTTGGGGACTTGCTGTCTCGTGAAGTGCTGTATCTTGCCCTTTTCCTTCACGATATTGGCAAAGGACGAGGCGGGAACCATTCAATAATTGGGGCACAAATTGCACGCAAGCTGGGGCCAAGGCTTGGCTTGAGCTTTGAGGATACGGAAACCGTAGCGTGGTTAGTGGAACATCATTTGTTGTTCTCAAACACGGCCTTCAAACGAGATATTGGCGATCCGCGGACCGTGCAGGATTTCGTTGAGGTGGTGCAATCATTGGAGCGGTTGCGGTTGTTGTTGGTCCTTACCGTGGCAGACATTCGTGCTGTTGGGCCGAGAGTTTGGAACGGGTGGAAAGGCCAATTGATGCGAGATCTGTATGATGAGGCGGCAGCGGAGCTGAGTGCAGGGCGCACCCGCTTGGATAGAAAAGAACGTGTCAAGGCAGCAAAGGACGCGCTTCGCGCCGCACTCACGGACTGGCCCGAAGATAAGAAAGAAACTCACGTTGGACGTGGATATCCGAGTTACTGGTTGTCATTTGACACGGACTCTCATGCTCGTCATGCAAACTTTATTCGTTACGCTGATGAGGAGCAACGCACCTTTGCATTTGATGCCCGTGTCGACCATTTTCGTGCTGTGACTGAGATCACAATCTATTGCCCAGACCATCACGGGTTATTTGCGGGCATTGCAGGGGCTATGGCGGTGTCTGGCGCAAATATTGTTGATGCGCGCGTGTCCTCCACCACGGACGGGATGGCTCTCGATGTGTTTTGGATTCAGGATGCGGCCGGTGGGTCTTATGAAAGACCTGAGCACCTGGAGAGACTCGCAACTACCATCGAAAAGACGCTAACGCGTGATTTTAAGCCGGCGCGTGCCTTGGCAGAACTGACTTTGTTGCCAACTCGCACAAATGTGTTCACTGTTGCGCCGCGTGTCCTCGTCGACAACAACGCTAGTGCAACCTATACGGTGGTTGAGGTCAATGCTCGAGATAGAGCCGGACTGCTTTACGATATCACTCGGACGCTTGGCGAACTGCGCTTGTCAGTCGGTTCCGCACGAATTACCACCTACGGAGTAAGGGCAGTAGATGTCTTTTACGTCAAGGACATGTTTGGAATGAAGATAATGGAGGATATTCATATAACGCAAATACAAAAGATGTTGCTGAATATCTTGGCAGAACCAAATCAACTGCCGTCCAATCCAGAAACTGCGGCAACGGCGGCAGAATAATCGTCAACATTCTCAATCCCGAATTGAAACCGAATAGTCACTATGAAAATCACAAAAATTGAGGACCTTCACTGCGACGCCGGTTGGCGCGTGTTTTCCTTTCTCAAGGTTGTTACCGACGCGGGTGTGGTTGGCTACTCGGAATACAACGAATCCTACGGCTCAAAGGGTCTAACTGCTGTAATGCGCCCGCTGGCCGATAGCCTCATTGGCGTCGACCCCCGTTCTGTCGAACGGATCACCGCTTCGCTTTATGGACAGACCCGACAGGCGCCGGGCGGGATGGTTTCGCAGGCGATCGCGGCTATTGAGAATGCATTAGTTGACGTGAAGGCAAAAGCACTTGGGGTACCGGTCTATGAAATGCTTGGCGGACCAGTGCGGGACTCAATACGACTGTACTGGTCGCACTGTGGCACCTATCGGCTCCATCATCATGAAGTCTTGGGTGTTCCGCAACTCAATTCGTTAGATGGTTGCCAGAAGTTAGGTAGTGAGGTGGCGGCGTCCGGTCTCACGGCACTTAAGACCAATATGTTTTTGTTCGATGGCAGCGAGCCAAAGATGTATATGGCCGGTTTTTCGACGCGACGTGAAGACCAAGGCTCATGGGACCTTGCGCTCAACCCTCACGACGGCCTTACTGCGGCAGTGCGAGACCAGCTTATGGCACTCCAGGAAGGCGCAGGACCGGGAGTCAAGGTGTTGCTTGACATGAATTTCAACTTCAAAACCGAAGGCTATCTTACGATGGTACGGGCGCTCGACGACCTCGGTCTGATGTGGTTTGAAATCGATACTTATGATCCCGAAGCGCTGCGCGATATTAGGCGTGCATGCAAAACTCCGATTGCTTCCTGTGAGTCACTTTACGGACGTCGCCAATACAAGCCTTTCCTTGAGCAGCATGCGATGGATGTAGCAATCATCGACGTGCCGTGGAATGGGATTCTGGAATCGCTCAAGATTGCCGCTATGGCTGAACCCTATGAGATCAATGTGGCTCCGCATAATTTCTATGGGCATTTGTCCACGCTGATGAGCGCTCACTTTTGTGCTGTAGTCCCGCATTTGAGAATTATGGAGATTGACATCGACGATGTCCCTTGGAAGGATGACCTAGTGACGGTACCTCCGGTGATTAAGGATGGGTATTTGAAACTACCCACAGGCCCCGGATGGGGGGCAGATCTCGACGAGGAAGTGATACGAGCACATCCACCTAAAATTTGACATCCAGTTGATTGATATATGCATACAGTTCAATTTTTTGAACTGCAACATCCATGCATGACTTGGTTATCCGTATCGGCACTATTATTGACGGTACAGGAAAACCTGCGCGGCTAGGGGATGTTGTAATCGACGGAGCATGCATTAGTGCAGTAGGCACAAATCTAATGTCGGCGCGCCGTGAAATTGACGCAACTGATCTTCTAGTGCTGCCAGGTTGGGTCGATGTCCAGACTCATTACGACGGACAAGCTACTTGGTATCCATATCTCACTCCGTCGTCATGCCACGGTGTGACAACGACAGTTTTTGGCAATTGTGGGTTGGTTTTGCAACGAATCGGCCCGGAAGCGAGGGTTATCTCATTAACCTCATGCAGGGTGCGCTAGCCTAACAAAAACGCTCTGAATCGGAGAACCGCGATGGGAGAACGTGGCAATCCAACCGACTTTGGCCGGCCAGCAAATAGTTGAGCCCTTTCATTATTAACTAATGGGGTGGGTTGGCTTCGGCGCAATGATCTTTGTCCTATGATGTCAGGGGGTACGGGGTTTGGATGAGAGCTTCCTTATGTTCGCCCTAATTGATGATTAGAACGCAGGAATGTTAATTCGATTTGCGGCAACTGTCGGTGGATTTACAATGCTCTCGCGCGTTCTCGGGTTCGCGCGCGATATTCTAATTGCCGCTTTTCTGGGGGCGAGTGCGGCGGGCGACGCATTCTTCGTTGCGTTTAAACTTCCCAACTTGTTTCGTCGTTTGTTCGCGGAAGGTGCTTTCAACCTGGCATTCGTGCCGTTGTTTGCAGGCGCCCTAGCAGCTGACGGGCGAACGGCTGCGAGAGCCTTTGCTGAGGATGCGCTCTCGGTTCTATTGTGGGCTTTGTTAGCAGTGGTGGTGCTGGCTCAGATCGCAATGCCGTGGCTGATGCTCGCGATTGCGCCGGGATTTGCAGATGATCCTGCGAAGTTTGATCTGACGGTTTACCTAGCCCGCCTTACCTTTCCGTATCTGTTGTTTATCTCTCTTGTGTCGCTGCTAGGTGGTTTGTTGAATAGCCTCGATCGTTTTGCTGCAGCCGCTGCGGCGCCCGTGTTACTAAACCTTTGCTTGATCGGGTCCTTATTAGCCTTCGCCCGCACAGGCCAAACCCCAGCCCATGCGCTTGCCTGGGGTGTGACTGCTGCGGGACTTGTGCAATTTCTTTGGCTCGCCTGGAACTGCAAACGGGCGAATATGTTACCTCGCCTGCCCTTGCCGAGTCTAACTCCTGCTGTAAAAAATCTTCTAGTGCTGATGTTGCCCGCGGTGGTTGGTGCTGGTGTCGTGCAGCTAAATTTGGTGGTGGATATGATCATTGCTTCATTGTTGTCGGATGGCTCCGTATCACATCTCTACTATGCGGACCGGGTGGTGCAATTGCCACTAGGTGTAATCGGGGTTGCAATTGGTACAGCACTTCTCCCAACCCTGTCTCGTCAGGTAGGTGAAAAGCAGACGGATGCTGCATTTAACTCACAAAATAGGGCGATCGAATACTCACTACTGCTGACCTTACCCGCCGCAGCGGCTCTGATAGTGATAGCTATGCCGGTCATCCATGTATTATTTGAACGTGGAGCCTTTGATGCAAATGCAACGATGATTACTGCTGGTGTGCTGACGGCTTATGGGGTCGGGTTACCCGCATTTGTTTTAGTAAAGGTCCTTGCGCCCGGATATTTTGCACGAAAGGATACCCGTACACCCGTGCGGGCAGCAATCTGGGCGCTTGTTGCGAATGTGGTCCTAAACCTGGCATTTATTAAACCTTTTGGTGTGATCGGTATTGCGCTGGCTAGTGCTTTGTCATCCTGGTTAAACGTTGTTCTGTTAGCCAAAGGCTTGCATGGGCGCGGCTATTTTAACCCCGATAGATTGCTTCGGCGCCGAGTTCCGCGCATGTTGATCGCATGCGTGGTGATGGCACTTTTGTTACTGGCCTTCTCTAAAGTCGTAGATCCTTGGTTGGAGGGAGGGTTAGGACTGAAAGTGTTAGCACTTCTTGGCCTGGTTTTGCTTGGGGTGAGCAGTTTTGCGATGGTAGCGACCGCTATTGAAGCCATGCGATGGCGAGATTTAAAAATGGCGCTGAGGGGCTAAGTACTTTTCCCCGTTACAATGGGGTAGTTCTCCAAAACGGATGGAATTGGAGAACGCCTTTCAAAAGTTTACTGCATAAGGTGTGTAGCCTTGAGCCTTATGTTTGAATTGAATGGCGTGGAAGATTGACCTATCCCTGTTGGGACGATACACCGCCGGCAGTGCGCTCATTCAAATGGGGGAGCCATGAACCGTATTTTTTCTGGCGTTCAGCCTACCGGCAACCTGCACCTAGGAAATTATCTGGGTGCAATCCGCAATTGGGTCCGCCTTCAGGAACAATATGACTGCATTTATTGTGTCGTCGATTTACATGCAATTACCGCACCCCAAGATCCAGACGAGTTGCGCGCTAATACTCGCGAGGTAACAGCCGGTCTGCTGGCTGCTGGTATCGATCCAGCGAACAACATAGTGTTTAATCAGAGCCGAGTTTCTGGACACGCCGAGCTGGCCTGGATTTTTAACTGTGTTGCACGTCTCGGGTGGCTCAACCGAATGACGCAGTTCAAGGAGAAGGCGGGCAAGCACCGCGACAACGCGACGGTGGGACTTTACGCCTACCCCACACTGATGGCTGCTGACATACTCCTCTACAAGGCCACACACGTTCCAGTGGGCGAGGATCAGAAACAACATTTGGAGTTGACCCGGGATATAGCGCAGGCATTCAATAGTATGTTCAAAACCGAACTCTTTCCGATGCCTGAACCGCTGATTCTGGGAGCTGCAGCACGAGTGATGAGCTTGCGCGATGGCTCTAAGAAGATGAGCAAATCCGATGGCTCCGATTATTCGCGTATTAACATGACTGATGATGCCGATGCGATTGCACTTAAAGTCCGCAAAGCACGGACCGACTCAGAGCCTTTACCGGGATCACCGGACGGTCTTGAAGGGCGCACAGAAGCGGCTAACCTACTGGGCATCTATGGTGCTCTTGCTGACAAGACCGTTGCACAAGTCTGCGAAGAATTCGCGGGCGAGCCATTTTCTGTTTTCAAGTTACAGCTCGTTGATCTTGCGGTTTCGGTTCTGGCACCTATCGGCAAGGAAATGAAGCGACTCTGCGACGATCCAAACTATGTAGATCAGGTGCTGTCGGACGGCGCAGAACGCGCAACGGAAATTGCGACACCAATATTATCCGAAGTCAAGAAACTGGCAGGGCTGTTGTGAATGGTTGTGTCACAAGGGCGGCACGGGAATTGGAAATTCGTTTGGCAAAGGGGCGACGCTTTGGCTATCAGTGGTTTTATGGGTGGGCAATTAAAAAAAACTTGCGCACTGGTGAGTCTAAGAGCAAAACCTTTCGCAACCTAATGTTTTTGTAAATAGCGCCGGTGGAAATCTACCTGCCCATCGCCGAAATGTCGGTCAGCATTGTGCTGTTGTTAGGCATGGGTGCGGGGGTTGGCTTTCTTTCAGGCATGTTTGGAGTTGGCGGTGGGTTTTTAATGACACCGCTTCTCATACTTATAGGTGTGCCGCCTCCAGTCGCAGTGGCGACCGAGGCAAACCAAATCACCGCTTCGTCCGTTTCTGGATTTCTTGCACACTGGCGACGAGGAAACGTGGACCTAAAGATGGGCTTTGTGCTGGTCATATTCGGCGCAATTGGCTCTGGCTTGGGTGTCTGGCTATTTAGGAAGTTGCGCTCCACAGGGCATATCGACGAATTTATATCGCTCACCTTTGTATTGTTTTTGGGTGTGGTAGGAACGTTGATGGCTATCGAGAGCGGGCGTTCCATAATACGTAGACGGCGGGGCGGCCGACGGGAACGCATGCATGTTCACTATTGGGTACATGGGCTGCCCTACAAGATGCGTTTCCGTAAGTCTAAATTGTACATCAGCGCGTTAGTTCCAGCCGGGATTGGGCTGTGTGTTGGCATCATGTCCGCGATCATGGGGGTTGGAGGCGGCTTTATACTGATTCCCGCTATGATTTATATTCTCGGCATGCCAACCGCCATGGTAGTGGGCACATCGCTGTTTCAGATTATCTTTGTCACGGCTAATAGCACTCTTTTGCATGCCGCCACCAATCAGACTGTAGACATATTGTTGGCGTTGATCCTCC
This sequence comes from Alphaproteobacteria bacterium MarineAlpha9_Bin6, assembly GCA_002937585.1. Lineage (GTDB taxonomy): Bacteria > Pseudomonadota > Alphaproteobacteria > UBA7887 > UBA7887. The sequence continues at coordinate 8,387 of PTKE01000016.1, read as the reverse complement.
TGCTAGGTGCCGTCGTGGGGGCTCAGTTTGGCACTAGAGTTGGCGCGCGGCTGCGCGGCGACGAGTTGCGAATTTTACTCGCTCTCTTGGTAATTCTGGTGTGTATCAAATTTGCCTATGATTTGCTGGCAACACCTGTCGATGTCTATTCGACTGCCCCATTTATCGGATGAAGACGGAGACGCTAAATCGATGGAAATGTGCTGGCGCAGTGTTTTGCCTATGCATTTTGGCAGTAACAACGCCGGCTCATTGTGAGCCTTTGGATGTTGATCTCAGTCACCACAGGATCGCAATTCACTCAAGCTTTACGGGTGCCGAGGTGCTTTTGTTTGGAGCAATCCGGGGCACGGGCGGTGGCGATATAATTGTTGTGCTGAGTGGCCCAAATCAGCCTGTGGTGGTGCGCCGCAAGGCTCGAATGGCCGGAGTTTGGCTAAACCGGAGCGAAGTGGTATTTGAAACGGCACCCGGTTATTACGCGGTAGGTGCATCGGGTTCGCTTGACGACATCCTAGATACAAGGCAGCGAGAGGCTAACCGGATTGGACTGAATAACATAAAGTTAGTGCCTGCAGGGGGTGTGACAAGGGGGAGCGTTTTTAACAAATACAGCGACGCTTTGTTGCGACATAAAGTGAACCAGGGTCTCTATTTTACCGAGCCATCCCCGGTGGAATTCATCGGCACTAATTTGTTTCGGGTTAGATTCAATTTTCCCTCGAACGTCCCTCCGGGTATTTATCAAGCTATCGCGCACCAGGTTGATGACGGCGAGGTAGTAGCTAGCGGCACTGCCGATTTGGTAATTCGTAAGACTGGTATGGAAGCACGCATATATGGCACTGCGCACGATAGTCCATGGTTGTATGGCATCCTTGCCGTAGTTCTGGCTTTAATGGCAGGATGGCTGGCAAGCGCAATTTTCCGAAGAACTTAACCAGTGGCTGATCAACAAAATCACATTCCTGGCAAAATCACGTATCTGGTTTCCGTAGATGAGAGTGATGACTGCCGTGTTGCGATGCGCATGGCGGCACTACGTGCGCGCAATACCGGCGGTCAAGTGGTCCTATTGTATGTGATTGAGCCGGCGAGTTTTCAGCATTGGGGTGCAGTGAGTGAGGTGATGGTCGAGGAGCGACGTCAGGAAGCTGAAGAACGGCTACAAACACTTGCAGCTGAGGTCCACGATTACGCTGATATTCGCCCCGTGCTGTTCGTTGAGGAGGGCAGTAAATTAGAACAAATTCTGAAGTTGATAGATAACGAACCGGACATCCACGCGATGGTGCTCGGATGTGCTCCTGAGGGCAAAGGCAGCAATGACTTGGTCCAGGAGCTTAGTAACGAATTAACCAAACGGCTTCGGATACCACTCTTGATTGTGCCAGGCAATTTGACAGATGAGCAAATCAAAAACCTAACTTGAAGAGGTGCCTTTCTCGTAGATAGGCCACCACTGCGTCATGGTACTAGCAATTGGAGGCCGAACCAGCGCCACCTACCTCCAGGGTTGGGCAGTGTACGGTTGAGTCGATTGCGACCAACGGGCAGGGCCTCTGGGAACCGCACCTCTGTGCGAGAGGGGCCGAGTCGCTCAATATTGAGTTTTCCAAATTGCGCTAAATAGCAGGCCAAGGTATCCAGCGGGCCTATATCACCAATTATTGTGAAACCACGGGTTGGTGGATTATTTTTAACCAGAGGGTCTGTCGGCACCAAGTCGGTCACCGGAAGGGGGGGTGTCAACTACCGTTTGGAACCTAGCCATGTTAGAATAACTTTCAACCAAGGGATAACGTGGGAGAGCAAAGTAATCAGCGCCAGGATAAATAACACCTAAGTGCTGACCAAACGCGGCGCTATATCTATAGCGCGTAATTATTTTCTGCAAATCAGCACTGTACTCGCCAAATGGATACGCGAAAAGTTCTGGTATGATGCCAATCTTATCCATAAAACGCTGATTTGCCTGCGCAATATCTGCTGCAACCTCGCTTTCGTTGAGTGAAACTAGATGACGGTAACTTGCTCCCAACGTACCGATTACGACTCCGGATGATGAGAGCTCACGAAGTTGGTCCCATGACATGTAGTTCTCGCCGCCGGCATCGATAAAATCAGTGGTGACGAAATACGGTGAAGGCAAAGCCTAGGGCTCTCAATCGCGGCCATACCTCACGATAGATCGAAATATGTCTGCCGTCGAAAGTGATCGCAGCCGCGCGCCCAGGGACAGTCGCACCAACCTGCAGTGCGGCTACTATCTGCGCTAAAGGTAGCACCTCATAATTGTTTGTAGAAAGGTGGGTGAGATGGTTCTCGAATGCTGCAATCTCGGTAGTTGCGCCATCGGCAGCGCCAACTCTATTGTACATCAGTGCCACAGAAGAATCTTGAGTGCGAACCGGGCAATCTACGCTGACTAAAAACGCAGCCAATGTCGGTGCAGCCATAAGCACAATTCTTGCCCTTACTTCAGTCTATCTAAAATGCACCTAGCGTTTCCAGAGTTGTTGTTAAGGGGGACAACACCATGATCTGTGTTGTGATGCTTTCACGTTGCCCGAATATATGATTTACCGATAGTCATAATATAGATTCTTACTGGGAGCCAGGCACCCAAGTGCATTGGGAGCATGAGCTTGCGGCCAAGAAACTATCTGCTGGGAGTTGTGTTGTAGAGATGAGGCTAACTATTCTAGCTCTTGATACGAGTACGGAAGCGTGTTCGGTTGCCTGTTGGCGTTGGGGAGAGGTCCTTGCCCAAGACTATGCACATCTTGGCCATGGCCACGCGGAAGCGCTGGTGCCTATGGTCGCATCAGTAATGGCAGAGTCTGGTCTCTGTTATGGTCAGCTAGATGCTATCGCAGTGACTATAGGACCGGGAACATTCACGGGTTTACGTGTAGGGCTTGCTGCTGCGCGCGGTTTGGCCTTAGCCTCATCCAAGCCTATGATTGGTGTTACTACGCTAGAAGCGATTGCACATGCCGCTCATTCGGATGAGCGATCAGTGCTTGCTGTGCTCGATGCTCGACGCAGTCAACTGTACGCTCAAGCTTTCGATCCGATGCTCGTGCCAATCGGTCCGCCCTCTGTCTTACCCCTCCAAAACATACAGTCTCTCAGGCCTGATGGCCCGTACGTGGTGGCCGGGACAGGTGCGGCACTGGCTCGACCACACCTTCTTCGCCCGACCACCCCTGAGGGAGACGTGATGTTTGACAGAGGTGATGGATTTCCGAGGGCGGTAGTGGTAGCTAGGATTGCTAGTGCGCGTGAACCCCTTCCTGCAACAACAATACGCCCAATTTACCTGCGCGCTCCTGATGCTACGCTCCCTAAAATTGCCAGGGGTGATACCGCCGATGCTTGAGGTTCGTTTAATCGAGAATAAACGTCATGTTGAAATTTTTGGCGCGCGCGCATGCTGCCTGTTTTGCTCCGCCATCAAATGGTAGCGCGAATGGGGGAATGCTCTACTTACCCGGCATTTTTGGCATGATTGGAACTGATAAGGGTTCAGGCGGGTTTGGGGGGGTTCGCAATATGTGGGGTGGTTGTCGAAGAGGCGGAGTTGTTATCCATTGGGATCCTTCCCGAAAGACGGTGTTTGGATTGGGGTCGGGCGCTCTCGTCTGTTGTCTTGGCTGAAACACGCGCAACTGGTGCAAATACTATCGTACTCAAGGTGGCGGAGCGCAACGAGGCTGCACAATCACTTTACAATGCGCTTGGATTCGTTCGGGTAGGCCGGCGGGAGATTTACTATGGTTCAGGTGCGAGAAACCGAATAGCAGCTGACATTATGCGCTTCGGGCTACACACGTGATCTTTCCCCAACTTTTTGCCGTATTAGCACGCGTAGACGGTAGCGGCCCGGTAAGTTAGCAATTGGTTTAACAGAGATTATCTCATGGCCAAGTTCCTTTATGGAACGCGGCACGTTTTCTAACGGTTCACCTCCATTAAGGAGGATAGCAAGTACTGCCCCTGGTTCCATTGAATCTATGGTGAGGCGAGTGTGGACAAACGTAAGCGGACATATTTTATCCGTTATATCCAACTCACGGTCGCAGTCTTCACTGGTGTGCAAAACAGGCGCCACGCGTATCAAACCTATCTTCGGCGTTAATCGCCGTAGCTATAACATTTTTGTGCTCGGAGTGGCACTGGTTGTTTGCCTACAAAGGGTAACGTATGCTGCGGTCAAGACGCCAGTTTTTGCTCAACATGACTGTGGTGCGAGGATGCCGTCGAATGTCTTCACGAATTGAAGAACGATGCCAGGAAAAGGGTCTGAAAATGACCGAACAAAGGCGGCTTGTCGCCCAAGTCTTATCAGAGGCCTATGACCATCCCGACGCTGGCGAAGTTTATAAGCGCGCTATCGACATTGATCCTCGGATTAGTATGGCAACGGTATACCGGACCATTCGGTTGTTTGAAGAGTGTAATGTTTTGGAGCGACATGACTTTGGTGATGGTCGGGTACGATTCGAAGAAGCCTCTCGAGAACATCACGATCATTTAATCGATGTAGTATCCGGCAATATTATTGAATTCCAGAACCCGGACATTGAGCGCCTGCAGCGTGAGGTTGCTCGTCAATTAGGATATGAGTTGGTCGATCATCGCCTTGAGTTATACGGTACTCCGCTGAATAAAAAAGGTGTTGATACAGAGGACGGTTAACACTGGGCGTGATGTGCGGAGGTGACGTATTTGGTTGTCTATTTGTCGACGAAGGTGCTTTACCTTCCATTTGTCCATAGCTAGTGAGCGAGTGAACTGATTATGGCTACAGCCGAACAACTTGATGATTTAAGTTACGGCATAAGATCTGGAGACCTTGAGGTTCGACTTGCTTCCTCTGAAGACGAGATCGATGCATCCCAAGAACTTCGATACCGGGTCTTCTATAATGAAATGAATGCAATTCCGAGTCGTGAAATGGCTGCGCGGCAGCGCGACTTCGATAAATTTGACTCGGCCTGTGATCACCTATTGGTAATAGATAACAGTCGCGTTGGTTTGTATGATTCCGTGGTAGGTACGTATCGATTGAGTCGACGCGAGCATGCTGGTCGCGCGGGGGGTTTTTATACTGCCGGTGAATATGATATCGCTGTTATTACCGCCCAGAGAGGCGAAATCCTCGAGCTTGGGCGTTCTTGCGTCGCAGCAGACTATCGTACTGGGCACACTATGGCCCTTCTGTGGCGCGGGATTGCTGCCTATGTTTTCAGTCACGATGTTGCGTGGCTGTTTGGTTGTGCGAGCTTGAGTGGGACTAACCCAGATGAATTAGCGTTGCCACTTTCCTACTTATATCATTTTCATTTAGCACCAGAGGGATTGCGGCCTCGCGCGCTGGAGCACCTCCACACGCCGATGAACCGGTTCCCAAAGGAACAAATCGAAAAGCGGCTAGCTCGTGAACTACTGCCGCCCCTAATTAAAGGTTATCTTCGTATTGGCTGTTTTGTTGGCGACGGAGCAGTTGTTGATCACCAGTTTCAGACCACGGATGTTTGCATTGTGGTAAAAACGGAGCGGGTCACGGGAAAATACCGGCAACATTACGAGGGCAACCGCCGGCCGATTAACACCGCTTGAGTGTGCTAACCTTATGAGCGGATTGGCACATGCAGTTGCCTTTGCTCGCGCAGTCGTTTTTTTGGGCTGGACATTGTTTTGGCTACCCGTTCAGGCGATTGCACTTAAATTTGATATGCGGTTAAGTTGGTTCGTTCCGCGCCTCTATCACAGAGGGAACTGCGTTATCTTGGGTCTGCGCGTGGTTTGCCACGGCTCGCCAAGCCCGGTAAACCCTGTCCTGTTTGTGTCAAATCATAGTTCCTACCTGGACATTGTGGTTTTGGCCGCGCTCCTGGAAGCATCGTTTGTCGCAAAGCAAGAGGTTGCCGACTGGCCAGTGTTTGGGCTTTTGGCTCGGCTCAACCGTACAGTTTTCGTCCAACGAAAGGCGCGCCAAAGCCGCGAGCATCGTGATGAGATGCGTCACCGAATTGGTTCTGGTGAAAGTCTAATATTGTTTCCTGAAGGTACTAGCAGCGACGGCAATCGGGTGCTTAATTTCAACAGCACTTTTTTTAGTGTTGCGGAGAATAGGATTCAAGGTGTGCCAATCACGGTTCAGCCGATCGCGATAGCTTATACGGGTCTTGATGGGCTACCTTTAGGCCGAAGTCGCCGGCCACTTTTCGCATGGTACGGCGAAATGGATCTTGTAAGCCACTTATGGTCGGTACTTAGTCAAAGCACCGTGACCGTTGAGATTGCCTTTTTGCCGACGGTAACCATCGAAACGTGTGAATCCCGCAAGGACCTGGCGCGGCACTGCCAATTAATGGTGGCGACCTGTGTTTCTGACATGTTGAGCGGTAGGCCCGTCCAATTGATGGTGGCGTCGGCTTGACAGAGCATGGTCCAGTGCTAAAGTCAGACCGTCGGGAACCTTGGTTTTTCGGCGGTTATGGCCGTAATACACGCACCGGTGAGGGTCGTGGGGGCTGGGGACGCACAACGGAACGTGGTGAGGGCAGACAAAGGTCATCGTGATCGAGCCTGAGGCGCAGAGGGTGCCGGCGAAGCAAAAAACGCAAGTCGGGCCGCGACCAACACCTAAGTCGCTTTTTATAAAAACATTTGGATGCCAGATGAATGTCTACGACTCTGACCGCATGTCGGAGTTGTTGGCTCCGTTTGGTTATGAGCCGACCTTTGTTCCAGACAATGCTGATATGGTGATTCTCAACACTTGCCATATCCGCGAAAAGGCAAGCGAAAAGTTGTTCTCCGAGTTAGGACGACTGCGGGTCCTAAAAAAGCGCCGCGCTTCTATGGGTAAACGTATGATTATTACTGTTGCCGGTTGTGTTGCGCAGGCCGCTGGGGAGGAGATAATTCGTCGCATTCCACAAGTAGACATTGTGGTTGGGCCGCAGACTTATCATCGTTTGCCCGAACTGATTGTGCGAGCTGAACGCGCGGTGAACGGGCAAATTTTGTATACAGATTTTCCCGTTGAACCTAAGTTTGACCACTTGCCTTCGGCACGCCACGTGCGTGGTGTAAGTGCGTTCCTAACTGTCCAGGAAGGCTGTGACAAATTCTGTACCTTCTGTGTTGTTCCTTATACTCGTGGAGCCGAATACTCCCGACCGGTCGCCGACTTGATCATCGAGGCCGAGGGGCTGGTTGAAAAGGGTGTTCGAGAAATCGTTCTGCTTGGCCAAAATGTTAACGCGTATCATGGAGTTTTTGACGATGTTCAAGTTTCATCGTTAAGTAAGCTCATAGAACGCCTTGCAGATATCGAGGGGTTGGCTCGTATTCGCTATACGACTTCGCACCCTCGCGACATGGATGTGGCCCTGATTGAAGCTCATGGGAAAGTCCCTGCCTTAATGCCCTCTTTGCATTTACCTGTTCAGTCTGGCTCTGATCGTATTTTGGGGAAGATGAACCGTGGCTATAGTGTTGACGATTATCTCCGCTTGGTCGACCGCTTGCGGACGTCATGCCCCGACATTGCACTTTCGTCAGATTTCATCGTTGGTTTTCCAGGTGAGACGGAAGTGGAGTTTGAAGCAACTATGACTCTCGTAAAACAAATTGGTTTTGCACAAGCGTATTCGTTTAAATACAGTTCACGTCCTGGCACTCCGGCGGCATCGTTGGGGAACCATGTCGATGAGGCAGTTAAAGGGGAGCGGTTGTTGACCCTTCAGGCTTTGTTGTCTGATCAGCAACACAAGTTTAATGACTCAATGATCGGACGGCGGTTGGAGGTGTTGCTGGAGAAGCCCGGCCGATACCCGCGTCAATTAGTTGGCCGAAGCCCTTACCTACAGCCTGTTCATGTAGTCTCAAAAGATGATGCTGTACCGCCCCGAATAGGTGAACTTATCAAAGTGGAGATCACGGGGAGCTGTCCAAACAGCCTCGCCGGGGTTTTAGACACCAACGTTGATGGGGACGGCATTGAAAAGGAGAATTTTGTTTGATGGCTTCACCTGCATCTGCTGCGGCGCGCGAGGGTGAGGCTCCACTCTATCTGACCTTTGACGACAATCGCTTGTTGCCTGCATTATTTGGAGAACATGATGAGCATCTTGCCCGCATAGAACAGGCCCTCGGGATTTGGGTGACAAGTAGGGGCAATCATGTGGCGCTGTCTGGCTCATCAAATGCAACTAATACTGCCAAAAAAGTGTTTCTTGAGTTGTACGACATGCTCAAACGTGACTTGCCCGTGGGCGGCGCAGAGGTAGAGGCAGTTCTGCGAATAACCTCCAGCGAGGGTTCGGATGGGATGCAACCTGCTAAAACTGAAGCTCTCATCCAAACAC
>PTKE01000015.1 GCA_002937585.1 Alphaproteobacteria bacterium MarineAlpha9_Bin6 | reverse complement strand
CGATGAACTCAGTGTGGTTGCAGTGTTTTCCGGTGTTACCGACTTTGATGCTGCAAATATTGCTTAGATTTTGAACTAATAGCTTTGATGTGATGTTCTTTTTATTGCATCTAAAAAACTAAAACCGACAAATCTGTTATATTTTCTGTGCGCCACATGGCACATGGACCTATCCGGTTACTCGCCCCGTGATATAGACATTGCCCGCGGCATCAGGTGACTCGGCCGGTGGCCGTGCGGCGCAACACGCTCCAGCACTTTCAGATCGGCCACTCCAACCCGCTAATACCCCTTTATGCAAGCAGTACTCTATTATTCTCCGCTTCGCCTCTTCGGACTCGATGTATTGACGTTGTCCCATAGTTGATCCCGATCCGACCCCTTATTAGTTGATGCCTTGCCTAGGATAAAAGATGTAACTGAAATGTTAATACGAGGTGTTTCCTGATGCCAACTCTGCGTGGGACCGCCGGTGAGAGAAGGCAGTCTCGCACTTCGGAAAGCCTTTTAATCCTGAAAGCTTCGCCCGAGTCGGCAGTGGTTTGGCTCTCTTTCGCACTGGAGACACCGTTCACCTTAATTTGAATGCCCGCACTTTTAATGCCGAGGTTGATCCTGCGGAATGGAAGACTCTGACGCAGTGTCTGGACACCCTCAACGGTTCAATATCAAATCCCATGGCGGGAGATATATCGAAACAATGTTGTCCAGTTAGCTGACGGCGGTTGTCTTGAATTGGCGATTGCCTACGGGACGGGTCGGGCAGGGTATCTCAGGCGACAATCACTAATGAGTTCATCAACAATATCTCCGCTGAATCAACGCGTGTTGGGACTGCGTTGATCATGAACAAAGGTACCTAGGTAGTTTTACCTAGGGATTTGCAATTTGTGATTTAGACGCCCACAATCTTGCAATGTGAACGGATTAGCAAAGTTTACCAAAATCAGATGGCTACAAGCGGGGAGGACTAAATGAAGCTTCACTACGATCCGTGTACTGTCAATTGCCGAAAGGTTATTGCCGGACTCAAGCTGATGGGAATCGACTTTGAATCGGAGACTTATGACTATTTCGATGGTCTGACGGAGCCGAGTGAAACGGGTTTTCGGACGCTGCCCGCGTACCTGGCGATAAATCCCATGGCGACGTTGCCGGCACTCGTAGATGGCGACCTTAATCTCTGGGAGTCCAACGCCATTCTGCAATACGCGGCTGACGCGGCCGGACCATCTGCAGCCTACCCACAGGATTTGAAAGTTCGTGCTGATATCAACCTCTGGCTCTTGTGGGAGTCAAACAAGTGGTTCGCGAGCTGCTACGTTTACTTGATTGAAAACGTTGTAAAACCGAATGTGTTTAAGGTGGATCCCGATGCAGCAATCGTTGAGGCAGAAGACGGGAATTTCCATAAGTTGGCGGGCATTCTCGATGCGCGGTTAGCCGGTCAATCCTGGATCAGCGGGAACGAGCCGACCATTGCTGACATCGTGGTTGCAGCACCTATGCATCTTCATAGCTATCAGAAACTGCCGCTCTCGCAGCATGGAAATGTAGTAGCTTGGTACGAACGACTTGAGGGATTGCCTTGTTGGAGCAGCACTGACGTGGCACCGCTACTTGGGCTCAGTTAATAAAGGGCTGCTGCCCAGTGCAACTGCTATCGGCGGCCGAGAGCGCCGATAGCGTTTCTTGTTCAACGGTCTGGACTTACTGCTGATTTGGGTCAGTGGAGTTTGTTTTTATGTTGTGTGGCCTTTTTAGGGCTTGGAGATTCTAGGATGCCTTCGGAAGACTTTGTTTTGTCGACAATGGAATATGCCGTGCCGATGGATGTCGAACCGGAGATATTCTTTTACGAACCGGAACCAGAAAGACGCAAAAACGATCCGGTTTATAACACACATGAAGTTCGCATCTGTAATCTCCGCGGTCATGAAAACGAGACATCATTTGATGAGCACGGTTTTTCTTTAATCAGCATTGACGCGGCAGTGGCACCATTCGCCGATAGAGATACGGTAGAGAAGAAATATTATCCGGAGGCAGCTGAACTGGTTAAGAGCGCGGTGGGTGCAGTCGAGGTCCACGCTTTTGATCATAATTACCGTAGTGACATAGTTGAACAACAGAATTCGGCGAACGCTTTGCCTGTGCGACTTGTCCACAACGACTACACAGAAATATCTGCGCCTACGCGGGTGCGCGAGTTATTGCCCGATCGGGCCGAAGAGCTTTTAAGAAAGCGGTACGCGTTTATCAATCTATGGAGGCCTTTATCCCATACTGTGCAGGATTGGCCGCTTGGAGTGTGTGCGGCGAATAGTGTTCAGGGAAGTGATTTTTTCACCTTGGCTCTTCGCTATTCAGACAGAAACGGTCAAATTTATCTGGTGCGCCATAACCCGAACCATGAGTGGTATTTTGTATCACAGATGCGCACCAATGAGGCTCTTTTGCTCAAGGTATTTGACTCGGCGGAGGACGGACGCTCCCGTTATACGCCCCATTCCGCGTTCAAGGACCCTTCTAGTCCGGACGATGCCAAGCCACGCATCAGTATAGAAACACGTACTGTCGCTTTTTTCGACTGAAGTGGGACCATCGTGGGCGATAGAGAATTTGTTGGTCGTACAGCCCTTGTAACAGGTGGGTCGCGAGGTATTGGCCGAGCAATTTGCCAGAGATTGGCAAGAAGTGGCGCTCAGGTCGCAATCAATTATGTGGCGAACAAGACCGCTGCTGAGGAAACTTGTCAGCTGATCGCTGAGGAAAATGGCGCCGGTGAAATTTATCGCGCTGACGTAAGCGATCCTGAGCAAACGTCCGATATGTTCGATGCAATTGAGAAGGATCTGGGACCGGTCGATCTTTTGGTTACCAACGCTGGTATTGCGCGATCGGCGGATAGCGTGAACATGACAGGTGACACATGGCGCGAAATAATGCGCACCAATGTAGACGGCACTTTCTATCAGGTTTGGCGTGCTAAGGGTGGAATGATAGATCGTGGTTACGGAAGAATCGTTTGTATATCTTCGGTCCTTGGACTTATGCCCAACCCAATTTCTGCCGAACGGTTGATTGCCTATGGCACGTCCAAATCGGCCGTTATTGGCTTTGTCCGAAATTGTGCGGTGGCATTTGGTCCTCACGTACGTGTCAACGGTGTTGCGCCGGGCTGGATCGATACGGAAATGACGGAGGATGTGAGTGAGGACGTCCGTCGTCGTTTGATTGAAGCTACGCCTCTTAAGCGGGTCGGCAAAACAGCTGAAATCGGTGAACTTGTTCATTTCCTGCTGAGCGACAAATCAAGTTTCACCACCGGGCAAACCCACGTTGCCTCTGGTGGTTTGGGTACACTGCCGTAAATCGCCGGAGACTAGACAGTCAGGAGATAGGCTATGAAATGGAGGAACGTGATCACAGTACTGGCGGCCAGTTTTCTGGTGTTGGGGTTTATTGCTTTTCATCCAGCGTGCCGGGCCTATCTACACTGGAATATGTATGGACGAAAAGCTAAAGCGTGAGATGGGTTGTAAGTCCTGACGACTGTTTTGGGTAGAGGATCTGCGCATCAAACACTGGTTGGTGATCTTGCTACTACAGAAATATAAAGGAAAAGGATAAGGCCTATGGTGAGCCACGCGACTGGCGACGGCGCAATTCCACCAAGAGACGCGGCACAGCGCGGGTTGAAGAGAATTATGACCCTTGGTGGTGCCTATGGCACACGCAACTATACGGTTAAGGATTTGAGAGACCAAAAGGGTGTGCGGGTTCTTGTCGAGACAGTACCGTTTACTCCAGAAGAAGCTGCGGCAGCTGAAGAGGCTGGGGTTGATACTATGAAAGTGCGGTTTGACCCCACAAATCCTGAACCAGCGATTGCTATGCGGCGCGCTGCTCCGAATACGTTTATGGCGTTCTCTGTTCCACTTGTTGCTGCCGCAAGCGAAACGGAAGCGATTCGGCTGGCGTATGATGCGATGGTGGTTGGAGCAGATGCTGTTATGTGCCAATGGAGCCCCCGGTTTATCAGTGCGGCCGCCGAGGCTGGAGTGCCCGTGCAGGGCCACGCTGGGCTTGTCCCAAGAAGAAGTACTTGGACAGGGGGACTACGTGCTGTTGGAAAGACCGTTGAAGAGGCAATATGGGTCTACCAAAAAATCAAGGAATTTGAGAGCGCCGGGGCGTATGCCGTTGAGGTAGAGGTTATACCGGAGGAACTTCTTTCCGCAATTAGCAAACGTACTACGTTACTCACTTCCTCAATTGGTGCTGGAAGCGGTGGAGATATGCAGTTTCTCTTTGCCGAGGATATTCTTGGGAATAATCCTCCACCCTATCCACGTCACTCCAAACAGTATCGCGAACTCTACAAACTAAAACAGGAGATGCAAGCACAACGTATTAGTGGTTTCAAAGAGTTCATTGATGATGTCAAAAGCGGCAAATTTCCTGGTCCGGAACATGTTATCCGTGCAAAAGAGGGATTGGTTGATAAGTTCGTGGAAGCAGTAGAGTCAGACCAATAGTTTACTTCGCACCTACGTCAATAAAGTTTGTTTCATCACTGGGGAGTGGGGGAATTTTCCTCCTACCCCCGCATCATGCCTTCCAATTCGTTTTCTGCCCAGGATATCGCATCATCAAATGTTTCGCCTCCCTGCGTCACGCTCGCTACCAAGTTTCCGTAAAGGCCCTGAACCGCGATTTGTGATGCCATTTCTGGTGGTGCCGGATATCCAGCAGAGATAAGTTTTTCATCTCCTCGGGCGGGATAATTGTAAAGAGTGCCTGGAGGAGGACCTGATTTTGCCCAAATATCATTGTTCTGGTAATGCGAAATAATAACGGGAATATCAAATCCTTGAGAAGCAAGCACGAGCTGATCAACAACGTTTCGGTTGGCGACATAACGCAGAAGATCTTTGCCTGCCGAGATATTTTCTGAGAAATTCCAGACCCCCCAGAAGAAGGGGGCGTCTGCTCGGAAACTGCCCTTCGGTCCACGTGGCGTATCGTGGTGCCATAGTTGCTCCGCCACGGCAGGCATGTCCCTGTTAGACACTGCCCAGATACTTGGCGGATTAATGGTAGTGGATCCCTTACCGGATATCATAAACCGATTATTACTAGCATCGTCCCAAGCATAGACGTGATCCGGCATAAACTGTGTTAAGCGAGACATATACTCGAGAACGTTACGAACCTCGTTCGAATTTACACTCACCTCGCCATCCCGATTAACGAATTCGGCACCATATGCAGAAAATAAAGCTGCGAGCCAATTGGTTCCGTCCGGTGTTGGAGATATGGCCGCTCCAAAAGGATGGCCGGCCAGATGTAATTGCTCTGCAGCCTTCAGGAATGCCTCGTATGTCCATTTATCGACCAGTTCAGGATTGCGGTTTGCATGGGGCGGAAAAATCTCGGTCAGGTCTACACCGGCATGCGCTTTGTACAGGTCTAGTCTGGATACACTGGCGAGGTTGGGGGACGCTGTTGGCGATGGTGCGGCGCGCCAAACTCCGTCAAGCTGAGCTAGAAAATATGCCGATGGTGCCAAAGGCCCGTAAGCCGAAATGATATCCGTAACTACATCGTCTACTGGCTCAAGAGAACGACGAAACATAGACGGATAATACACCGGTAAGGAGTAGACGTCGTGGCCGGTTCTAGCTCTAGATTCAGCTTGTGCTGTCAGTAACAGTTTGTTTCCGATCGATGTGATAAAATCGATGGTTACTTCCACGCCGTTGGCGTTACCCCACTCCTCACAAATCGTTCGCAGTACGGCGTTAACCCCCGGCACCCAGTGATCCCATATCCCTAACGACAGCTTCCCGGCAGAGCGCGCGGCCTTGACATAGGGCGCAGCAAATGTGGCTATGCTCGCTGCAGCCGCATTCCGCAGGAAGTGCCGACGTGATTGGTTTCTCCGTATCACGATAGTTTCCTTTTTGGTTTTATAGGCCACTTGTTGGCAGAGACGGTGGGACCAAAAATAAAAATTGGCATTTTTTGCCGATGGTCATCGCAACTACGTCCAATATAAAAATAGCACCAAAGATTACTCACGAAATGCCACGAATGATTTGTTGTGAGCGGGAATGAAAATCGCGTCGATAGAGTACGACTGCTACCCATGTTGTGGCGACCATGAACGCGATCGGGTGAAGCACCCAGGAGAGTGCTGCCAGCGCAAAGTAAAATGCGCGCAGACCACGATTAAAATGTCGTGCAGCAAGGTTTGCTATTTTACCAGCCCGCCGTGCTTGGTCCTTAGCGTCTGCATCTATCTCAGTGCTACTGGGAACAGCGCCTATAAGGACGGCACAATATGTGTTCAGACGATACGACCAGACAAATTTGAAGAATGCGAAGACGAAAATCAGAAGAAGCAATAGGATCTTTAGTTCCCATTCGAACCTCGATGTTTCTCTGAGAAACGGCAGCGCGGAAAGGACAGCGATAGCTTTCTCGGTAGCCCCCAGTGATGCGACGAGACCGCCGACCACTAAGATACTTGTTGAAGCAAACATGGCGATGCCACTCTGCAGATGGTTGAGGATGAGAGCGTCCAGCATGCGCATGTCCCGGCGCAACATCTCGTGCATCCAACGTTGGCGATGCTCATTCATGATCCCCAGGACCGACCTATGCTGCAGCCTTTCGCTGTCTGCTATCAAAGTGTATCCAGTCCAAACTCCAAAAAACCAGAGCACGGAGATGATGTCGAGCGGTGTGAGCAATGACAGCATCTATGGGGTCCCTTAACGGCAGTCTTTAGCTGGGGCATACATATTAACGTACTAACCAATTAAACCTACTATCACTCGTGTAGGTCGATACATCTATGTGGCAGTAGCATAAATTTACTTGTGCCAATTTTACACCGTTCGGCTAGAAAGTTAGATTATAAGCTGTACAGTCGACAGGGAGGAGAGAAACATGGTGCATGATTTGGTGATCCGTGGGGGAACCATCATTGATGGTTCTGGCGACGCCCAGGTAATAGGCGATATCGCAATCGATGGAGATAGCATCACCGAAGTAGGCGCTGTGTCGAGCACTGGTCGTGAAGAGATTGACGCGACCGATACAATCGTTACTCCAGGTTTTATCGATTTACACACACATTTTGATGCACAGATCGGCTGGGATCCGATGTTGACGCCTGTTTCATGGCATGGCGTGACCACAGCACTAATGGGGAATTGTGGTGTCACCTTCGCGCCTTGCCGCGCGGGAGACCGTGAATTGCTGGCCGGTATGATGGAAGCGGTGGAGGACATCCCGAAAGACGCAATTCTATCTGGCCTTCCCTGGGATTGGGAGCATTACGGGGAATATCTTAACAGCGTTGAGACTATGACTCCGGCGATAAATGTTGCTGGCTTGGTGGGCCACTGTGCTCTTCGCTTTTATGTAATGGGCGAACGGGCCGTTGAGGAGCAGGCGACACCTGAAGAACGGAGTGAAATGGCGGCGATTGCGCGGACTGCAGTGAAGGATGGTGCAGTGGGATTTTCGACGTCACGCCTCTTGTTTCATCATCTTCCTGACGGCCGTCATGTTCCGGGCACGCATGCGGACCACCAGGAGCTTGTCGAGATTGCCGAAGCGGTTGGTTCCGAGGGTGGTTTGATGCAAAACGTCACTAACCTTCGCAGTGATTTTGACGGAGAAATTGCTTTGTTAGCTAAAGAAGCGCGGGCGTCGGGTGGTCGAGTTTTGTTTAGCATGACGGCAGGTCCAACGAATGAATATGGCGATAGTATCTGTGAGGCGGTATCGGCAATGCGGGCCGAAGGATTAGATATCAATGCGATTGCGATTCCGAGGGGTTCGGGTTTTGTTACCGGTTTGCAATGTAACTTGATTTGGCGCTCCAAGCCTTGGAAACGTCTTGGGGAAATGGGTCTGGAGGAGCGCTTGGCCGCGATTCGGGACGAGTCTGCTAGACGTGAGTTGATCGAGGCAGCCAAAGCGGAAACTCTCTCTGACTACGGCGACATATGGCGTTTGACCGGCATGGAACATATTATTTGGCTAGGGGATTCAGAACGACCTCAATATACCGGGGGTAGAGAGTCAAGCTTGCAGGCAATGGCAGACGCGAGGGGTGAAGATCCGGTAGAGACCTTTCTAAGGCTATCGGATGAGAGCGATGGTCGTGCGTTGTTCACTGTCCGGTTTTTCAACCAAAGCCTTGAAGCCCTGACCCGGGTGCTTTCCCAAGAGTTTGTTATGCCCGGGCTTGGGGACGCTGGCGCTCACGTCAGCCAGATTATGGATGCTGGTTGGTCGACGTTTGTGTTGTCCCATTGGGGTCGTGATGCAGAGTTATACTCGCTTGAAGAAACTGTGCGGCGTATTACTTCAGCACCTGCTCGGGTGCTTGGTGTTACTGATCGGGGCACCATAACTCGTGGGTTGCGTGCTGACATTAATGTCATCGACATTGACCGGTTGGGGGAGCGTATGCCTGAAATCGTGCATGATTTCCCAGGCGGTGCGAAGCGCTTTATCCAAAGAGCTAACGGCTACCGAGCAACTATTTGCAACGGTAAGGTAATTCTCCGCGATGACGAACATACCGGGGTTCGGCCCGGATGCGTACTGCGTCACTAATCTCTTAATGGATTGTTTCGCACATAGTCTCACGAGAGGAGCTTTCGGCAGAAATTCATGAGGCTGATGACCGCATAATTTCGCAAGCGATTCCGATCTCCTGGAAGAGCCACTTTGTCAGAGAACTCTTTGTGACCAATAATTATACCGAGGTAAACTGTACCTCGTGGTTGAGATTCAGATGGATCTGGTGCGACGGCAGTCACGCTGACATCAGTCCCATAGATCTCGTGTGCATGTCTAGCTGCAGATATTGCTCGATCCATGCCGATTCTCCCTCTGGGAGGTCCGTCGGATATGATAGCGCCCTTAAAGATGTTCATTTCTGGATCTACGCTACTAAGACGTGAAGACATGACTCCACCCGTCAAAGACTCACCGACCGTTAGCGTCATGTTCTTGGCGCGTAACTTGTCTAGTACCACGGTTTCTATTGTTTCGTCGTCAACGCCGAACACGATATCACCCAGCAACTCCCGTAAAAGCGTTTCTTCTTTAGCTAATATGTCAAATGCAGCTGCTTCCTCATTAGCCTTTGCCGTAATTCGGACCTTAATCCCTTCAATGCCGCTAGCTAAGAAGGCAAGTGTCGGGCTTCCGATTTTATCCAATTGGTCAATACGGTCTGCCAGGACTTCTGCTAGACCGGACTCGCTATTTCCCCAAGTTCGAAGTACCCGACTTCGTATGACGGTCCGTTCACCGGATCGTTCCTGAAGGTTGGGCAGAATGAAATGTTCCATCATCTCGCGCATCTCGTAGGGGACGCCCGGCACTGCATAGATTACCTTGTCACCAATTGGGCAGTAGAGACCGGGCGCGGTTCCCGGCATTTTTGGGATTGGTGAAGCGCCGGCGGGAATATCTGCTTGTCGCCGGTTATTATCGGTCATGATCCGCCCGCGGGATTCGAACATTTCTCGAATCTTCGCAACGATGGACTCATCACGGATTAACTCTACCCCCATGATACGCGCGATCACGTCACGAGTGATGTCATCTTGTGTGGGGCCCAGCCCACCAC
Organism: Alphaproteobacteria bacterium MarineAlpha9_Bin6; assembly: GCA_002937585.1. Classification (GTDB taxonomy): domain Bacteria; phylum Pseudomonadota; class Alphaproteobacteria; order UBA7887; family UBA7887. The sequence continues at coordinate 25,795 of PTKE01000015.1, read as the reverse complement.
AGCAAATCAATGCGTCGCTGCGCTCCAAACCCTGACGGATACAGAATTCCATGCGATTAAAATTATCACCTACTTTCGTTTGAAAATGTGAATCAACTCCGGCTAGCGCTAACTGCTCACCAATCCAAGATGAATTGGTATCTACGATTTGGCCAAGCAAAAGCTCTGTGCCGATCGCCACTACTTCACATCGCATGCAATAAATTCCCTTATAATTATGGTCAGCTATTGTTCAAGAAACCGAGATAGTTTTTTATCTGACTTATGGATTCTTATTTAGGGAAAAACTGAATATTGTCCTGGCCCCTAATGCTGTTTAAACGGTGGCGGGGATCGTATATAACCGTGGTGCTGCTTCCGAGCGATTATTTCCGGTTTCTTTTTCTTAAATCACTTTATCCGGTTCGTGGATGACCGACACTCCTTCTGGACTCCGTAATATTGCCATTATTGCTCATGTTGACCATGGCAAGACCACACTCGTCGACGCGTTGCTCAACGAGTGCGGTACGCTCGGTCGTGCTTATCAGTCCGAAGTACGAGTGATGGATTCGAACGAATTGGAAAGAGAAAGAGGCATCACTATTCTCTCGAAGAATACGGGACTTCAATGGAGAGACACCTACATCAATATCGTTGACACACCGGGCCACGCTGATTTTGGGGGAGAAGTCGAGCGAATTTTATCTATGGTGGACTCGGTACTGTTGTTAGTCGATGCGGTGGAAGGTCCCATGCCCCAGACACGTTTTGTTACCAACAAGGCGCTTGCATTGGGGCTTTGTCCTATCGTTGTAATCAATAAAATAGATCGTCCTAGTGCACGGCCAGATTGGGTATTGGATCAGACATTTGACTTGTTCGACCGGCTGGACGCAAGTGACAAGCAGCTTGATTTTCCGGTGGTCTATAGCTCGGCGCTTGAAGGCTGGGCGTCGTTGGAGTCCGATCAAAGAAAACCGGACATGACGGCCCTTTTCCAGGCGATTACCGATCACGTGCCGCCACCCAATGTTGATCAAAATGGGCCGTTTCAACTTCAGGTCAGTGCGTTGTCGTACTCAAGCTATGTAGGTGTAATTGGGATTGGGCGTGTGCAGCGTGGTCGGATTGCGCGGAATTCCCCGGTTACATTGATTGGCGCTGACGGTAAGACGCGCACTGAACGAATTTTACAGATTTTTGGGTTCCACGGCCTAGAACGGGTTGAGTGGGAAGAGGCAGTGGCAGGGCAAATTATCGCCTTCACTGGTTTTGACAAGCTCAACATATCCGACACAATTTGTGCTCTAGAGAAAATTGAGCCTCTTCCTGCACTTGTGGTTGACGAACCTACGATCAGCATGACGTTTCAAGTGAATAACGCACCGTCGGCTGGTCGCGACGGACAATTCGTGACCAGTCGAAATTTAGGAGAGCGGCTCGCCCAGGAACTCATTCATAATGTAGCGCTACAGGTCGAGCCGACTAATGATCCCGACAAATTTAAAGTTTCCGGCCGAGGCGAATTGCATCTCAGCATCCTCGTTGAGACCATGCGGCGTGAGGGATACGAGCTTGCGATATCACGCCCCGAAGTGATTTTGAAAGAGGTGGATGGCAAGATTTGCGAACCCTGGCAAATCCTGACCGTTGACGTCGAGGATGAACACCAGGGTGCTGTCATGGAAAAATTGGGGGAACGCCGGGGTGAATTGCGTAATGTAGGCTCGGATAGCAGGGGCCGAACACAACTGGAGTATTTGATCCCGACCCGTGGGTTAATCGGATTTCGTTCAGAATTTCTTACGGCGACATCCGGGACGGGCCTCATGTACCATGCTTTCGATCATTACGGTACCAAGGTTGATGCGGCGCTGGGTCGTCGGAACAGCGGCGTGTTGGTTTCGATGGCGGGCGGGCGGGCGCTCGCCTACGCTCTATTTAATCTCCAGGAACGTGGGCGTCTTTTTGTATCTCCTGGCACGGAAATATACGAAGGTATGGTGGTGGGGCAGCATGTGCGGGCAAATGATTTGGTGGTGAACCCAATGAAGGGAAAGCAACTGACAAATATCCGCGCGGCTGGAAGTGACGAAAATATTATACTAACGCCGCCGATCGAGACGACACTTGAATACGCCCTTGAATTCATAAACGATGATGAGTTGGTTGAGGTCACACCGAAGTCAATCCGAATTCGGAAAAAACTTCTGAAACAGCATGAGCGGAAAAAGGCTGGGCGCGGCATGAAACGATCATCTGTTGCCATTACCTAAAGCTTAGGCATTGCCTCAGCGACAAAATTTCTCCAAGCTCTGTCCGGACGCTCTAATCGACGTGCTTGCGAATGGATCTGCTTTCCCCCGACGGAGAAGCCCAGGTTGGGCGTTGCTGGAGTGGCGTCGGGCTCTCTAGAGAGTAAGGTTTGGATTGCTAAATTTTTGCTGAGGGGAACGTCATGGGGTTGGACCTACTGGTCAAGAACGGCACTGTGGTGGACGGGTCTGGCGTGGCGCGGTATGGGGCGGATATTGGTGTCAAGGACGGTCGCATCATTGAGATTGGACATATTCGGAAAGCCGCTGAGCGTACAATTAATGCTGATGGGTTGGTTGTCGCGCCGGGATTTATCGATGGCCACACTCACATGGACGCTCAAGTCTCCTGGGATCCGTTGGGCAGTTGCTCCTGCTGGCACGGGGTGACAACAGCGTTGATGGGCAATTGTGGTTTTGCTTTGGCGCCCTGTATGCCTGAGGATCGCGAATGGTTTGCTAGGTGCCTGGAAGCGGTGGAGGATATTCCCACCGAAGCCATGGTTTCGGGCATCGACTGGACTTGGGAGACCTTTCCTGAATATCTGGCCAATGTGGAGCGGTTGCCCAAAGGCTTGAACTATGGGGCTTACATTGGGCACTCGGCATTGCGTATGTATGTCATGGGCGAAAGAGCATTGAGCGAAGCGGCAAACGAAGAAGACCTTGACCGCATGGCTTGGGCTGTTCAGGAGGCACTGCTAGCTGGTGCCGTGGGCTTTTCCACATCCCGCGCTACAACCCACATCACACCAGACGGGACGCCGGTGGCCAGCCGAATTGCTGAATGGGAAGAAATCGATCGACTAGTTGCTGCCATGGCAGAGGTTAACTCGGGAGTCTTCCAAATCGGTCCAGATATGTCATCGGGTGCCGCCCAACGGGATTTTTTGGAACGTTTGCGTAAGGTGGCACTAAATAGCGGACGGCCTGTCATGTTCGGCATTCTTTCTACCAGCCAGGGAGATGAGCCTATTTCTTGGCAATACCAAACCAATTATATCGACGAAGTGGTCGCATCTGGTGGACAGATGTGGGGTCAGGCAACGACTCGTTCCATCAACGCTATTTTTTCGGCTAAATCCTACCTGCCGTTCGATGGCTTGCCGGCGTGGGAAGAAGTGCGGAGCCTCTCGATGGAAGAACAGAAATCCCGTTTTGCTAATCCGGACGTCCGACAGCGACTTATTGCCGACGAAGCCCTTATGAAACCTCGTGACAATGTTTTTCAGGGAGGCGGTGCTGCTACCACAGATCCGCGTAAACCCGACTATGATAATTTATATGTTATGCGAGGGGTCGATTGGGATGACCCTACTGTAGAAGATCTGGCGAAAGCTTGTGGCAAGCATCAAGTGGAGGTGATTCTGGATTTGGTTTTGGAAAACGAAGATCAAATCTTCGTTCAGCCACTAGTCAATGAGGATCCTAGTCATGTCCAAGGTATACTTGAGCACCCTCGCACATTGGCGACCTTCTCGGATTCAGGCGCCCACGTTTGTCAGGAGATGGGATCCTCCCTACAAACTCATATGTTGAACTATTGGGTGCGCCAGAAACAAGTGTTTACCCTGGAAACTGCGGTGCGCATGCTGACACTCGACAATGCATTAGCCTGGGGAATATCTGACCGCGGCTTAATACGTAAAGATTATGCGGCGGACTTGGTGCTCTTCGACGAAAAAGAGATTAGGCCGAAGGTCCCGACGGTACAGCGAGACCTGCCAGGAGGCGCTCGACGTCTAGTCCAAAAAGCGGAGGGCATCGCCTATACGGTTGTCAATGGCCAAGTCACACTGGAAAACGGCGAAACTACGGGTGCATGTGCTGGGCAAGTAATTAAAGGTGCGCTGGCCGCTGGTCATTAAGTGAGGCAGGCATCACCGTCGGAGCTTGTCAGTTGGTCGGCGACACACAAGCACCGCAAAGAGTCCGCGAAGGATTACCTGGTTTCAAGTAAGCTACAGAAACGTCGCCATTTTATGTCTGGTCTGTATGTTTTACATTTCACCGCGAAGTGTAGCAGGTATGGATGTAGGTCCCCGCTATGTGATGTCTCTAGATTGAATGCGTTTTACGCCAGCCTCATCCATCAAGTGCCACGCAGCCTCAAGTGATCCATTGAGATCAATGCCCCGGCAGGCGTCTTCGATTACCGAAACATGTAGGCCTGCGCGTCGAGCATCGATTGCAGACCAGCTGACACAGAAATCCGTGGCTAACCCGCATACATATACTTCGCTCAACCCGCGTTCTTGTACATAGCCGGTTAAGCCTGTCTTTGTTTTCCGGTCCGCAGCGATAAAGGTCGAATAGCTGTCGATGTCGTTGTGATACCCTTTGCGTATAATCAGCTGCGCGTGCGGGATATCTAGACCGGCGGCGAGTTTTGCATCTTCGGATCCCTGAATGCAATGGTCCGGCCACAAAACCTGTTTGCCATACGGTAACTCGATGGTCTCAAAAGGAGTTTTGCCAGGGTGGCTCGACGCGAACGAGGCATGGCCTGGGGTGTGCCAGTCTTGTGTGAATATCACGTTTTTGAATTTTTGCGCGAGAGCATTGATAATCGGAATGATTTCATTCCCGCCGTTTACCGCAAGCGTCCCACCCGGGAGAAAGCAATTTTGGACGTCAACTACTAATAGTACAGCCTTATCTGAGGGCTTGACAGCTGGAAATGCAACACTCGGAGTAAGTAGCGCAAGGCTTCCGATCCCAAACAGAAACTGACGTCGCTTCATTGAAGCCGGCATTATCGGTCACTCCAATCTATAATTCCTCGTGGCGCTTCCAAGTACGTTAACAGTACGCGCATTCTCATTTGGCCTACAGTCCTTCCACGATTTTTTTCATGTTCTCTCCGAGCTGCACCAAATTGCTTTGGTAAAAGAAGCGATCCCATCCTACACAGAAATGTCGCACACCAAGGTCAATGTACCGTTTCGCTTTTTCGCTATCCCCAATTTCGATTCGGGGATGGATGCCATATTCAAGACATTTGCGGATTACTAACTCCTCAGCTGGTCGAATTTCAGGAGTATTCATCAAGTTTGGTTCACCGCGGGAAAACCCATAATCCGCCGGACCCCATTGGGTCATGTCGACTCCGTAATTATTTGCAGCAGAGAGGATTTCGTCGATGTTTTCAACTGCTACGTTCTTTTCAATCATGATTAAAAAGACTATCGATTCTAAGTCTTGAACGTAGCCTTCAGGGGCATAACCGGTGAGTGCCGGGCGTCGCAATTTTACACCCATATGACCGCCGTTTTTTGGGGTGTCGGGCCTAATTGCTTGTTGGCACCTAACAATATCCTCTGTGGTTCGAATGTCGGTAAATAAGACGGACTTGAACCCCGCCCCGAGCGCGGTTTGGGCCCAAAATGATTCGCTTTTCTGGTCTGGCTTGATCATCAGAGGCAGGTTTGCGCATTGGCCTGCGCGGGCCATGTGATAGAGCAAGGGCATGTCAAAGACTGCATATTCGGCGCAAAATTCTCCGTAATCATATAGTCCAGTATCGCCAATTATTTCCGGAAGATCGGGGTCGGGGGATAAAAAGTGTGTCCCAACAGTTGGTTCATTTCGTTCCAATTTTTCCCGAAATGTATTCGGCATAATCATTGTTCATACCCTTCTGCGAATGGTGGTTCTCCACCCCATTTTTTTGTAATTCTCAAGCTATCTTGGACCAATGTTGTGACAGCCATACTGCGCTTGCGCAAGGTCTTTGGGACAACCTTTTGCAAGGGTCGGATTCTTGGTACTCGACTTGTATGGAGTTAGTATTTTGTCGAATTACTTCGCTTCTTGAGCACCATATTAAAAGGTTAAATGGAATTGATATGATCAGGTCCTGGAAACGGACCTCTGGAAAGTTCGAAAGAGTGTGCAAGTTCGATGACAGTCGTGTCTTGCCAGGCTGGAGCCATGAATTGGATACCGAGCGGCATACCATTTTGATCAAATCCTATTGGTACGGAGATTGCTGGCCAGTTAGCAATGTTGGCAAGGACCGTGAGATCGCTTTGATTGATTGGCACTTCAGCTTCAAACGGGAAGGCGGCCTGTGGAGTTGTGGGTGCGATTAATGCGTCAACTTGATCGAATAAGATGTTTGCACGATTTGAAAGATCCAACAGGTGAGATTTTACCTGATTTCGTTGCTTAGAATTTAACCGAGCACCATAGTTGAGTAACTTCAGTATTTTATCCGGAATTTGGTTCGACGTAGAGAGTAGCTCGTTTGAAAAGGTCGATGCGGCTTCTGCCTCCACAAACTTTAAACAAGATATGCGTGTTGATGCTGGTTCGTAGTCAGGTATTTCAAGCGGCTCAATCAAACAGCCAAGGTCCTTCATTCGCTTCAATGAGTCCTTAAAACTAGCGGACACTTTTGGATGCCATTCGGTCTGATGGAAATTTTCAATCGTGCCGAGTCGTAGTCCCTTAACATTAAACGGTTCCACTGACGTGTTAGGATTTCTACGTGAGTCTGGATGTCTAGGATCGAAACCTTCCAATATGCTCAACATAATTTGGACATCTTCTACAGTGCGTCCGAAAGGACCAACGTGGTCAAAGTGACGGCTAAGGGGGACAATTCCGCGCGTGCTAATGCGGCCGTATGTTGGTTTTAGTCCAACCACGCCGCAGTAGGATGCGGGAATACGGATCGATCCCATGGTATCGGTTCCCAACGCACCAATACACAGTCTTCCAGCAACTGCGGCACTTGAGCCACCACTGGATCCTCCAGGTGTCATGTTCTCGCCGTATGGGTTGTAGGTGCAACCAAAGAAGGCATTGTCTGTCGTGGCGCCAAGCGCCGCCTCATCGAGATTAGTTTTCCCCACGAGTACTGCACCGGCTGTTTGTAATAGAGTTATAACCTGAGCATTTTCCTCCGTGACAGAGTCGCGCCAAAATTGAAAACCAACTGTCGTTGGATAACCCTTGATTCGAATATTGTCTTTGATCGCGATAGGGACTCCATCTAACGGTCCTAATAGGCTTTCGTTTTTTATTCGAATATCAGTTTGCTGAGCGGCTTTCCGAGCGCTTTCGTCAAGCACTTGAAGAAAAGCACTTCGTCTATTTCTGGTCGAGGAGATTCTCTGCAAACACTGTTCAAGTAGCTCTGAGGCAGAGAACCGTCTCGTGCGGAAACCGCTAGAAACGTCGCGAAGGGAAAGATCTGCGAGGTGGGTCATCGACTTACACCTCCGTTTCATTGACTAGTTCTAAAGTAAAATACTGGTTTCCGACTTCAAATATAGGCAAAAAATACGGAATAAATGAAGGAGTTTTTTATGGGACTTATAGCGACTGAATTGCACCTTTTACTAAATAAAGGCCTGAGAACTTTCAGATTTTAGAATGCCGCAATTCAAAACAATAGTTCTGAAGCAATTTATGAGAAGACATCTTGTGGCGAAGACCTTCATCGCACACTAACTACGTTACTGGAGTTTCGTGAAGTTTATTATGCTGTAAGGTCAATTATTCTGGTCGGTAGGGAAAGAGCCTGGGAGAATAATATGAGACGAAGGTCGTTTCTTAAAACCATTGGCATTGGGGCTGGTGCTGCTGTTACTTCAAATATTAAACAGTCTGCACCGGCGATAGCGAGTAACCGGATTGAATGGAAAATGGTCACATTATGGCCAAAAATGTTTCCAGGACTTGGTACTGGATCACAGAGAATCGCTGATGCTATCAAAAATATGTCCAACGAAAAATTAATCATAAAAGTATATGGGGCTGGCGAGTTGGTCCCGGCATATGAAGCATTTGACGCGGTTCGTGAGGGTATAGCTGAGTGTATGCACGAGGCCCCTTACATATGGGTTGCTAAACATCCAGCAATGGCTTTTTTCTGCGGAGTTCCTGGTGGGTTAACTCCACTGGAACATAATGCATGGATCTACAATGGAGGAGGCCAGAAGCTGTGGGATGAACTTTATGGAAAATTTGGATTGCAAGGCTTTCTTGCGGGCAATAGTGGCACCAATATGGGCGGATGGTACAATCGTGAAATTAATAGTCTCGAGGATTTTAAAGGTCTCCGGATGCGAATCCCAGGGCTTGGTGCTGAGGTTTTGACGCGCCTTGGATCAATTACCATGAACATTCCGGGAGGAGAAATTCTGCCCGCGCTCCAGAGTGGTGTAGTAGATGCGGCAGAGTGGATTGCACCGTATGCAGATCTTGCACTTGGATTGCACAAGGCAGCAAAATATTATTACGGCCCCAGCATTTTAGAACCAGGACCTGCGAACCCACTAACCGTAAACCAAGAATCTTATATGGCACTGCCCAATGATTTGCGTGCGATTGTTCGGCAAGCAGCCGGGCACGAAACTGCGCGAATGACAGCGGAAATCGACTATGGGAACTCGCAGGCGCTTAAAGTATTGGTCAATCGCTTCGATGTGGAACTTCGCCATTTTCCCAAAGAAGTTTCGCGTGGATTGTTTGAGGTATCACACGAAGTCGTTGCTGAAGTTGCTGAGACAGACGATTTGAGCCGCAGAATATACGACAGTTGGTCTAAATTTCGAGAGAATGCTTTATCCCTTGCCTCCTATAGTACACACGGTTTTATGACTAGTCGGGATATATACAAAAATAGTGTACGGGGCTGATCTTTATTTTTGGTAACTTTGACGCTTTCACTAAAACGGCGTTGTGAGCAAGCACGAATAAGAATTGGAATTTTGCGTAAAGAATCTTTTCTAGTTCTGTTTGAAGGGAAAAGTCGATTGATGTCAGGGCATAATAGGGGAGTAGTGAAAAATGAGTGTTCTTGATGGCCCAAGACATGAACTACGGCGCGTCATTTTTTCTGGTAGCGCCCATTGGAGCACGGTGGTTGATGGAGGGTTAGAGCTGGACGATGGTCGTCTGGTTTCTGAAAGCGAAGTGCAGCATTTGCCGCCATGCGCTCCAACCAAGATTATTTGCCCGCACGGGAACTATCGATCACGTTGGTACGAATTTGGTGGTGAAGGTGAACCAACAGAGCCGACCTATTTTCACAAACCAATTTCTTCCCTCAATTCGCATGGTGGTCAGTTGGTCAGGCCTGGCGGTCACATGTATTTGAATTACGAAGGGGAGTTGGCAGTGGTCATTGGAAAGTTGACTCGAAATATCCTACTGGAGGACGCATGGGATTATATAGCGGGTTTTACTGTCGCGAATGATGCCGGTTTGCAAGATATGCGTGATACGGATGCTGGATCGATGGTTCGTGTGAAAGGTGCGGACACACTTTGCCCTGTGGGCCCTGGCATCGTTAGTGGCGTCGATGTGCGAGATTCCACTTTGCGTACTTACCGAAATGGAAAGATTGTCCAAGAGGCGGTAATAGGTCAAGACATGTGGTTTGGCATTGATTATCTGGTCACCGATTTAGCCCGACACATCACCTTAGTTCCTGGCGATCTTGTGTTGACTGGCACACCCGCCAACTCCCGTGCAGTTGATCCCGGTGATATAATTGAAGTTGAGATAACCGGTATCGGTCGCTTGCGTAACGAGGTGATCGAGGGTGAAGTACCTAAGGCCAACCTTGGCCATCATCCGACGGACAGTGACGAAGTGCGCCGGATAGCATTGGGGAACGACGATCGTTTACCGGCCCACTTACCCTAATTTCAGGTGAATGGCACAATCACCTAAGTGTGCGGTTCTATCGCTGTTTACGATCATTTATAGAGGGTAGGTTACGCAGGTTTAAAAACGGGAATTTTCTGCCCGTTTTCTGATTCTTGCATTAGGAGTTCCACTGGTTGTCCTATTGCCAATAAATCCGGATCACACTCCACTATGTTCGTCATCATTGTGACACCCTCGTCCAGTCTCACATAGGCGATAACGTACTGCGGTTCAGCGCGACGCATGACGGAAAACGTATAAATTACCCCTTTCCCCGATGCTTGCACCCACTCGACGTTGTCACTGAGGGTAAAGGGGCTAATTTTTCGGGGGTACCAAAAAAATTGTTCCGTGTCCTTGCAACGAGGCAGCAACAACTTCCCCTCGTTTACGTTGGCCCAAAATTCTTTGTGTTCAATACTTTCCGGCGGAGCCGGAAAAATCCTTTGTGTGCTCATGAGTCTGCTCTTCCAAGGATAACAGTTGAACTTGCCATCCTGGTTCCAATGGAGCCACCAGTGCCATGGGCAAGTGCGAGTTGGCAATTCTTTACCTGAACGGCAGGGTGCGCTTCTCCACGGAGTTGGCGAACCGCTTCCAGGACTTTGGTCAAGCCTCCGCGGTTCATTGGATGATTGTTACATAGCCCTCCACCGTCGGTGTTGAAGGGCAGACGGCCTTGGCCCGAAATGAGGTTCCCGTCGGACACGAAAGATCCACCTTTTCCTTTCTCACAAAAACCAAGGTCCTCAATTGTCTCAAGTACTGTAATGGTGAAGCTGTCGTAAATTGAAACATAGTCCATATCAGATGGTGTGACCTCGGCTTCCTCGAAGGCGATGGGGCCAGACCAGCGTGCGCCGGTGTAGGTCAGGTCAATTTGACCGTTATCGATACTTTTTGGCGCCTCACCATGGCCCATAATTTTTACGCAATCTCGTTGGAGTGATTTTGCGACTTCGGGACTAGTAACTACGATTGCGCCACCACCGTCGGAAATGACACAGCAATCGAGGCGATGTAGTGGATCCGAGATCATCGGAGAAGTGACAACGTCCTCCACCGTGACCACATTGCGCAACATTGCGTGCTCATTGTGCTGCGCATGGTGAGAGGCAGCGACCTTAATCCATGCGAGTTGTTCGCTTGTGGTGCCAAATTCATACATATGACGACGTGCGGCCATCGCATACATATTAACGACAGTGGGGCCGTAGATGAATTCGAAAGGAACGTCAGGTGCCGCGGAGTCATAATTTCGTGGCGCGGTGCCAGTCGCCATGCCATCGGCACGAGGCCGGCCAGCTAGAGTGATAAGGGCTATATTGGCTTTGCCCATAGCAATCGCCTGGGCTGCGTGTCCCACGTGCACGACGTAGGAAGATCCGCCTGTCTCGGTTGCATCCATATGGCGAACATTTTTCAAGCCCATATAGTCGATCATGGACAGTGGGCCAAGACCTGGAGCGTCACCGGCACAGTAATACGCGTCAACATCGTCGGGGCTCAGCCCTGCATCTGCGAGTGCTCCAGCGGCGCTCTCCGCGTGAAGTTGGGCGACTGACTTATCAATTGCTTTTCGGGTGGGGTGTTCGTAGATCCCTCCGATGAAAGCCTTGTTTTTGATGCTCATTGAGAACGGTTTCCTCGAAAGTTAAAACGAACAAAATTCGTGCCACCGGTAACGTACTCTAATTTGTGGTTTTAGATGGGGTATCCCGTAGACAAATCTTCGCTATGTGGGAACCGCCCAACTTTTGCTACACAACATAAGGATTGCCAAGGTTTGGAGAAATCGATCTCCCATTAGTTCAAATGAGAGGTCGACAAGGTTATACTCCGCTTCCCGGGTAGGCCCGAGTCGATCACATACGTTCTCAGTTATCTAGTGTTCGTAGAATTTAAGTGAGAACGGTGTTTCGCTTACGGCAATTCGTACGTAAGGCTTTGGCGACAATTGAATCCGCCATTATCAGTAGGTGCATTGCCAACGCATTCCCATGGTCCACTACCCGTAATGCTAGCATATTTCCCCGTGCCACCTACGATTGTATTGGTTCCCTTATTAGCAGCTTCGTCACCAGTAAATGAGGTAAAAATTCGATCCCCATCTTGGTCTCCGAAGAAACAGTTACCTTTATTAGTCACACCGTCAGGTGTCGCAATAAAAGTCACAATGCAAGTTGCGCGACCTTCGTGAAGTGGTCCGGACCCATTTACGTTGAAAGTGGCGCCAATAGCCTGCGCGTGGCCAATCACGTACCCATCTTTCTGCGGTGCTAATTCCGGCCCTTCAAAAATCCAGCCAGTCACCCAACTGATAGTGCCTGACTTTGGTAGATGACCATGATGGTCCGCGAGTGCCGCAGTGCCAAACGATGCCAAAAATAAACTGGTGAATAGAAAACCCATAGTTCTTTTTATTTTCTAAATCTTCCTTCTCTATTTTTGATGTTTAGTGTACGGAGCCAAACACTCCAATTACCAAACATCCCTTTTTTAGATATTATAGATGATCGTACATGCTTCGCTAACATATGTTTTATAAATAGTTTCAGAAAATCAAGTAACGGAGTTACCAATGATTGAAGGGAAAAGCTTGCGCCATATAGTCCGAGCGGAAAACGTAGAACCGTACAGTCCGGCCAACCATTTGGAGACTCAGAACCGGCGTTTAATTGGGCCGGAAACGGTTGGCGCTAAAAATATCGAAATTGTTTTGGGTGTCGTTAGCAAAGGTGGTGGCGCGCAGCCTCACTTGCATCCTGGAATAGAGCAGGTTGTCTACGTTCTAGAAGGTCGTGCCCGCGCCGAGGTTGACGGCGAAGCAGGTGAAATGGGGCCTGGGGACTCCTGCTATTTTCCTCCAGACACACCTCACTCATTTACCGCGATCAGTGATGCTCCCGTCAAATGCCTCGTAATTTACTCTCCACCGTATCACGAATCTTCTGAGAAAGGCGTACCGCAATAAAATGTAAGCTCATGTACGCCACTGAATTTTCCACACACGGTGTTGGTTATATTCTCTGGCGTCTTTGATCTCGAACCACAAGTTTTGCACGACTGAGAATGCAAAGTTCTGCTTAGGATGAAATGCCGAGGCTGCTCACCAATTCTGAGAAATTATCGACAATGATGTCATGGTGTGGTTTAGGATTTGGATCCGGTGGTCCCTCTAATCCCCATTCGTCCGGTCGTCGGACGAACGCTGTCTTGAAGCCAACATTTTTTGCCGCATCAAGATCAAAGTTGTGGCATGCCACCATCAAGCACTCGCTTGACTCGAGATTAAGTAGCTTGGCAGTCGTTGTATATGCTTCAGGCAATACCTTGTATTTGCCGAAAATTTCGCACGAGAGTATGGCATCCCATTTCAAACCATTTGCTCTGGCGGTGTCGATGATGATTCTGACACTTAGCAACGTAAAGGATGCGCATATGTATTTTTCAGAAAGCTGCGGCAAGGCCGCTGGAAAATCCGGCCAGCAGCGCAGGCTGTGCACACGTTTCCACCAGATATCTCGACGTTCTTCGGTGGTTGTTGCATCGAGCTCATTTTCGGCAAGGATTTCGTCTAAGCTTAGCCGGTGTGAATCGTCCATATTATAGGCTGGCGGAGATTTTTCACCGAGATTTATCATTTTCTTCAGCGAACGCCGACGAAGTTCGTTCGCGAGCGCGGCCCAGTCCTTATCAACACCATGTTTTGCACCAAGCTCTGCTAAAGCAGTGCGAAATCCAGTGTGCCAATCAAGAATCGTGCCACCTGTATCGAAGGTCAGTGCTCTTATTTCGTTTAAGCTCATGATTGACCTGCAGCCAATTTTGTTGGAAGGGGCAAACTAGGTCCCAAGACTACAAGAATTTTATTGGTATGCCATAGGTCAGCCTTTTTAGTCGTCTGCCTTTGGGTAATAAAGCATGTTTAACTAGGTCAGTATCAAGACACGAAACCCGCTTGATCAAATTATCGGAGTATCTGAGTATAGTGTATATGGCCGCAATTTTTGGGTTTTATAGTAACGGCTGGGCGCGCTGTTAAATACATAACGTGGGGAGGGTTAAATGAGGATGAAGGCTGCGGTTCTGTACGAACAGGGCAAGGAGCATCCATTTACCGAGTCAAACCCATTGGTTGTAGAGGATGTCGACCTCGAGTCGCCAGGTGATGATGAAGTGCTTATTAGGACCGGCGCGGCCGGGCTCTGTCACTCAGATTTGTCCATGATCCGCGGGGTGATGGAACGAAAGGTGCCAATGGTACCAGGTCACGAGGCAGCAGGCGTGGTGGAGGAAGTTGGCGAAGATGTTACCCAATGCAAGCCGGGTGACCATGTGGTTATGAGTTTCGTGCCGATGTGCGGGGAATGTGAATATTGTGCTACGGGTCGACCTAACCTTTGCAGTACCGCTTTCAATGCCCGAGCCACAGGTGCTCTGGTCAATGGGCATCGAAGGCTTTCCCTCAATGGTGAACCACTACATCATACCAATGGTGTTTCTTGCTACGCAGAGTATATGGTGTCCTGCGAGGATTCGGTAATTGTCATTGATAAGGATGTGCCGATGGTTGACGCCGCGCTGTTTGGTTGCGCTGTCGTGACTGGTGTTGGTGCTATCGTCAATACGGCAAAGATTTCCCCTGGGTCCACGATCGGGATTGTTGGACTTGGCGGGGTAGGTCTGTGCGCGTTGCTCGGCGGTGTGGTCGCTGGGGCCGGTAGGATACTCGCGATCGATATTGCGGACGATAAACTGGGTTTGGCCAGACAGTTGGGCGCCACAGACACCTTTAATGCCTCCGACCCTGATTGTGTTGAAAAGGTAATAGAGGCAACTAAAGGTGGAGTTGAATACGCTTTTGAGGTTGCTGGTGCCGTTGAGGCGATGCAGACTGCCTATGCCATTACCCGTCGTGGCGGAATGACCGTAACTTCGGGCTTATCCCAACATCAACATACATTCGAAATCCCACATGCGGAGCTCGTAGTCAACGAACGCGCCATCAAGGGTAGCTACATGGGTAGTTCTATCGTGCGTCAGGATGTACCCAAGTTCATTAACCTTTACAAACAGGGCAAGTTGGCAGTGGATAAGCTGAGGAGCGGAAATATTGTCCTTGACGATTTAAACGCAGGGTTTGACAAACTCGCCGCGGGTGATGCTGTGCGCCAAATGCTTGTTATGCACGATGAATTCAACGCATAAATTGTCGTTCTAATACAAATGTCTGGCATTAAGTGCAGTGTAGACTTTTGAGTGTTTTGGGGGACGGAATGCGTTAAGTACAAGCATTCTCGCCCATTAGTTGTTGTTGGTAGCTAGCATGTCATTTGTGGTAGGCATGGCTTGAGTAAATTCGCCGACGTGATAGTTGTGGCATGTGAGGCAGCTGTCTGTTGCCTTTTTGGCTTGATGGCAGTTGGCACATACAGCCTGCTCCAAAGGTTTGAAGTTACTGGCGAAGGTGGTTGGGTCGCGATCCTCAAAACCGACTGAAAAATCGCTCTCCTTGTTCACTATGTGACAGGTTACACAACCCTTCTCATCAAGGAGGCTGAAATGGGATTCGTGGGAATATTTTGTAAACGAATGTTGATTTGGGTCAGGACGCGCACCACGCCAATTGATACTTACATTCGCATTATCGCTCTGATCGATCGAGTGGCATTTAATGCACACCCCAGGTCCCTTTGCGTTCGCCAACTCCTCAAAGATATCGGTCGCCCAGCCAGGTTCGACTTTATTATTTCCTTCCTCGGAGGTCCTCGATACTGTTAAGGGTGAGGTCACGTCTAACCAGCTATGGATAAAAATGTCGGCATGTCCTACAGGGCGGTACCTCAGAGCAAAGGTATCGTCGTCTTGATACCAGCCTCCTGCCGCTGCCCAATCCTCGTCTATTACAGGTGTTTCTAGTGTCGGACCGTCGCTGCGTTGCTCAATTTCATCGTCGTCTTCAAGGGCGATTTCTTCATCGTCCCCAAGATCGATTTCGTCGTCCCCAAGATCGATTTCGTCGTCTCCTAGATCAATCTCGTCGTCCCCAAGATCGATCTCGTCGTCCCCAAGATCGATTTCATCGTCTCCAAGATCAATCTCATCGTCTCCAAGATCGATTTCATCGTCTCCAAGATCGATTTCATCGTCTCCAAGATCGATTTCGTCGTCTCCAAGATCGATCTCACCAGTTCCGTTAAGTGTTTTCAAATCAGTTGAATCTTCATTTTGAGATTCATCATCGGAGGGCAAAAATACTCTCTCACCTTTGCGCTGCCGAGAGACTTCAATAAAAAGGTTCGGAAACCATTTTGTTTGAGCGGATTGAACCACTCCGCTTGGCAGGAGACCGGTTAGCTGGGCTAGTTCATCTGTTACTAATTTCCGTCCGAAGCCCGTTTCTAAACGTGTTTTTAGCTCGTTCAATCCATTTATACGCAAATCAAAAAACAAGCCCTTCACGTTCCAGGCTAGGCTTTCCACGGCACCGATTTGCTCCTCGGTAGCGTCCGAGAGATCCATCAGGTCAAGACCTTCAAGAATCGTCTTGGCAGCTCGATAATTATTTTGGCTGGAGAGTAGAAGATCCATAAAAGGAGTGACGGGCCCTTCCGCAAACTCGGGCCACTCTCCTATGGCGACCGCGCGATCCTGAAGCGCGTATGGATCTATCCCTGGAACGCTGAAGACAGCGATTCCTTTGGCACCTGCTCGTCCTTCGCCTTCAATCTGACCGCCGTGACACGCGCCACAGACGATCTCAAAGGACTTCACCAGCATCTTCTGGCCTACAGAATCCGGTTTGTGGCAGTTTCCACAGTCTTTGGATGCAAGTGATTTATTTTGTTCTGTCTGAAAATGTTTTCCAAAATGGCTAAGATGATCGAACTGGATACCAGTACGACGTTGATAGGGATATGCCACGTATGCTGGGTGCCCTTCAGAAAAACTTGTGAATTGGGCTTTATGACAAGTGGTGCAACCTTCGTCAGACATAGCGGTCAGATTGAAGTCAGAGCCATGATGTTCGCTGTGACAGGTTCCACAGACCAAGACGCGGCCGCCCTCGTTGGGCGGGTCCAGAAGTGTATTTGCGATACGTACGCTCAATGCTCCAGATGAAGGGTAGGTTATTGCTGCTGTTTTCGTTAGAGAAGCGAGCGTGTCAGTTGGGATGCTGTGAGGTCGGAAAGCATCATCACCCAGTTTGTGGCAGTTCAGACACCGTTCGCTGTCTTCCTTCAATTTTGATTTTGCAAAGGCAGCGTGAAGCCATTCCGTAGGTGTTGATTCGAACGCGCCGTGGCAGCTGCCACAATTCGAAAGTTCAGCGTGTTGTGAGGTTAGACTTCCAGGATTTATAAACTGCTGTCTACCATCCCCGGCGATACACAATAGAACGAGACCGATTGTAACCGACACTACCCACTTCGTTGCGGCACCCCGTTTTGCACGCCAGCTTCGCACCGGCCGGCATTTCGGGATGCTTCTGCAACAGTTCCCATCGGGGAGAGGGCCCTCCTTGCAGGGTCCGCCAGCAAGTTGCGAGCGGGTGCATTGCCATCGCGATCCATCCCGGCGTGGCTGGCACTCCGAGGTGGCTCTGCAGTTTCCCCTGTTATCCGGACCGATTTGACACGGTTTACCTTCGGTGAGGTGACCGCAGACCCACTTCTGGGTAGGGCGGAGGTACGGACTTTCGCGAAAGGAGAATTGTTGGACCTGAGCCAAGATCAAAGGCCTCCGCTGAACGCGTATGCCAGTACCAGGTGTATGACTGCTAAAATTATCATCCCGTACGTGAGTGGAATGTGAATAAACAGCCAACCCTTAAGGATTGCTTGCAGAGCATAGTGGTAGTCAAGTTCATCCTTTTTCTCGATTAATTGACGAAGTTTTTCTGCGAATTCCCGCTCTTTGTCGTTTAAATAGCGGTCCATATTAGTGGTCTGTTTGATCATTTCGAATAGGGCGCGACGAGAACCCAAAAAGTGACGCATCAGATTTTTTGGTCCAGAAAAGAAAGGAGCCAAGTCGGCAGCGTAATAATCACTGATAGTCGAGGAGCTGGTTCCGGAAGCGCATTGTAATGCCAGTTCCTCTGCCTCACTTCGTAATCCTGCGATGAAGCCGGGGATGCGTTCAAATATTACCTCTTCGCCGCGCTGAGTTAGCAACTTAGAAAGACGGCGACTAAGGTATAGTCCAGTGACCCCGCTTAGAGACACTCCGATAAAAAAAACTGCTAACAAACCTTCTAGCCAACCATTTGGAATACGCCAGCTAATGTGAAGAAAAAATAAAAGAACAGAAAGAAAACCGAGGTAAATATGAAACTGAAGCCATTTAGCAGCTGTCCCGATAGGGAGCATGCTAAGTTTCTTTCGGGCGTTATAGAATGTTAAGAATAGGACTGTACCGATTAATAACCAGCCAGATAAAAACTGTTCCTGATAGAGCGCCACGTTATAGACTTGATGACCTATCAACAAACCCAATGCGACCAAAATTACAATCGATATGTTGCGCAGGCGGCGAGAGGCAAACGTCACTACCTGTCCAGCCAGTCTGCAAGTGATCCCATATCACTCATATCAACGCGTTTCAGTGCATCATGAGGACAGGCCCTTTGACATGCGGGGCCACCTGGTTGGTCAACGCAAAGGTCGCATTTGGTAGCTTTTACGATTGGTGCACTCATCGACTGGTCAAGAATGAAAGCACCATTTTGATCCCGCACATCAACCATTCGAATGTTGTCGTAAGGACACGAGTTGGCGCAAGTAGAGCACCCAATACAGGTGTCGTCGTTTATAACCACCTGACCCGCTGATGAAGACCGGTGAATTGCACCGGTTGGACAACCAATCATACAAACGGGGTCTGCGCAGTGCATACAAGCATTGGCCACCATGTAGTGGTCGTAGCGTCGGCCATGACGGTTGAAACGGGGATTGTTGTCATGTCCCTTGGCACAAGCGGTGACGCATTCATCGCATCTAACGCAACGGTCGAGGTCGATCAACATGGTTGCACTGCCATTGATGTATCGGTATTCGACTAGAAACTCCAACATGCCTGCGTCCAGACCCACAACTCCACTCGTATCTGCTTCGGCCGGCCTGCTGGTCTGATGTGTTAAACCGGTCAACCGGTTTAGCGCCTCATCTGTCAGGGTTGGCAGTACTAATTCTTCGATAATCTTGGTCGGTACTCGGAGAATGTCTGTGTAGCCCAACGCCCGAAGACTGGTCTGAAGTGGCCTTGAATCCTTTTGGCGCCAGTTATGGATGATCTCCTGCAGACCAAAAACCTTACCGGCTCCAATATACTGCAGGGTGCGATGACCGTTATTGACCGACTTACTGATCCGCCCAAAACCGGAACGAACTAGTAACAATCCGTCCGGATAATCGCCTTCTGAAACTATTACTGGCTCGCGGGCAAGGCGGTCTTCAGGACGTCCTTCCGATAAGCGTTTGTAGGAGGTGTGCCAGTCAAAATTTCCATAAGTCTCGAATAACGTCTCATCGGCGATCTTTTCGATTACCTCATCACTGAGATGTTCGAACATCGGTGTTGCTTGCAAATGTGCCGTGAGGCTGCGTTGCCGGTATAGGTTATCGACGTGTTTGCGAAACTCATCAACCCTTCGGCGCAGTTCTTTCAATCCCTGCCATCTGATTTCGAGAAGCTCTGAGTCGCCCCCGGCAAAAACGGTGGCTGTGCGCTGTGTTCGGCCAAGCGCAGCAATTTCCCCGAACATCTCGCCCGCACCCAGTGTTCTGGTGCGATGCTCGTTTAGAACCGTCGGGACATCCTGCAAGAAAATACGTGCATGTTGATCGCTGCCGCGTGTTCCCGTGGCACCTCCGTCTTCATAGCGGTTGTGATCCCGTACCTCTGGATATTTAGAGTTTTTCCAGAGTTGGCTAACGGCTTCTACTATGCCCTTTGTTCTCTCAGTCGCTCGACCAAGCATCTCCTCAGGGAGGGGGGTCTGTGGTAGAACCACGTGGGCCTCGCCGGATACCACCAAAAATGCTGAATTACCATAATCTCCAGCCCGCACGAGGATGTCACCGTCGTTGTAACGGATCAATCGTGTGTCATTTTTAATGACTCCCGCGAGTGACTGACTCGCTGGAAATCGCTCCGGGTCCATGTTGCAAAACGGCTCAAGCGCGAGGACGCGTTCAACGTCAGCGTCCGTCATCTCTGGCCCAAATGGGCTATCCCAGCGTTGTGGGCGCTGGATGGTTGTGGTCGTGTCGGCCATCACCGCCTCCGCGCGCGCGGTATGGTCCTATAAATGGGTTTTCCCCTTACTTATCCAGTTTCGGCAATATGGCATCGATTCCGGCAAACTGACTTCCATCATAGCTGTCGGAAAGTTTCTTAGCCTCCACCGATACTCCATTGGCTGCCGTTGTCAGCTGTTCCTCGTTGTTTAATTTAAGCTTGGCTTCGGCAGCGATAGCGAGAATGGCCTGGATCTCTGGTGCGTCCACCATTTCGGCAATTTTCTGAAGTCGTTTCTCGGCTCTTTTAGCACGTTTGGCCATAGCGACAGCGTATTTTGCCTTCTCCGTTGCTTTTGCGACACCGCGTAAGGCGTACTCTAAATCGAGTGCTTGGCCGACGATGTACATCATCCGTTGCCGTTCGAGCGGAGAAGCGTTGTTTTCCTTCGAGTACCAGACATTGTGTCGGACTTCACCGTGACTCCATGCTACCAGCTCGAATTTGCTACCGGCCGGGTGTCCCCCTACGTTAACGAGTTTTTCATTAGGGACGGTATGGCAGGTGTAGCAGTTCTCCGCTACCGCGTAGATCCGTGAGGGTCGAATTAAACCCGCTGCCTCGGATTGTTCATACCTTGCTGTCTTGTGGGCGGGGTCCTCTGTATCGGCGGTCACACCCTTGCCCCCAAAATCGCTGTGTACGTCGATCCAGTTTTTGCCGGCACCGTGGCAGGATTCGCAGGTAATTCCCGCGATGGGTTTAGCATCGCCATCCACGGCCGCAGAGGTAAAATGGCAACCTAGGCAGTCGCTCTCGCTCTTGATTCGCCGGATCCCCATAGCTTTTGCAATTTCTTTGGCCTTATCACTACGCGGCAAGCTTTTGAAGGTTGTGGCGTGGTGCGTGTCTTTCCAGACGCCGACCGAAGACTTGTGGCATTCTCCGCAAGCGTCCGGACCCTTTACCAGAGCCGGGTCAAGGCGCATTTCCTGCGCTGCGGCCGGTGACGGGCCAGCGAGCAGGCCCAGAACAAGGCCCAGCGCGAGAGCAGTCGTTCCGAGCGCTTGATACAATCGGTCCACGAATGCCGTATTTTCCATTTTACCAAGCCTCCATATATAAATGCCGCGCCACACTAAGATAACTTCCCTCGTTCACCCAGTTCAAGCGTCTAGGGTCAAATTGTTCTTTGGCACCGCGATGCAAGCTAGACAAGAGCTGTCCTCAGGTAATGCGCCTGGTTCTTCGATGTAGTCAACCTCTCCCCCCTTGAGCGCGGTAATGCAGGTGCCGCAGCTTCCCGCTCTGCACCCTGAGTCGATGTCG
Organism: Alphaproteobacteria bacterium MarineAlpha9_Bin6; assembly: GCA_002937585.1. Lineage (GTDB taxonomy): Bacteria > Pseudomonadota > Alphaproteobacteria > UBA7887 > UBA7887. Next base: position 4,259 of record PTKE01000015.1, on the reverse strand, counting down.
ATCCCGTTGTTTTCAGCAAGTTCGAGTATAGATTCAGCCGACCCGTCCCACTTCAAAGTTTTTCCTGACTTCGAAAAAACGACCTCGATAGCGGCTGCCCCGGCTGGCACCGCCTTTTTTTTGGCCGGCGCGGTTTTTTTGACGCTGGCGGGGCCGAATGCTTCGAAATGCACATCGCTGTCTGGAACGCCCCACTCCCGAAGCCCGTTGGTCATTGACTCCATCATCGGCCCGGGTCCACAAATGTAGTATTCGTAGTTATTGGATGGCAGGACCCGTTTAAAAAGTTCGATACTTACCCTTTCAGCGTGGTGGTAGTCGGTTCCATCGGTGTCGACACCATCTCGGGGATTGCTGTAGCACACTTGCAAATGCACGTTCTCATGTTCAGCCTCGAGCTGTGCTAAGTGCTCGCGCATGATGTGCTCTTCGCCATTTCTGACTCCGTAAAACAACCAAGTTTCTCGTTGGGAGTCCGATTCACAAAGAGTATTGAGCATGCTAAGCATTGGGGTCAGCCCGATACCGCCACCTATCAGGACCACCGGCGTATGTTTAGAGATGTCGAGATAAAAATTTCCAGACGGCGCTTTAACATCAACGATGTCGCCCTCGTTAAGTGCGTTATGGAAAAAACTCGATGATACCCCGGGCGGGGCCTCTGGTGCCTTGCGTGGCGGGTCCGCCCGCTTGATGCTGACACGGTAGTGTTCCCTTTGAAGGCTACCGTCCGATAAAGAATAGCACCGCACGAGCGGTTTCTCTCGATCCGGCAAGCGCAGACTAAAGGTTAAATATTGACCCGGGTCGAACTGTGGGATCTCTTTGCCATCGTGGGGTACGAGATAGAAGGAGGAAATGCCGCCGCCTTCCGGCACCTTTCGGTTGATGCGGAACTTGCGCAGGCCGGACCAAGTCGAGCTGCCTTTGTCCCGTTCCATCTGACCGTGTAGTGTTTCTGCTTCGACGCGACGTTTTAAAAGCTGAAGAGACAATTCTTGTTGGCTTCGGGCAAAAATTGCACCGCGCCAGGAGGTGAAAAGAAGAACCGCCACCTGGAACAAAGCCGTGGCCATAATGATGGCGCCGACTAAGTGGACCGCGGTTGATCCAAACAAGGCATCCATTACTGTCTCACTCTTTCAATTTCCCCGGTCTTGACAAACCTAAACACTTTTGACCCTTGTAGGACGTATGCGCCGAAAACCAAGTATGCCCTCCATCTTAATCTCTACGCTAGATGAAGATCGGTTACGAATAGCCGGCTAGCGCGGCACGATCTCATCTTTTTTGTGCTATCCTAAATCAATATACCACTAGTACTTCAAAGCGTGCCCCTGCGCCGTCCGAAATGGTGTCATTGAACGTGTAAAAGGACTCGATCTGAATTTGAACATACTGTGCAATTGCTTGTTGCAGCTGATATCCGATCGCGACAGAATCATTGCCACTTCCCGAATAATCCTTCTTCGTTGCGAGCTCTAAAGTTAGATTGCGACGACCATGTTGCCAAAATGCCTGATAACCGATGGCAAACCCGATGTCATCATCGACGAACGGGCTAACTTCGGCGCCGTAGGTGCTGAGATTCGCCGACGCGAACAGTATTCCGGTGTTTGCCAACGGCCCTCCGACAATTGCCTCGCGTCCTGCTTGCGTAAAATTTCCAAGGGCCAAAAACGGATTGAAATAGGCGATATCGTGTGAGCCATGCGGTGTGAAAGAGAACTCACCCGTCACCAGGGTGCCATCGCCAATCACGTTCCCACTAATTTCATCATCGAGCGCAAAAGAACTGTTGACCCGGTACGCCGTGCTCACGCCTAGTCGCCCCAGAACCTTCATCCGCTGGATTGCTGAGACGCCGAGATAAAACGCATCTCCTGAGCCATCGGCCGCGTTGTCCGCGACGTAAATGGTATCCACACTAAATGTGCTGACATGTGTATCTATCGCTGTAAACAATGCCAACATATTCGCATTGGATCCCCGAACCCGGTCATTCCGGTCCAGTCGGTCCCATGCCCACATACCCGAAAATCTCAGGTTTGAGGCGCCTGGAAAAGTAAGATTGTTGCGGTTAAACCCGATCATATCGACGGTATCGTTGATAAGAATTCCTTCCTGGAAGGTAATCGACTGACGACCGACCGAAAATCCAAAATCAATCGGTGTGACGCCCTTTTCATCCAATATTGGAAACAGACTTCCTACGTCACCCTCAAAAAACAGAGCTTCAACGTCTAGGTTGAGTTCGTTTTTGAAGTCTTCGTCGGCTCCGCTGAAGGTGTACTTGGTAAAGCGTCTTGGCGAATTTGCGTCGAACGGCCTGAGGCCCAAGAGAATCTTTTCCGTTCCGGTAAGTTGCAAATTGACGAAAAGGTCTGTTCGGTTCGCAATTTCTGTCTCGCGATCAGCGCCTGCCGCCCCATTATCGAAGGATTGCAGTGCTGTTCGACTGATAAAGTAGGACCAAAGTCGAGGTTGCCAGACGGCGCCGATAATGGGAACCTGAAATCCGGGATTGAGCCGCCCCGTACCAAGGAAAGCGTCGCCAAGCTCAATCATCAGTTTCGGTCGGTTCGGAATTTCACCGAGCCCTTTAAATGGAACATATTCGTGCTTCAAGGCTTCGACGGGCGCCGGTGCCCCGAGAGGCCAGAACCAGTCGTACCAGTGTCCACCTTGCTCGTCGTCCGACGCATATGCGGTGGAGCCAAGAAGGCTCACAGCCACTAACGTGACAACGCTTAACCGCGACCATGAAGAGGTGCTACGTCCGTACCAGCGGCATCTACCCATATCCAACTGCTCCCCAAGGCTTTCGTCGGAAAGACATAATTTTCAATACTACAACTCGCACTCGCTGTCCGCGTTATTCACGTGCACAGCGAGCACAGAAGCCAATCTAACCATCCAATTTTGTTTCGTTATCCGTCTGATTTGTGGCCTGACCAGGGTCAATATTGAATATCACCTCGCGCTCCCATAATACCTGTGCGCCAGCGATGTACGCGTCGCCAACTTGGCGTGGCGTGAGTCCGTAGTCAAATCCAACATCCTGCATGGCCACTACGAGGTTGATCGGAACCGGTTGCTGGATCAGCTTGATCACCGCTCGATACGGGCCCGGGCCGGTCAGCGCGTCGCCTTCAACAACATAGTGTCCCCACCGCTCTCCAAGAGGCTCTATACCCCTCTTGTGGACTCGTTCTGTCGCCGGCTCTCCGGTGAATACCAGCGATACTGCCGATGGCAACACCCTTGGCAGGGCAGTCACCGGATAAGGAATTGGGATCACGTGCTCTATCTCACCGCCCCGAACATTCTGCGTGACAAAGATCGATTGGAGACTCATCAGGTAAGGGTCTAGTGCAGTCACGCCAGCATGCACGTATGCCGAATGGCCATCGCGCAAGTCACCATTTGGGTCGCGGTCGCCGGATACGAACACCACGTTGCCGTCATCATCCGTCACCGTTACTTCAAGCCAGACCAACCGCTCGCCGGTAAAGCCCGTTGGTACGTTGTGACCGTCGGTGCCACTTCTCACCTGGACGTCGAATTCAATGCCGCCTGCGTCGGCACGTTTGGTGACAATATCGCCAAGTATGTAGCCGTTACGCAGCACCTCGAGCCGCTGTTCGGTTGCCCATGCGAGTCGTTCCAGCTGATAATCAATAATATCGCGGGCATCGTAGCGGTCATCGATGGACTGCCAGGCTTCTGGAAACTGCCCGTCGTCGGTGACGGTGTCCTCGAATTCGTCAGTGCCCCAGCCGGCGTCGACATCAAACTGTAGCCATTCCTCCATCGTCGCGAGCGCCTGCGCCACAGAGTTATGCGGGAAGATTCCGGGATGGATCAGCGAATAGTCGGGACCCGCAAAAAAGTGGTTCGTAAGTTTGCGGGGCATCGTTTCGACTCCACCGACGACTGCAGCTGGTCCGTAATCATAGCCCGATGCTACGCCCTGGACCTTGCCCATGTGGCAATCTTGGCAGGTTTCTCCGCGTGCAGCTGCTGGGGATGTCCGGTATTCACTGAACGCTTCTTCGAGTCGAAAGCCGTTGAACAGTGTCACGTCATGGCAGGTGCCGCAAAACATGGGTTCCGAGATATTGGCGAACAGCTCAACCTTCTTGTGGACTTTGCGCCCGGCCTCCTCGGGATCAGTAACGACCCGATATTCGTGTGTGTTGTCGAGGACTCGTTCCATTTCTGCGTTGCCCATGGGACCAAAGACGACCTCGGTTAGT
>PTKE01000014.1 GCA_002937585.1 Alphaproteobacteria bacterium MarineAlpha9_Bin6 | reverse complement strand
CGCGCCGGGCGGTTTCCATTTGCCACATTCGGTCTTGTGCGTGGACGAATCCTAAACCGAAATAAACATCTGTTTGGGACTCACCTTTGATATGTGGGATGCCGTAAACATCGCGCGTAACGGTGACAGGAGCGGTAAGTCCGTCCAGCGTGATCAGACCATCTGTGATGGGGAGAGATGTTCGCAACCAAAAAGTTGTGGCTGATGCCACGATGACAGTTAATAACCCGAAAACGGTCAATACTAAAACTATTTTCTTCATAGAGAACAATGTGTTAATATAAATAATTAATTTTGTTTCTCAATAAAATCTCGATGCTGATTTAGGGCTGGGGCGGGGGCCCGAGTATCGGGATCCGAATAGCGGTTGAGCTTTATTGGATTACCCGCGATTTTTAGACGTGTAGTTTGATCGTCATCGATCTCTACCACCATATTCCGTGATTGGACCTGCGGATTTTTCACAACATCTGCGACAGTGTTCAGGGGCCCGCAAGGGACCCCAGCCGTTTCCAACTTCTGAAGCCAATAATTAGTATCGTGAGTTTTGAGAATACGTTCCAGGGCCTTTTTAAGTGCAGCGACATTTTCAATGCGCGCACGGTTTGTATTGAAGCGTGAGTCTATGGTTAACTCCGGGGTGCCTAGTTCTTTGCAAAGCTTTGCGAACAGCGCATCATTGCCAGCTGCAATAATGATATGGCTATTTTTGCTCTCATAGCATTCGAAGGGGGCAATCGACGGGTGACGTGCAGCTGAGGGCCCTGGACTTATGCCCGTTGCGAAATAGCGTGCAATGGCATTCTCAAGGATGGCAATCTGGCAATCGAGCATTGATATATCGATAAATTGACCAGCGCCTGTCTTTGTCCGGTCAAATAGCGCCGCATTCACCCCGATCGTGGTAAATAACCCGGCCGTGATATCTCCGATTGCAGTTCCTACTCGGGTTGGTGGCCCACCCTCGTGACCGGTAAGGCTCATGAGGCCACCCATTCCTTGTACAACTATATCATATGCTGGGCGTCCCGAATCGGGGCCAGTCTGGCCAAAACCAGAGCAGGCAGCATAGATAAGTTCGGGATGTCGGGCATGTATTGTTTCCCATCCGTAACCGAGTTTCGCCATAGTGCCTGGGCGAAAATTCTCCACCAGTACGTCAGTTTCCGAAAGCAGTTTATCGAATACCTTTCGGTCCTTATCATTTTTCAAATCAAGGACGATGCTTTCCTTGCCTCGGTTTAACGACATGAAGTATGCAGAATGTCCATCCAACCATGGCCCGTAGCCACGTGAATCGTCGCCACCGGGTGGTTCGACTTTAATAATTCTTGCGCCTAGGTCGTTTAAAATCATGGTGCAGTAAGGCCCAGCAAGCACTCGTGTCAGGTCCAGTACGGTGATCCCGGACAGAGGGCCTACCGGAGGTTTAATTGGTGTTTCAGGCTGTGTCATATCCGTTGATCGTGTATCAGTCATTGTCGTAATCCTTAGGCCCACGCCATGCTGGGAGTTGCGGACGTGGCATAGCTTAGGCTACACGACCATGCAAGTTTGGTTAGAGAGAATGACTATCGAAAAAAATATTGAAAGTAAGTCTTTTCCGTCTGTAGAGGCTATGCTCGTCGATTATCGTCCTGAGGTTCCTGTCTATTGTTTGCGAAAAAAACGGATCCAAAGGAATGCTCGCGATTTCGTTAATAATTTTCCGGGCAAGGTGTTGTATGCAGTCAAATGTAATCCACACCCTTGGGTACTCGATGCATGCCATGTTGGTGGAATTAGTGATTTTGACGTGGCCTCATTAGAGGAAGTAAAGCTTATTCGTGAGCGTTACAATAACTCCACCCCCTATTTTCAGCATCCTGTGAAATCTCGTTCGGCGATCCGGAATTCTTATCGATTGCATGGTGTTCGCCATTTTGCTGTCGACCATTTGTCGGAACTATCTAAGGTGGTCGATGAAGTCGACGATACTAGAGGAGTTACCGTTTATGTCAGATTGGCGACACCTCCTGGAGGTGCGAGTGAGCATTTTTCAGATAAGTTTGGAGCTTCCATCGATGAGGCTGTTTCATTATTGAATCGGGTAAGAAATACAGGGTTTAAGTGTGCATTATCGTTCCACGTGGGGTCGCAGTGCTACGATCCATGTTCCTATCAGACTGCATTGTCCGTTGTCGGAAAAACTATAAGCCGTGCACGTGTGCCCATCACTGCGCTTGATGTTGGTGGCGGATTTCCAGCTTCTTATCCGAATATGGCACTGCCGCCTCTAGCAGACTTTATGAAGGCAATTGTTGAGGGAGTCGCCGCGATTGGTCTTGGTCATGAAATAACTTTATTGTGTGAGCCAGGCCGCGCATTAGTAGCGGACGGCGTGTCCGTGGTGACGAAGGTGTACTTACGTAAGGGTGAGCGTCTATACATTAATGATGGCATTTTTGGCAGTTTTGCTGAAAGCAGTTCTAACCAATTCCAATTGCCTGCGCGCTTGGTTCGCCTTGATGGCCCAATTGGCAATGGCTTAAAACCATTTACAGTTTTTGGTCCGACCTGCGACTCGAATGATCAGTTGCCCCAGCCGGTTTGTTTGCCGGAAGATATATGTGAGGGGGATTGGATTGAGTTCTCCCTTCTTGGCGCTTATAGCAACGCACTGAACACTAATTTTAATGGTTTTCGCGGATGTATGTTTGTAGACATTGATGACACATGAGTTTGATCGTCATCTGATAGGAATTACTTTCGGCCGTTACAATTTTTGACTCTGTGGTTGAAATAAAGCTTTTACACGCAAAAATGGTTTTGGGTTTGACTGAGGTTACTTATCATTCACTCACAATGTGGCGATAAGAAAGGAGAGGTTTTGGTATGGACTTACAACTGGGTGGACAAAAAGTATTAATAACGGGTGGCTCTCGAGGGATAGGCCGGGCTATTGCAAGTAGTATGGCTAAAGAGGGATGCCAACTTCACCTAGCGTCACGTACGGAGGCGGATCTTCAACAAGCTCAGGTGGAAATTACTGAGACCACAGGTTCTGAGGTGTCAATCCATGCGTTCGATCTTAGCCAAAGCCGAAATACCACTCGGTTGGCCGAAGCTTGCGCTGATGTGGATATTTTGATCAACAACGCTGGTGCGATTCCGGGTGGTAATATTGCCTCTGTTGACGAAGCGCGTTGGCGGGAAGCTTGGGATCTTAAGGTATTTGGTTATATAAATTTAACGCGCCAAATGTACGCACAAATGCAAAATCGTGGCCGCGGCGTGATTATCAATATTATTGGACTTGCCGGCGAACGTTATGACGCAAATTATATTGTCGGAAGTACTGGTAACGCGGGGTTGATGGCTTTTACCAGGGCTCTTGGCGGTACCAGCTTGGATGATGGGGTGCGTGTCGTGGGTGTAAATCCGGGTTTAATTGCTACGGACCGGATGAAGACTTTATTGCAGACCCGTGCGGAAAACGAGTTAGGCGACAAGTCCCGCTGGCAAGAGTTTTTGAAGGGTCTTCCACTCAACCGAGCCGGGGAGCCGGAGGAAGTGGCTGATCTGGTGACATTCCTCGCTTCCCCTAAAGCCTCTTATATTAGTGGCGTTATTTATTCAGTTGACGGGGGGGTTGCAGCCCGAACCAAGGTTGTATGATTCTGTCGAGCTAGGGGTCGACAGTTGAGATGAAGCGGCGCTTACAACTCTTCCGCTTCTTCCCGCAACCAACGAGCAACTTGAGGGGCAAAATAAGTTAGAATACCGTCGGCACCTGCGCGTTTAAAGGACTTGAGGCTTTCCAGTATAGCCCGTTTCCCGTTCAACCAACCTTGGTTGCTAGCACAGGCAATCATCGCATATTCGCCGCTTACCTGGTACGCGTATGTTGGCAGTCCAAACGTTTCTTTAATTCTGAAAATGATATCGAGGTATGGAAGGCCTGGTTTTACCATTACCATGTCGGCACCCTCGTTAATGTCGAGCGCAACTTCACGTAGTGCTTCGTCGCTGTTGGCGACATCCATTTGATACGTCCGTTTATCTCCCTGTTCCAGATTAGTGGTAGATCCAATAGCTTCTCGGAATGGGTCATAAAAGGCGGAAGCGTATTTTGCAGCATAGGACAAGATACGGACGCGTTCGTGTCCGGCTTGATCAAGCGCTTTACGAATAGCGCCTACGCGTCCATCCATCATGTCTGATGGAGCAATTATGGTACAGCCAGCTGCCGCCTGTATCAGAGCCTGCTGAATCAGTACTTCTACCGTTTCGTCGTTAACCACATACCCATCGCGAACCAACCCATCATGGCCATGACTGGTAAAGGGGTCTAGGGCTACATCACAGACAATACCTAGATTGAGATTTTGTTCAGCAATCTCCCTGATTGCCCTGCACACTAAATTTTTCGGATTTATTGCCTCCGTTCCTTCCTCATTTTTACGTTGCGAATTGATTACGGGAAAGATTGCTACAGCGGGGATCCCAAATGATACTGCCTCGCGTGCTGCTTCAGCTAATATATCAATAGACAGTCGGTCAACGCCAGGCATGCTTGCCACGGGAATGCGTTGTTCCTTTTCCTCGTGGACAAAGATCGGCCAAATAAGATCATCAACCCCCAGCTTATTCTCCGCCATCAAGCGCCGTGACCAGTCGTCGCGTCGATTACGGCGTAGCCGAGTCGTTGGATAGTGGCCTGGCTGATAGGGTAAACGAGGACCGCTCATCTCTGTTCTCCACTTAAACGGGGGGATGATAGAAGCGAGCCGCTCATCCGACAAGGCTTACACTTGTTGCGTGTTGGGTTGCGTTGACAGAGGGTTAACACTAGTTAACATCGCTCGAAACACCAATTAGTTAATCTCATAACTTAAGTGTGTCTTAGGGGGCCCGTACCCGTGGATTTTGAGCTAAATGAGGAGCAGTGCTCCTTTCGAGAAACAGCACGAGTGTTCGCCCGAGAAAAAATGGCTCCTTTTGCAGCACAATGGGATGAAGAGTTGATTTTTCCAGTTGATGCGCTGCGGCAGGCTGCAGCACTAGGTTTTGCCGGAATTTACTGCAAAGAGGAGCGGGGAGGAACAGGTCTCAGCCGTCTTGATGCTGCCGTTATTTTTGAAGAGCTTGCCGCGGCCTGTCCTTCAACTGCGGCCTATATTTCAATCCATAACATGGCGAGCTGGATGATCGATTGTTTTGGTGATGAGTTTCAACGCCGAAAGTGGGTACCAGGCTTGTGTACGATGCAGTTGATGGCAAGTTATTGCCTTAGCGAAGCTGACTCTGGATCGGATGCTGGCTCGCTCAAAACCCGTGCCATTCGAGACGGCGAGGACTATGTAATTAACGGCAGTAAAGCATTTATCTCGGGAGCGTCCACCTCGGATATTTATGTTTGCATGGTACGAACCGGTAACACCGGTCCGGGCGGAATCTCGTGCATCGTAGTTGAGAAAGATTCTCCTGGACTAAGTTTTGGAAAAAAAGAGAAAAAACTTGGATGGCATTCACAGCCCACGGCGGCCGTAATATTTGAAGATTGTCGAGTGCCCGCCTTTAATCTCATAGGAAGGGAAGGGGAAGGTTTTAAGATTGCGATGACGGGTCTAGACGGCGGTCGACTCAATATTGGCGCGTGTTCTATCGGAGGTGCCCGTGCAGCGATGGAGGCTGCGCAAGAGCACATGCTGGTGCGACGGCAATTCGGTCGTCGGTTGGCCGATTTTCAAGGACTACAATTTAAGCTGGCAGACATGGCAACTGAACTGGAGGCGGCACGCCTAATGATTCGTCGAGCCGCGGCCAGCCTCGATGCTGGTATAGCTGACGCAAGAATGTATTGCGCAATGGCGAAGCGTTTTTCCACCGATATAGCTTTCGATGTTTGCAACACAGCCCTGCAATTGCACGGTGGCTATGGGTATCTACGCGATTACCCAATAGAACGAATTCTTCGAGATTTACGTGTCCACCAAATTCTTGAAGGTACAAATGAAATTATGCGTGTAATTATTTCCCGCCATTTGTTGCAAGGGGGACAGAACGATGAGTGATGAGTCGGACATTCTGTTTTCGCGAACGGGTGGCGTAGGGCATGTAAAGTTGAACCGTCCACATACGTTAAACGCACTCAACTACGATATGGTCATCGCAATGCAGCAGGCACTTGATGATTGGGCAATGGATTCTGACGTTGCTGTAGTTCTGGTGCAGGGTGCAGGGGATCGTGCTTTTTGCGCTGGTGGGGACATTCGGCGTTTGGCTGAAAGTAGCCGTAATGAAGGCATTGATTATTGTCGAGGGTTTTTTAGTTCGGAATTTCGTCTAAACCGAACGATTTTTCGTTATCCCAAACCCTACATGGCCATCCTTGATGGTATCACCATGGGTGGGGGTGTTGGGTTGTCGGTGCACGGACAGTATCGGATCGCCACCGAACGGACTTTGTTCGCTATGCCAGAAACAGGTATTGGTTATTTCCCGGATGTTGGAGGCAGTTACTTTCTGCCACGCTGTCCGGACTCTATTGGCATGTATCTTGGACTTAGCGGAGCTCGACTTAAGGCAGGAGATAGTCTTACGGCAGGGGTATCTACTCACTATGTTCCCGCCAACTTGGTGGATGGACTGATTGAGGCAGTCGAGAAAATCGGTCCAGGCGAGGATGTATCGTTCAAAGTAAGCGCCGTTTTATCCGAGTTCAGCAGTGCGTTAGAAGACGAGACGTTGACGAACCACCGGGCCCTTATTGATCAATGTTTCTCCAAAGATTCCTTGGACCAGGTGCTGGTTGCCCTTCATGCCTCTGGCGACGAGTGGTCGAAGCTGACAGCATCGAAAATTAGGGAGAAATCGCCAACCAGCCTCAAAGTCACTTTCCGTCAGTTGAGGGAAGGAGGCACTTTGGACTTTGAAGCGTGCATGGTGATGGAACTGCGATTGGCACTTCGATTTATGGAGGACCACGACTTTTATGAGGGAGTGCGTGCTGTAATTGTCGAAAAGGATAATCAACCAAGCTGGCTGCCAAGCAACGTTTCTGAGGTCACGAATGAAGCAGTGGAGCGGTATTTTCTTCCGCTCGCTGATGGGGATTTACATTTCAATTGATACACGTATCCACCACTCTAAGAATGTGTGGCCTAGGGAGATTGCGTCATGACGATCGGATTTATTGGCACCGGTAACATGGGATATCCTATGGTCCGAAATTTGGTTAAGGCGGGCAATAAGGTCACTGCCTTTGATCGCTTGCAGAGCGCACTCCAGTCGGCAGCTGCGGCTGGTGGGGCTATGGCATCCTCCCAAAAGGAAGTGGTAATGGACGCCGAAATCGTAATTACCATGTTGCCGGCAGGACAACATGTTCGAACGGTCTATGGGAGCGATGATGGGGTCATTGCCACCGCTTCGAACGGCACACTATTGATTGACTGTTCTACAATTGATGTTGAGAGTGCTCGAGCCGTAGCAAAAGAGGCTGCTGCACGTGGGTTGGATATGCTCGATGCACCGGTATCGGGCGGTGTTGCGGGTGCAGAGGCGGGGACTCTAACTTTTATGGTCGGTGGATCAGCCGAAGTTCTAGAACGTGCTCGGCCGGTGCTCGAAGCGATGGGTAAGAATATTGTTCACGCCGGGGACAGCGGGAGCGGTCAAGCCGCGAAGCTTTGCAACAACATGATGTTGGGCATTTCGATGATCGGAACTTCGGAAGCTTTTACCATGGGTCAGAAACTTGGATTGAATCCGCAAACTTTGTTCGACATCATATCTACTGCTTCGGGGAGTTGTTGGGCGTTGCAGAATCATTTGCCCATACCAGGGATTGTTGAGACCGCTGCGTCAAACCGAGGCTTTAGGGCTGGTTTTGCGGTGGCCATGATGGCTAAAGACTTGCGACTTGCACAATTAGCTGCAAAATCTGTCGATGCTTCCACGCCACTAGGTAGTACGGCGGCAGCGCTCTACACGTCGTTTGAAGATAGTGGTAATCAGGATCTTGATTATTCAGCCATAATCAAACTAATTGCCGCACAAACTTGATAATAATTCATATTAATAGTTAGTTGCTAACGGGTACATGGTGGGCAAGGAAAACAAAAATGATGTTTTCGTTTTCATTCAGCTGCTACCAGTCAGTTAGCCTGTGAAAGCTTGTATCCCAGTTTGAGCCTGGCCTAAGATTAATGCATGGATATCATGGGTGCCTTCGTAGGTGTTAACTGCCTCAAGGTTCATAACGTGGCGGATAACATGATATTCATCGGAAATACCGTTGCCACCATGCATGTCTCGAGAAGTCCGTGCAATTTCGAGCGATTTTCCGGTCGAGTTACGCTTAATAATGGAAATCATTTCTGGGGTAGCAGCGCCTTCGTCTTTCAGCCGCCCAACTCGAAGGCAGGCCTGTAGGCCGATTGCTATTTCACTTTGCATGTCTGCTAATTTTTTCTGGATTAGTTGATTAGCTGCCAGGGGCCGCCCAAACTGCTTCCTGTCGAGGACATACTGACGCGCTGCATGCCAACAAAACTCAGCTGACCCCAGAGCGCCCCATCCAATTCCATAGCGGGCGTTATTTAAACATCCAAAAGGTCCCTTGAGACCTCTAATATTTGGGAACACGTTGGTCTCAGGAACAAAAACGTCTTCCATAATGATTTGTCCAGTTGGGGAAGCACGCAAAGAAAACTTGCCTTCAATTTTGGGTGTCTCAAGTCCACTCATACCTCGTTCAACAATGAAACCACGAATCTGATTGCTTTCGTCCTTTGCCCAAACAACCATCATGTCGGCAATGGGGCTATTGGTGATCCATGTTTTAGTTCCGGTCAGGATATATCCGCCGTCCACATTTCTTGCACGTGTGGTCATCCCGCCGGGATCTGAGCCATAGTCGGGCTCAGTCAAACCAAATGAGCCAATGAGTTCGCCGCGAGCCAGGGCGGGTAAAAATTGATTCCGTTGAGCTTCCGTCCCATAGGTATAAATCGGCCACATAACCAGACTAGATTGCACGCTTAAACAGGAGCGATACGAAGAATCAACCCGTTCAATCTCTCGTGCAATTAGCCCATATGCAACGGAGCTGGCTCCGGCACAGCCATACCCATGAAGATTGGACCCGAGCAGCCCAAGAGTTCCCATCTCTGTCATAATGGCTCGGTCAAACTTTTCATTCCGATTAGCTTCAACAATCCCAGGCATCAAGCGGTCCTGGGCAAAAGACCTCGCGGTGTTAAGTATCAGACGCTCGTCCTCTGTTAATTGGTCTCCAAGCATGAAGGGATCAGCCCAATCGAACCGGGGAAGCGACGTTGGGATCTTTTTTTTAGGAGCTAATTTGGCTGGCATTTAAAGACTCCAAGGGCAGTACGCAATTAACCGTGTTCAATTAATCGAGGTGAAAGGAATTAGCTATCGCTATGAAGTGACGCAAACGTCGTTCATTCATGGTACGAATAGCTGTCTGATACCACAATCCGTTCGCTTGTTGGAGGCGTAATACCAAGTGCTGTGTAACGGTTCCAAATGAATAACGACATACTAGTTGGTGATATTTACCTGCTGGGTTGTCTCCCTGCATTACTGGATCACAGTATTTGAGTGGCCATTCAGCCAACTTAGAAAGTTCATCAAGGGACCTTTCTAAGAGAGTCCTCATTTCCGTCAGGTTATCCCCACCAAAGGGACTGTCTGGATCGTCGAATATCTCTTGCAGCCATTTATCGCCATCTATAACTAGCCGCATGCGATCGCGGAGCCACTGAGTGGGATTACTAACGTGCTTAGAGATGGGGCGCAGTGAAATTGAGCTTAACTGAGTAAAATTACCTTCCTCAGGATGAATTTTCAGAACTGTAATTATATTCCCTGCATCCGTTTTTTCGTATTCAATTTCTGAGATGTAACCTTCCGGAACGTCGAAGTTTTGTGCCCAGGTGCCCTTTTCTGTACTTCCAGTAGTGATCGCTGCCGCTATGACGAGTGTGCGGCCAATACTCCATAGAAGAGTTTCGGAAATATTGTTCGAAAATAGTTTAAGGGTCTTGAAACGTGACCGCTTTTCCAATGGGATCCCCAATTATCTCGTCATCGCGCATAATAGTTTCCCCGCGCAGGATTGTGGCTACAGGCCACCCCTTTACTGTCTTATCTAGGAAAGGGCTCCATCCACATTTGCTGGCCAGCCAATTCTTAGAAATGGTGTGTTTCAGGCCCAGGTCCACCAACGTCAGATCAGCATCATATCCAACTTTGATCTCACCTTTAAGAGCAGCCCCATAAATCCGTGCTGGGCCCGTACTTGTCAGTTCGACGAGGCGTTTTAGGCTGAGGCGACCCGCGTTAACGTGATCTAGCATGATTGGTAGCAAAGTTTGCACGCCGGGCATACCTGAAGGACTATTTGGATAACCCATATCCTTTTCAGCCCGAGTATGGGGAGCATGGTCGGAGCCGATCACGTCCACCGTGCCGTCGAGAATTCCTCGCCACAGACCTTGTCGGTGCTTTTCATCTCTAATGGGCGGGTTCATTTGAGCATAGGTTCCAAGCTGATCATAGCAGTCTGGAGCAACGAGCGTGAGGTGTTGTGGCGTACATTCTACAGTGGCAACGTCACGCGATTTTCGTAATAAGTTTATTTCGTCTGCCGTTGTGACGTGAAGTACATGTACTGGTCGCCGATGGGTACGTGCCAGTCTTATCAGGCGTTCTGTAGCAAGAAGTGAAGTCTTGACATCTCGCCATTGGGGATGAAGCTCCGGACCCCCGCCAGAATTCCTGATGGGAAGACGTTCGTTCAATCGGTCTTCATCTTCCGCGTGAACTGCGGCTCGTCTCCTGCCCGATGAGAGTACGTCTTTCAGCATATTGTCATCAGGGATTAGTAAGGTTCCAGTTGAGGAACCCATAAAAATTTTTACACCTACACAACCAGAAAGTCGTTCAAGCATTGGAAGATTTACAATATTTTCTTTGCACGCTCCAACAAAAAAACCGTAATCACAGTAGTAACGACCATCTGCGCGGGATAATTTTTCTGTAAAAGATTCAACAGTTGTTGTTGGTGGCGTGGTGTTTGGCATTTCGAATACGGTGGTGACGCCGCCAAGGACGGCAGCTTTGCTGCCGCTTTCCATATCTTCTTTATGTTCATCCCCGGGTTCTCGAAAGTGCACCTGACTATCGATGATCCCTGGGAACACATGTAAGCCTCGGGCGTCAATTTTCTCGTTTGTATTGACGCTGGAAAGATTACCAATGGCGGTAATTCGTCCCTCGGAAATTCCGATGTCAGATATGTCGATTGCCGAATTCGTAACCAATGTCCCACCGCGCAAAACAACGTCAAATGCAGTAATCATTCCCAATGTAATGGCGTGGTTATTGGCAATAAAAGCATTTCACAATCCTATCAATTCGAAGCGCGGCTGCGCACCTGTATAAACGCTGGCACGTGATCTCCCCAGCCTGCCGCACGGGGATGAGTTGTTTGCGAGGGTTTAATTGTACTAGGTTCTGATGGTGCTCTTACTGTCTTAGACTGTTCTTGTTTTTTTATTGAAGGTTTATTTTTCGGCCTGTTCCGAATGGGGTCGGTGGGACGGTTTTTGCTTTCGTCTCGTTCAATGTGTGCCGATTTGCTAACAGTCTTGTTAGACTGACTCCGCCGCTGAGGCGGTTTTGTTTTGGTCTTACTCTCACTCTTACTCGCCTCTGTGGAATCCTGTACTTTGATGTCCTGAACGTTGCGATACGAAATATTATGTCCGATCAACTCGGTAATCGCCGTTATGTATTTAGTCTCTGCAAGAGTGGCTAGCATAAATGCGTATCCGGTTTTCCCGGCACGAGCAGTACGGCCTATTCGATGCACATAGTCTTCAGCATGAATAGGGACGTCAAAATTAAATACGTGACTTAACCCTTGAATATCTAAACCGCGTCCTGCCACATCGGTAGCGACAAGAAATTTTATTTCACCGGTTTTAAAGGATGCTAGTGTTTCTTCTCGAGCGGATTGAGCCATGTCCCCGTGCAGTGTTGCACTACTAAACATGTGGCGTCTAAGCGAACGATTGAGTAGGTCTACATCTTTTTTTCGATTGCAGAAAATTAACGCGTTTTCAATTGTCTCGTGCTGTAGCAGAAAACGAAGGGTTTTGTTTTTGTCCCGGGGAGATACTTTCACTAAATATTCTTCAACTGTTTCTGCAGTAGTCGCCGGGGGTGTCACTGTTATTTCCTTAGGAGAAAGTAAAAACTTTCCGGCTAATTGGTGAATTTCGGGGAACAGGGTGGCCGAAAACATCATCGTTTGTCGTGTTTTTGGTAGCAGGCCAACGATTTTTTCGACATCAGGAATAAACCCCATGTCCAGCATTCGATCAGCTTCGTCTATGACCAGAAACTTTACGTCATTAAGCAGTAAGGATCCGCGCTCGAATAAGTCTAATAAGCGACCTGGTGTGGCTATCAGAACATCAACTCCACGACTTAACCGCCGTTGTTGCTCTTCCGTTGACACACCACCTATCAACAACGCCATCGTGAGTTTGTGATATTTTCCGTAAGTAGTGAAATTTTGTGATATTTGCGCGGCAAGTTCGCGAGTGGGTGTGAGAATCAGAGAGCGCGGCATTCTAGCTCGTGCACGACCGTTTGATAAGACTTCTATCATTGGCAGAGTGAAAGAAGCGGTCTTGCCAGTTCCAGTTTGTGCGCAGCCCAGTACGTCGTGGCCTTGAAGCACGGTGGGTATTGCCTGCGCTTGAATGGGGGTCGGATCAGTGTAACCCGCGTCAGCGACAGCTTTTAAAATATCAGGGCCAAGCCCCAGTTCTTCGAACACCATTTATGCCCGTTAATACGTGTAAAGTAATGGAAAAAGATGCGCTGAGTTATCGACGCGCCATATAGTAGAAAACACTTGGCCATATATACGTTGGTATGATTGCATGTCAATGAAAGTTAATGAGTGGTTGTCAAAAAGTTGGATTTTTTTATGACGAATTTAAGCACATTATATGAAGCGCTTCACGATTCTATGGATGTTGTGCACGAAGTTTTATTTGATTTGGTTAATAGCAATTTGACATAGTTTCTCAAACGTCGAGTTCACTGAAAAATTTTGCGTTTTTTTGAATGAATTCAAGTCGATGTTCCGGATTGCGTCCCATCAATGCCTCCACCCTTTGGGCCGTCAGTGTCTTGAATGCATCTTCATGTACGACCCGGAGTAACGTGCGCGTGTCAGGAGCCATGGTTGTTACCTTCAGCTGTGCCGGTGGCATTTCACCAAGCCCCTTAAAGCGGCTGATGTCGACTTTTCCTTTAAACGTTTGAGAACGAAGGTCTTCGAGATGTATATCATCTCTGGCATAGACAGTAGTTGCTCCGTGGTTTAGTCGGTAAAGTGGTGGTTGAGCTAAAAATAGATGTCCTTCAGAAATTAAATTTGGCATTTTGCAGTAAAAAAAAGTCATCAATAATGAGGCAATATGGGCGCCATCGACATCCGCATCGGTCATTATGATAACCCGCTCGTAACGCAGTTTATTGCCATCATAGCTATCTAGAGTGCCGCATCCGAGAGCTAGCACCAGATCAGAGAGCTCTTTATTGCCACGCAGTTTGTCCTGACTGGCACTCACGACATTGAGAATTTTACCGCGCAGAGCATAAACAGCTTGCGTTTTTCGATCACGTGCGGCTTTTGCGGATCCGCCTGCTGAATCACCTTCAACCAAAAAAATTTCAGTTCCAGTTGCCTCCGCTAAAGTACAATCAGAGAGTTTACCTGGAAGGCGAAGTTTGCGGGTAGCACTTTTACGCTTTACATCACGTTCTTGGCGGCGGCGGAGCCTATCTTCGGCTCGATCCAGGACACGAGAGAGCAAGGTATTGGCTAGTTCGGGATCCTGGGTGAGCCAATGTTCAAAATGATCCTTGATTGAACTTTCGACCATCTTAGCCGCTTCAGGAGAATTTAGACGTTCCTTAGTTTGGCCGTGAAACTGCGGTTCGGAAATGAATACCGATAAAATTCCACAGGTGCTGGTTAATATGTCGTCGGCAGTGATCTGGTTGGCACGTTTTACTTTTGCAAGCTCACCATAGGCTTTGAGCCCGCGAGTCAATGCAGTGCGAAATCCCGTTTCATGACTACCACCTTCTGGAGTAGGTACAGTGTTACAATAGGAGTGCAGAAATGAGGCTCCGTCGTCGGATGGCCAGGAGACAGCCCATTCTACCGTCCCGCCCTCGGTAAGTTTCGCTTCGCCGGTGAATGGAACTGAAGTGACCATTTCTCTGTCATCGGTTTCAATGAGAAGAAAATCTTTCAGTCCACCGGGGAAAGTAAGCGTCGCTTTGGATGGAGTACCTGCATCCTTTTTGATCCATTTTTCGTCACTACGCCAACGGATTTCAATTCCGCGGAATAAATAGGCTTTGGACCGTGCCATACGGTAAAGCAAGGCTGGTCGAAAGTTGATACTGGTAGTAAATATTTGTGGGTCGGGGTAGCAGGTAACGCTGGTGCCACGCCGGTTCTTGATGGTTCCTATCTGCTGTAGCGGTCCGTCAGGTTTGCCACGCTTGTATGATTGGCGCCAAAGTTTCTGATCACGGGCCACTTCCACGACTAATCGTTCAGAAAGAG
The DNA here is from genome assembly GCA_002937585.1 of Alphaproteobacteria bacterium MarineAlpha9_Bin6. Lineage (GTDB taxonomy): Bacteria > Pseudomonadota > Alphaproteobacteria > UBA7887 > UBA7887. Next base: position 21,090 of record PTKE01000014.1, on the reverse strand, counting down.
CATTGACGACTGACAGGCCAACCCCATGGAGACCGCCTGGGGTCTGATAGACCTTATTCGAGAACTTTGCACCTGCATGGAGTGTTGTGAGAATAACCTCTAGTGCTGATTTCTTTTTTATTTTTGGATGTGGATCAACAGGTATCCCCCGACCGTTGTCACGCACGGTAATTGCACCATCACCTGTAAGCTCTAGGTCGATAAAACTAGCGTGGCCTGCCACGGCTTCGTCCATTGCGTTGTCAAGTAACTCGGCTACGAGATGGTGTAATGCCCGCTCGTCTGTGCCACCGACGTACATTGCTGGCCTTCGGCGTACGGGCTCTAGCCCCTCCAGGACTTCAATATCCTTAGCGGTATACTCACTTTGCGATGGAGAAAATTTAGGATCAAAAAGGTTATTCATAGTCAAAATATAGGGGTACGGAGTCTAAAGGAAAGGTATATTTGGTAGGTGCTGTGCTTAAACCAACAAGCTATGGTATTTATTTATATATAAACTAGAGTTGCATGTCTTCTGAACAGCGCTCTAATCTTGATGAGCTTGCCACTCGTACCGTCGCGATGCCGGCGGACACAAACCCCTCAGGCGATATTTTTGGTGGATGGGTACTATCTGAAATGGATATTGCGGGATCTATAGTTGCGTCTAAACGCACAAAGGGCCGTACAGCAACAGTAGGGCTCGAGGCGATGTCTTTTCATAAACCAATCAAAGTTGGTGACATCGTTAGTAATTATGCACGGGTAGTTCGAGTTGGCCGCACCTCTATTACGGTCGAGGTTATAACTGCAGTTGAGCGTCAGCTATCTGGTGAAACGATTGTCGTGACTGAAGGTTTGTTTACTTATGTTGCTGTTAATGAAAAAGGACAGCCACGTTTAATAGAGCGGCTATGAGGTAGTAATGAAATAATTAGGCCTTACACGTTTCCCGACCTAGGCCACTCTAACGGGGTTTAGCTAACCGAAATGAGAAGACTAAAGGAAAATGCCAAGTCTCGCGCCCGATGATCCACGGGGCGCAGACCTTGGCTTTCTTTTTTCGTTGATTTAAACGCTGTAATACATATCGAATTCGACTGGGTGTGGCGTTTGCTCAACCCGATAAATTTCTTCCCATTTTAGCTCGATGTAAGCAGAAATCTGGTCATCCGTAAAAACATCACCTTTGGTCAGAAAAGACCGATCCTCATCGAGAGCGTTGACAGCTTCCCGTAGGCTTGAACAGACTGTCGGAATATCCTGCAGTTCCTCGGGTGGCAAATTGTAAAGATCTTTGTCTGTAGCTTCGCCGGGGTGGATTTTATTTTGGATCCCGTCTATTCCAGCCATGAGCATCGCGCTGAAAGCGAGGTACGGATTGGCGGAAGGATCGGGGAAGCGGACTTCGACGCGTTTCCCATTGGGGCTGACCGTAAATGGTATCCGGCAGCCCGCCGATCGGTTGATGGCTGAGTACGCCAGAAGCACCGGGGCCTCAAATCCAGGGATCAGCCTTTTGTAACTGTTGGTAGTGGGGTTCGTGAAAGCGTTAAATGCGCGCGCATGTTTGTGAATGCCGCCGATGTAAAATAAAGCAGTTTCGGAAAGATCGGCATACCCATTACCCGCAAACGTTGGTTTATCATCCTTAAAAATTGATTGATGCACATGCATTCCGGAACCATTGTCATCAATTACCGGTTTCGGCAAAAACGTTGCGGTTTTACCGTACGAATGAGCAACTTGATGTACGATATACTTATATAATTGGACGTTATCTGCGCAACGGACCAGATTTGTGAATTTCAAACCGAGTTCATTTTGTGACGGTGCTACCTCGTGGTGGTGTTTCTCCATTTCCACCCCAACCTCAATGAGCGTGCTTACCATTTCAGCACGCAAGTCTGAGAGTGAGTCGACGGGTGCTACTGGGAAATAACCACCTTTAATTGGCGGACGATGGCCTGGGTTACCGCCTTCCATTTTACTTCTCGTATTGTAGGGACCTTCTTCGGAATCAATACGGTAGAAAGTATGGTTCATCGACACGTCCCACCGAACGTCGTCAAAGACAAAAAATTCAAGCTCAGGACCAAAGTAAGCAGTATCCCCTAGCCCGGTGGAGTTCAAATAAGCTTCGGCTTTTTTCGCTGTTGAGCGCGGGTCTCGCGTGTACGCTTGACCGGAAACCGGCTCACGAACATCACAGAACAACACTAAGGATGGTTGTGCCGTGAATGGATCAAGTGTCGCCGTGGTGGCATCAGGGATTAGGGTCATATCGGACTCTTGAATGCCCCGCCAGCCTGCGATGGAGGAGCCATCGAACATAATGCCATCTTCGAACACTTCCTCTCCGAAAGTGCTCACTGTTTGCGCCGTGTGTTGCCACTTTCCTCTTGGATCAGTAAACCGAAGATCAACGAATGTGACATCGTGATCCTTGATCATTTCAAAAACTTTTTTTACCGCGTCAGCCATGGCTTTGACTCCACCTTCCCTTAACTGCGTATTGCCGTTCCTAAATAGAATTTCCAGTGAAACTGGATAACGTTAACTCCTATCCCCAACACCAGAGCTATATATTGATAGCCCTCTAGCCCACGGTGATATTAGTTTTTGTACCATCTGTTGCCACTTATTAACCCATCACGTTTGAGGCATCATGGTCTAGGGCGGATCGGCAGGTTAAACCGCTTCCGACCCTTTTTCACCTGTGCGGATGCGAAGAGCCTCCTCCACTGAACTTACAAATATTTTACCATCGCCGATACGGCCGGTGTGTGCTGCCTTTTGAATTGCCTCGATAGCGCGCTCTGCTAACGAATCGTCAATCACGATCTCAAGTTTTATTTTGGGGAGAAAGTCCACCACATATTCCGCACCCCGATATAGCTCAGTGTGTCCTTTTTGGCGCCCAAAACCCTTGGCTTCTGTGACCGTCATACCTTGAAGGCCAATCTCATGGAGCGCTTCTTTTACTTCATCCAACTTGAAAGGTTTGATGATCGCTTCAATTTTTTTCATTGCCCAACGTCCCAGTTGACGGTTTCTGTTATTGTCTAACTGAAAGCCAGTGGTATGCCAACCACAGCGCCATTGATCGTATTATGCAAAAGCTCGTCTTAGATGCAATTTCCGTAATATCTGTAATATTAAGACGTGCGGAGCAGAAAAAACTATAGGCAGGAAGGCGTTTTTTTACGCAATATAATTTTAATTAAACATGGCGTAAAGCTTGACGGGGCCCGCCTGGCGCCGGTACAGAGCGTATTGTTGGCGAGTGTAGCTCAGTTGGTTAGAGTGCCAGATTGTGGATCTGGAAGTCGGCGGTTCGATCCCGCTCACTCGCCCCACTTTTTCCATAATTTACGAACTTTTCGGAGCCGATAGCCGATGTTCGAGTTTCCTACAGCCAATCTGGACCAGCAGGAATTCTGGAATGACATAAAGGGTAAGCTCTGGGTTGATTTGCAGCCGGAAATCGATGCGATGCTGGGGCCTTTTGGTGAGAAGGCGATGGAGGCGCTCAATCCTCAGCCGGGTGAGAAGATACTGGAAATCGGTTGTGGTACAGGGACCATGACCTTGGCACTAGCGGATCGGGTTAAAACTACGGGAGAAATACGTGCAGCTGATATATCTCGTCCGATGCTGCAAATGGCCATCTCTCGGGCCAAGGCTGTATCTGCGCAATCAACCGCATTTGTTGAAGCGGATGCTCAAGTGCACGCATTCCCGAAAGGTACTTTTGATGCGGTTTTCAGCCGCTTCGGTGTGATGTTTTTCGAGGATCCTATTGCCGCCTTCCGCAATTTCCATAGTGCTGTGCGATCGGGAGGACGTCTTGCCTATGTCTGTTGGGCGGACCGTAAAGACAACCCGTGGATCCGTATTCCCACCGGCGCATCCAAGGCGTTTCTTGAGATTCCGCCGCCGCCCGAGGACGACGCACCAGGTCAATTCGCTATGGAGAGGGAGGCTCGTGTCCGAGAAATATTGGGGGAGGCGGGATGGACCAGCATTGAGCTTGAGCGCTTCGATATAGATCACAGTCTCGGCGAGAACGTGATAGATGCGGCCGACTTTATTTCTCAAATGGGCCCTATGTCGGAACCGTTTGCTCTGGCGGATAACGAGACAAAGAAGCAGTGTCTCGAGGTCATACAGAAAGCGCTCAAGCCATATGAGGGCCCGACAGGTGTGCGCATGCGTTTTGGCACATGGATAGTCAGGGCTCTACGTTCCTGAGGGTAGGGCTTTTATAAGGGCCAGATTTTATCCTGATATTCGTGGCGGTAATGCTGGATTGCAGATTGCTACTCGTCTTTAGGGGGAGCATCACTGACCATCACTGACCATTTCCAAGTCCGCTCAGCAAGATTCCAAATGTGAGATACACCAGTCCCAGGACGGTTAGTGTAAGCGGTACCCATGGGGGTATTTTGAGCGGATTCTTCGGTCCACGTGTGGTCACGGCGGATCTGTCCTTACCGAGGAAATTAGGTTGCGCTTGTGCCGCTATCCACTGGAATGATTGCACCGGTAATCAAGCGGGCGTCATCTGATGCTAGGAATAGTGCTAGATTGGCCACATCTTCTGGTTCGCCAAGGCCGAGTAGGTGACGCGCTACAATCATGTCGTTACCAGTTTCTTCGGCTTTATCTAGAAGTTTTTTCACCCTCTCGGTTTTAATGGCGCCCGGCGCTATTGCATTGATCCGGATATTATCCTCTGCACACTCTGGGGCGAGCGCCTTTGTGAGTGAAATTATCCCACCTTTGGCGGCGGAATAGGCAGCAGCACCTTTGGAGCCGACTATTGCCCGGACGGAGGTCATATTTATGATGGCTCCGCCACCAGAACTTGCAATAAAAGGAATGGCAAATCTGCAACCGAGGAATGTTCCGAATAAATCGACCTTAATAGTCCGCCACCACTCATCGATCGGCAAGTCAGTCGCGATACCGTCACGGGCTGAGGACCCGCCTGCATTATTATGTAAAACATGAAGAGCACAAAGTTTTGTAGCTGCTTTGCCGATTGCTTCTTCCATTTGATCGGGTTCGCTCACATCCGCTTCGATGAAGTGTGCTTCGCCTCCTGATTTGTTTATTGCAGCTACGGTAGTTTCGCCGGCTTCTCGGGACCAGTCGACGATTGCGATCCGTGCTCCCTCTTCCGCAAAAAGTTTGGCAGTTGCGCTACCGATTCCGGTCCCACCACCGGTGATTACCGCTGCTTTGTTTTGTAATTTACCCATGAATGTATTTGCCTTTATATACGTTATTTCAATGTGTTATTAAATTAAATTGAGATCAAAAGTTAACATTGATCGTGCCTTTTAACCTGATCCAACCCGTTCAACGATTTCGGCCTATTTTTGGAAAAAAGTTAACGTAAGCCCAACCTAGTTTCTTTTGCTATTACCAAAGCTGTAATTACCGAGTTAAATGGCGTGGTAACCTGGGTGTCGGCGCCTTCCCGAACAATGGCACCGTTAATTACGTCGATTTCGGTGGCTCTCCCTTCCATGTGGTCCAACAACATTGACGGCCTGGCGTTAGGCATTTTTTCTCCAAACGCTTTGACATAAGAGATTGGATCTTCAAAAGAAACCTTGATGTCTTTTGCTCGGGCGACTTGGTACGCTTCCGTTGCACAACCTTTGGCTATTTGCCAAAGGTCATGATCGCCAAGCACTTCTTTAATCTGAGATTCAGAAACTGTGCAGACGCCGCTGAAGCACACGTTACAAATAAGCTTCTCCCAGACCATTCGCTGTATGTCATCGTACGTCTTGACATTAAATCCCGCATCGGACCAGACCTCGGCCACTTTATCCAAGCGCGTAGTCACTGGTCCTGCCATTTCACCAAGACGAATTAGCTCCATGCCATTGTGATGCACATGTCCTGGGGCAGTGATTGATGCTCCGAATCCACCTGCGACGCCGATGGTAATTTTTTCTTTTCCTAATTTGGCTGCAACTTTTTCAAAGCTACCTATTCCGTTTTGAATCGTGAGCACAGTGGTATTATTCCCAATAATGGGTTTCGCGGCTACAGCAGCTGCGTCAACATGCATCGCTTTGGTGGCAATGATCACTAAGTCGCAATGTCCTGCCTCTTGAGCATCCATAGTTGCGGCTATTTTGACGGTACGATCTCCGCTTTTTCCTTCAACGCGAAGACCATGGTCCCGGATTGCGTCTATGTGTTCTCGCCAGACATCGATTGCCCAGACTTCGTTTCCTGCGTCAGCAAGTAGTCCGGCGTAAACCGACCCCATTGCGCCAACGCCTATTACCGCAATCTTCATATAGATTTTTCCTTCATGACACGTGTCTCATACGTGAGTTTTGGTTCATTGGGCAGCTTCTAGTCGAAAATCATAGTGGATATCGTTATGTACTGGAGACACGTTATTGCTGGCTGTATCTTTAGACGAAGCGCCTTCACGGCTTACAATTTTAGCGACTAACGAGTCTTTAACTGCAAACACAGCGTCTGACTCTAGATAGGGGTCGCCGTCAATAAACAGTTGTGTTGTAACTGGTTTAAAGCCCTTGGCTGATACGATAAAATGTATATGCGCAGGTCGATTAGGATGCCAACTAAGTCCTGATAACATTTTGCCAACTGGTCCATCCGTCGGGATGGGGTAACTCGCAGGTTTTACAGTATGAAATAAATACCGGCCCTTTGTATCAGTACGAAATTTACCACGTAAGTTCATATCCGGCTGTTTTGTATCCTGAACATCGTAGAGACCATTCGGTGCCGTTTGCCAAACATCAAGAATGGCTCCTTTTATTGGGACGTGTTTTTGGTCCGAAACATGACCGGAGACTTGTATGGTTTCACCTTCTTTGGTCATACTTATTGATTGTCCGGACGCTAACTCAGGAGCTGATTCACGATAATAGGGACCAAGTACGCTTGATTCAGTTGTGCCCTCAACCTTTCGATTGTTGATGGCGTCTATCAGCATGCTGGCTCCAAGGGTATCAGACATGAGAATAAACTCCTGCCGCTTGTCGGTGCATTTTTGACCGACCTCGGTCAGAAACTGGATTGCGTCAAACCATTCGTCTTGGGTCGGTTCAACCTCCCGAATAAACGTGTGCAAGCATTGGATTAGACTTGACATGACCTCTTTTAGACGAGGGTCTTTGGTATTAGAGAGTTTTTGAAGTACAGCTTCGGTCAAATTTGCTTCGGTCAGGTCTCGCATCTATTCACTCCCGGGTAGGTATGGTCACCTAAGTTTAAAGTGGTTAGATCTCAGGCACAAAGGGACAACAATTGTTAGAGTGTGAGGGCATTTAGTTTTGGGGCTTTGGCAGCATCTAATTGTGCAATATCCTTACTAAAAGGATTTGGTTGAATGTAGAGGAAGTTGTTGGATGCCGGCGAATACCGCAGCTACATTAAACCTTCCGTTGCATGGTATTGTGGAGTTTGATTGAGGTTCAGTGCTCGAGACCAAATTCAACGCAAATGGTTGGTGCGTGTGGGGTAGGAGAAACTTGATGTTTACTAAACGCTACGTGTTTGGTTTTGTATGTGGGGTATCTATTTGTATGGCGCCCACAATAAGTTGGGCCGAGATGCTATCGATCCTTAATTATGAAACTAAGGCCGAGGAGTCGCTTGAGTCCCTTCAAATTCAAGGAGCGGGAAATCAACGTAGGGAAGGAATAGCGATCGTCGAACTTGATCCAGAATCGGCGGAATACGGAAAAATACTGATTGATATACCCACCTCGCCTGAGTTCGTACTTCATCATATCTTCTACAATCAGGATACAACGAAGGCCTATGTCACAGCCCTGCAAACCGAAACCTTACATGTGATCGATCTGACCCGGTTTCCGTATCGCCTCATTCCTATCCCGACACCAGGATGTAAGGTTCAAGAAAATATCATTTTTTCGGATGACAATACGACATGGTATTTGACCTGTATGGGTTCCGCCAATGTCATTGTCGGGAATGCCGTCACTGATAAAGTAGTTAGAACCATTTCTATGCCGGGCACTTATCCGCATGGGATCGCTCTCCATGAAGGCATTGATCGCATTGTGGTAGCCAGTTGTGTGGCCCCCGATTTTAGTGGAACCGGACATACTATCGAGGTGATTAAGGCGAGCACGGGAGAGTATCTAGGTTCGATTGCAGTGTCAGATAAAAAGGGTGCTGCACCTGTCGAAACTCTCTTTGTACCGGGCAGTGACCCACCCGTAGCATATGTTACCAATATGATGTCGAACACTTTGTGGGCTGCCGTGTGGGACAAAGAAAGGGAAACTTTTACTACTGAGAAACTTTTTAATTTTAAAGAGGTTGGCGCGCGTATGCCGCTTGAGATTTATTTTAATAGGGCGGTCGATCGGCTCTACATCACGACCGCAGATCCAGGCATGTTCCACATTTTTGATATTTCCGCCGGGCCATTGCGTCCTGTTTTGCTTAAGTCTTTACCGACCGCTGGAGGGGCGCATCACGTAGCGATTACGCCGGATGAAAGTAAAGCTTACGTCCAGAATTCTTTGTTGAATCTCCCTGGAATTAATGATGGTTCCATTACGGTCATCGATCTCGTGAAACAAGAAGTGGTCGGGAGTATTGATACCTTTAAGGATAAGGGTTTAGCCCCAAACTCCATTACTATGTTGCCGAAGTGGTATCATCCGGCCGGACATTTTAACAACGGTCTTAATTGATCGGAAAAATTCCAAAGTGGGTCAATTCGTGACGATGGGTTGCGCCAATATCCACAAACTGAAGCTGGTGTAACCAACCATCAGAGCAATCATAGGTAATTGACTTGCCAATGCGCGACGCCGATCTTCAAGCACCCGCAATGCGGTTACGTGGGCAAGATAAACCGCTATCACATGTCCAAGCACAATTACGACGATGGATATGTGCCAAACGGTCTTAGCGTTGATGATACCGATATTTACTCGGTGGCTGGCTGTGTTGAACAAGTCCCAACCTAGGCCTAAGGGGTCAGACAATAAAGGAATGAACAATTGGCCCGCAATTAAAAAGTAAGACAAATAATGAGCCAAGTGATAAGCGATAGCGATTGGAACTAGTGATAGAACAAACCAGCGTGCAGCCATAATGGTGGTAATGGACAGACTATTCCGGTTTCCTCGTATGGAATCAATCCGGGAGATCATCCAACAAGTTACCAAATATACGGAGAGAAAGGCGATCGGTGCACTCATCAGTCCGATCGTTTCCAATACTGAATCAAGGTTTCCAAATACACCTCGAACGAGTAACAGTGAAGGCACTAGACTTGCGGTGGACAGAACTCCAGTTTTGATTTCCAACCAAATCGGTGTCTCCATAAACCCGTCGAAGGTGACAGTTGCCAGCATTGTCACAACGAATGCGGTGAGTGAGATGCTTGGTGGTTGGCGTGATAGTAGTCCGACGCCGTACGGACGTAGATAAGGGCCACCTTGACTTCGATTGGTTTCCAACGGTGAAAAGCGCGCAAAAATAGCGAATATAATTGAGAATATCTCTGCTCGCTGGAGCCATGTTTGATGGCCGTAAACGGCCATACCCGTCCAGCAAAGCACGCTGTAGGAGATAATTGTTATGGCAAGTAGTCGGGGCTGTTCACTTCCGGACCAAACCAGTTCAATCCAAGTGAATAAGAGTAACAACACTAAGGCTGGCCACACGCCTAACCAATCCGGATAGGGGGTCTTGCCGAAACTTTTTCCAGAGAGTTGTTCTACAGCTTGAAAGATAGATGACCAAGGGTTCACAACGGGCCATGTATTCGCAACGAAGGAAGTTATATAGACAAATCCAATCCACCAGATCACCCAGACTGTCACTGGAGCAAGATTTTTCAGGGGACTCTGATTTCCAAACAATCCGGAAATAATAATCAACAGTAGTAAAAAAATAGATATGAGCCGAATTAAAATTAACGCGGCCTGAGAAATATTTATGTGAGGGATAAATCGGGTGAGAGAAATTCGGTACGAATCCAACATTGTTCGAGATTGAAGTACATACGCCATTACTACGAACGAAAAACACACAGCAGCGCCTGCCCCAATCAGGTAAAAGTTAAGCGGCAACGGAAGGTCATAACGAAATGCGAAGCCGTGCGCCGAAACGGAATTAGCCCAAAAGGGGTTGGCTATCAGTGCTGCTACAATCGTAGGGATGCGATTGGGTTTACGTCGAATTGAATTAATTCGGATAAACTTCAAGGTAAATAAGTGTAAGTTTGTGGTCATGGTGGGTGGAGTTCGATGCACCAAACCCATGTGAAGTGATTGGGAAACGACCGGTGGCTCCTGCTTCTAGTGTCATTTCAGATGGAGTGTTAGGAAATAGGGATATTTCGATATCGTATTCGTGAAGATGTAAAACGACTGCCTCATCACTTGTTCAATGTAACCGTATCCTTTCACCTTGGCTGACGCGGATGGACTTTAAACCATCCAAAACTGATAGCTGCTTTATTTCCAGTTTCACCAGGTGTTCACCCTGGGTGGGCCGGCTATATTGAGCGTTTGTTATTGAAGCTGGGACGATCGAGAGCAGTGTGCCGCAAATTAATATTGCCGCTATGCGAAGTTGGAAGCCCCTACTTACATTCACAATAAATTCCTAGAATTGAATTGTCGCTCCGCTCTCCACCCCATCTTTTAAGATGGTTTTGTTTTTGGAACACCCGATCCGTATATAGAGTTGAATCTTGGCCTTTCCATCATCACCGGAACATAATTCCACCGGCAAACGTCGCTGAGCGTCAAGATTGTCTTCCCACAGTACCGTACCACAAATCATGTCCGTGACTCTGACCCATCGATCCATATCGGAAAAATTTAATACGTCGACCGTCACCTTATCGGCTGCTGCAACTGATACCGATAAAAGCAATAAGGTTGCCACGACCGATAATTTCTTAATCATCATTATGTCTCGTCAATTAATTAGTGCCAAATGTGAGTAAATCAGAAATGACGCCTTGAGAACGCGCCTATAAAAAAAGTTACGAACCAAATACTAGTGCGGGTTTGAAAATCATAAGCGCACTAATTTTGCTAAATCTCAGCGTCTTTGGGGCGATTGTCCATTTTGCCAAAAAATTTATTAGGCTTCATAAAAATGGATAAAGTTACTGCGCCATTCGGTGCCCACGCTTCGTGCTGACTACCAGTTGGACGCCAGACAAAATTTCCGGTAATCGCTTCGCCCTCGTGATCTGCTAGGCTTCCTTCCAAAACATAGGTTTGCTCGATGTCGATATGTTCGTGCAATTTCAGTCGAGCACCCGGCGCCCAGCGAAAAAGGGCGGTCATGAGGCCGCGTGCCTTATCCTCGTAAAGTACCTTGACATCAATTCCGGGGCTTGATGTCGCCTTCCAAGGCACTGATGGAACGTCAATATATCGTGAGGCGAGCTCAGGCAGCGACGCCTTGGGGGATACGCTTGCCATACCAAGTCCCTACTCTTTATTTACTGCAGCATCATACCACGGTTTGCTGTGGTGGGTCTTTTTAATCAACTTGTATTGGTAGAGTCATGTAAACGGCTGATTAGCACGTCAGAAAATCTTCAACTAAGGTCACAAACTCTTGGAGTCTGTCGTGGTGAACCCAATGACCAGCGCCCGACATGTCAATGATTTTGGCCGCGTGGAAGTGACTTGCGCGGCCATCCTCCTTGGGATTGGTATCCCAGCTTTCGGTACCTCTTATAAGCAAAGTTGGACAAGAAATGCGTGCCCAGAGAGACTGACGTTCTTTTTCGCTCAAACCGTATGGCGGGAAGACGCGAACGTAGTTATCGAACTTCCAGCTATAGGTCCCATCCTCGTTTTGGTCGATACCGTGAATGGTGAGATGGTGGGCCTGGTCGGGTGTTAGCCGCTTGTTAGCTTCTTGCATTCGTTTCACTGCATCTTCGATGGTTTTGTATTTGTGTGCCCGTCTGCCAGATAATTTTCGCAAATAATCCACCCAGCCGGCAAGACGCATATCGATTGCTTTCCGCTCTTCTTCTTCGACCTTATTGGGCGGCATACCCAATCCTTCGATGGCAACTATTTGGCGTACATTGTCAGGAAATAGTCCGGCATACTGAAGGCAGATCATGCCACCCAGAGAATGACTAATGATCGAGACCGGTGCCAGGTTCGCCTGATGTACCAGCTGTGTGATGTCGTAGACGTAGTCGGGTAGGACATAACTCCCTCCAACCAGCCATTGGGAATCGCCATGTCCACGTAAGTCCGGCGCAATAATGTGGTAACGGTCACACAATGATTCGGCTACCCAATCCCAGCTGCGACAGTGGTCTCGCCCACCGTGCACTAGTAACAACGGTGGCGCCATTGGGTTTCCCCAGTCGACGTAGTGCAGCTTCAGCCGCTGTGAGAAATAATTATGTGAGCTCGGACCAGGCATCAGGAATTCCGTGTGGCAGCAAATGCTCCATGCGTTTCTGTGTTGGGGGGTTTATGAGAACTTACCAATCAATGTTAGTTAGGCGACCGCACGCTCTTTCCCCTTTCTCTGTTCGGCCGTCTGTAGGCGAGGGCGAACTTTTTTAGAAAACGAGCGCATGTTCCGCTCCGATTCTTCCCATGGCATTCCTGAATAAGAAAACACTCCAACGAACCTCTCAGCGTCAGTGCGGTCTCCGAACTTGATGATCCTGTTATAACATTCGTCTGGGGTTCCGAATATCTGCAGCTTCATAAAGAACTCGATGAAAGCATCTTCACTGTACTGGGCTATTTTTTCGGCGATGTTTCCAAAATATTCGTAGCCTTTGTTGTCATTCAGGGGCTTCTTTGCAAATTCATAGTGCTCCAGCACGGTGTGAAAATATCTACCAATATATTGTTTTGCCATCTCACGGGCGCGTTCACCGTCCTCGTCACAAAAGGTCCATCCGGCTAGAATTGGTGCAGGTGCATTTGTGCAGTTAACTTCCCGGTAGATTTCACGGTAATTGGGGAGTTCGCGATCGACTTCCTTCCAAGGTATATGTGGAATAATTAGTAGGCCTACGCCTAACTCAGCCATGATTTTTGATGATTCTGTGGACACGGCGGCTGCATAGGTGCGACCCTTGAAAGAGTTGAAGGGGAGCCCCGACCCAATGTTCGCCTTGCGGGTGGTGCCTAACGAATTTCCCATTATATTCGCAGTAACCTTGTTCTAGGCCTTTGAGTAGCATTTCTGCCGATTCGACGAAGCCCTCACAGATTCCGTTCATCGGCACACCAAATCCATCGAATTCGATCCGTCCGGCACCGCGCCCCATGCCGAGAATCAGTCGACCACCGGACATGTTGTCGAGCATATATACCTGTTCAGCAAGATGCATTGGATCGTGCCAGGGTAGAACTACAACCATGGAGCCTAGTTGAATATGTTTCGTGTGAGCAGCCATCCAGGTTAAGAATTGGAGGGGATCGGGACACATGGTGTAATCAGTAAAATGATGTTCGACTGTCCAAATTGAATCGAAACCTAAAGGTTCTACAGATCGTCCAAGCGCAGGTCTTTTTCATAAACTTCCTGATCCGTCCGCGTTTTTCCAGGATTCTGAAAAATGGTTCCCACACCTACATGCATTTTACAGTCTCCCTGTTTCTGTTCATTCGCCCGCCATCACGGGAAATACGGCCCTAAACATGCCATAAAAAGGCTAGAGCGCAACATCCGCTCTTTTCGGCATGTAACTCGGCTAACGAATTGGAGGATGCCGTGGCTGAGGGCAATATAAGTGCGGGTATAGAACATGTTGGAACATAAGGTTAACGGACCAGGACTCGATAACTCTATTATTGTTGCGATTATTCATCATCCAACGGTATCGGCAGGAGGCCGGGTTTACCTGACCGCCTATGCTTCGGGTGGAACTCAAGGGGTCTGCACAAATGTATCGCAATGAAGGTTTTCTACCTCTTGGTCTATGGAGGGCACCTTATGAATTTGTTTGATCTAAAGGGTCGTGTCGCGGTCGTTACAGGTGGCAATGGTGGCATAGGCCTGGGCATGGCACGGGGATTGGGGCAAGCAGGTGCTGCTGTAGTGGTTGCCGCGCGCAATGAAGAAAAAAGCGCGGCCGCAGTCGAGGAACTGGGAGCTTTAAGCGTTGAGGCAGTATCGGTCCGTGTCGATGTGACGGATTCTAGTTCGTGTCGGACGATGGTTGAGGAAGTGATGCAGCGTTTTGGGCGGCTCGACGTGCTTGTTAACAATGCGGGGACAAACATTCGAAGGCAGCCACAGGACTACACGATCGATGAATGGCGTACCGTTATAGATACGAATCTCACAAGTGCAATGTTGTGTTGCCAACTTGCTTACCCATTGATGGTAGAGGCGGGTGGGGGCAAGATCATCAATATCGGATCCATGATGTCGATTTTTGGCGCCTCTTTTACTGCGGCGTATGCGGCAAGCAAAGGGGGTATAGTGCAGTTAACAAAAGCATTGGCAACTGCTTGGGCAAAAGACAACATCCAAGTAAACGCCGTTCTTCCAGGTTGGATAGATACTGAGCTTACCCGGCGAGCACGTGGAGAAATCGAGGGGCTTCACGAGCGCGTAGTTGCGCGCACTCCCGCCGGGCGTTGGGGAACTCCGGATGATCACGCGGGGATCGCTGTTTTTCTGGCGACTGCGGCGTCAGATTTTGTTACGGGATCGACAATCACGATTGATGGCGGGTATTCGGTGCAGGCCTGATCGACGTTGAGAAAGTTGGAATATCGACTTTGGAATCAATCGAGTCGAGCTACGCGTTGATCACACATTTTAAGTCGGCAGCTGCACAGTGGCATGCCTTTAGTTTAAATCTGAAAACAGCGCGGTATATTTGAACAATTCGAAACTTGTTAATAGCGTCACCGCTCAAGTTGCTTTGCTTTAGACATCATGCTCTATATTGCCGGCACCGTAGTAGGGTGGATCAGGAAACGGCTGATTAGGCGGCGCTACGAATCTGTCCGGCAGCGTTATCGACTACCAACAGAGGCTCGTAATATTGGATTTCAGGCTCAACTCCGTAAAGCTCTTTGATACGCTCGCGCCAGACACCCGCATAGACCTTTTCGGCTGCCTCACGAGATTTCCAGAGATATATGCCTGCACCCTTGCCCTCATCACTGAAGCAAAAATATTTGTGGATTAAGCCCTCCATCTCCCGATAGAGCGGCGCAATCCTTTGAAAAATCTCAGACGCTTTTTGGCGATCTACATCGGCTGGCAGGTCAAACTGGACAATGGCAGTAATCATGGCTTCTGCTTCCTTAAAATGGACTATCGACGGGACAAAATTCGTTGCAAAATTAGCCAGCCCTATTTGCCGCCGGGGACGTACGGGTAACGTGCTTCCCCTGAGGCCCATTCCGGCGGGTAAAGTACCACCCGGGTTCCAGGTTTTGTGAACTGTTCAAGATCTCGACCTTCGACGTCTTGAAACTGGACCATCAGGATTCGAGTTTTCGCCCATTCTCCATCGGGCCCGAAGGCTACATTGCCAACTACAGTGTCAAACTCATGGGACCGAATATGATTTGCAAGTGTGTCCTGATCCAAGCTGCCGGTTGCCTGCACTGCCTGTCCAAGGATCTGCAGGTAGGCATATGCATAGGGTGGCAGGTAATAGCCTAGTGGATCCACACCTGCATCCTCAGCCCGGGGTTGATACTTGGCGAGGAATGCATCAATGCCTGTGAACTGGAGCGTTGGTTCTGGGACCCAGAAGTCATAATTGACAATCCCATTTAGCTGTTCTCCGAGTGATCCCAGGATAGAGGCATATTGTAGGCCGACCATTCCTCCGCCAAACTGCTTGGCAGTGACGCCGATTTCGTTAATTGAGCGAACGATACCGACCGAGTCGGGGGGATAGGATGCCACATAGATAAGCTCCGCGCCGGTTGCCTGAATTGCCCGGATCACGGGTGTGAAATCAACTGTCGCAGGTGGGTAGGTCCGGTCGTAGACTATTTCGAGTCCGGCTTCTTGCGCATTCTGCCGTGCGCCAATCAGGGCATTGCGTGGAAATTCCGCATCCGCGCCAACCAGGGCCACCGTTTTTGGTGGTGGGTCCTGGCGCATTGCAACTTCAAAAAAACCTCTCGACCAGGCAACTCGTGGGCCCGGACCCGCCGGTAGTATCTGAAAGTAGCGCTCGTACTGAAAGTCCTCGTTGGCAGCGAGGGCAAACAAAGCAAGGAACAGTCGATCATAATTCATGACGATTGGCATTGCTGGCACGATCGTCGCGGTACCATATCCCGAGACCACTAAATCAACCCGGTCAATATTAATTAGTTTGGTATAAATACCGGGAACCATACTCGGGTTGGTCTGGTCATCGTAATAGATTAACTTGACCGGTCGACCAAGAAGACCGCCAGCTGCGTTCACATCTTCAGCCCAAATTTGCATTGATAATAGCGCTGCTTTTCCCGCGCCAGCCAATGCACCAGTCAATGCCATACCGAAGCCAATTTTAATCGGATCATCTGCTTCAGCACGCGGGATGGTGTAGGCAGCTGATGCGATCAGCGTGCAGGCTGCAACTACAAACGTCGTCATTGACCTTGACCAACTAAGTTTTGCCATGATGAGTTTGCTCCTGTGTACGTTCAACTTTGATTCGACTGTCAAAAAAAGTTTAACATAAATCGTTGAGTGGGTGCGAATTCCCCTAGCTATCTTAACCCGAGTCCGCGGGCAATGATGCTACGCAATATCTCGCGTGTTCCTCCTTGAATTGTATATTTTGGTGCCATAATAGTTGCGTTTTCGATTAGCTCGTCAAAACGACCCCGATTGTTTCCATCGTCGTTAACGAAAGATGCTAAATTGCGCGCGCAGTTGGGCAATTGCTGCTCCCAATTCGTCCCTACATCCTTTACCACGGCAGCCTCAAGCGATGGTTCTTTGCCGGCGCTGAGCATGCCGGCAACGGATATCGACATCTGTCGAAGTGTGTGAAGTTGCGCGACCAATCGGCCAAGTCCTTCGGTGCCACGTTGGTCAGGTTGCGGCCCTAGCACGCGAATCAACTCAGTTAGGACGTAAATATTTTCCAAGAAACGTTCCGGGCCGCTACGCTCAAAAGCAAGTTCAGCGGTGGCCTGCTTCCAAGCCATGTCGACGTCGCCAAGCACCCGATCTTCGGAAAGTATTACATCTTCAAAGATGACCTCGTTAAAATCGTGTTGACCGGCGGAATTGATAATGGGGCTGACGGTTATGCCTGGTGTCTTCATATCGACTAAGAACTGCGTTAGTCCGTGCCGACGGTTTTCCTTGGTTGCATCTGAAGTTCGCAACAATGCGATCATATAGTCAGCATGATGCGCAAAGCTGGTCCAAACTTTGCGTCCGTTAATACGCCAGCCTTGGTCACATTTATCTGCTCTTGTCTTCGCGGCAAACAGATCCGAACCAGAATCGGGTTCGCTCATGCCAATTGCAAAACTGCATTCCCCTCGGGTAATACTGGGCAAAATTGTACGCTTCAGCGATTCGGAAGCGTATTTAAGTAAGACTGGCCCGCTTTGTCGGTCAGCGGTGAAATGTGCCTTTGTCGGAGCGCCGGCTACAAGGAACTCCTCGGTCACGACATAACGTTCAAGATGGCTACGTTGCTGGCCTCCATATTTTTTAGGCCAAGTCATCCCGATCCAGCCCTTGGCTCCTACTTTACAGCTGAACGCTCGGTCAAATCCGTCACCCACATGTGGCCTATAGTTACCTGCTTGAATTTCGTCTCGGAGAAAGTCGCGCACTTCTATGCGCAGTGCTTCGGCTTCAGCAGGCAGGCGGACTGGATCGAAAGCTATTTTGCCAGTCATTGAGATTCTTTCTCCCTATTCACGCCGCCGTGATGTTTGGCCACATTTCGTCTGGACCACGAGCTGCCACAGCTTTGCCAAGCAGTACGGCCCAATTTGCTTCACTGTCGTATTCATCTCTCCAGGACCAAAGCCGATGGCTAAACCGGTGCAAAATATGTTCCTGAGTGAAACCGATTGCGCCGTGGAGTTGGTGTGCAATTGCGCTGGCCTCGTTAGCAGCTTCGCCCACTCGGATTTTTGCTGATGCAACGTTCATGACCACTTCGTCACCAAAGCTTGGGTCGCGCATGATAGCTCCCTCTGCCGCACCGGTAGCTGCCAAAGCGGCGGCAAATTCTCCACCCATCACTGCCAAGTTATGCTGGATTACTTGAAATTTTGCGATTGGACGCCCGAACGCGACCCGTTCCTGTGTGTAGGCAATGCACATATTTAACATTGTTTCAATGGCTCCAGTCATTTGCACTGTGCGCATTACCGCGCCCATTAGTTTAAGCCTAATGGGATTAAATGGGGTCGAAGGGGAGGACATATGTATTGGTTTGACTGCGTTAAACGAGACTCGGTCTCTTGGCTCCCCAGCGAGGTTTTGGCCAGGTGCGATCCCGCATGCAACGCGCTGAACCATGGCAATTTTTGGGCCGTCACTGCTATTGCTGAGTGCCACCAGGTGCTCAGTTTCACGTGCAAATGGGACACGTTCGACAATCCCATTTAGGATACCTGCGTCGGTTAAGTTTATGTGACTGCGATCGTTGACCGGTACCACCGTCATTGGTCCGGGTGGAGCTTTAATCCTAGCCTGGTCCAGCAACCAGCCTGCCAGCAATGTTTCTGCAAGCGGAATAGGTGTGGCGAACTCACCCACCACCCTCTGAATGGCAAACCCGTCGGCCATTGAAGCGCCGGCACCACCGCTTTCCTCACTGCACCAGGCTAGTGTCAGGCCAGCTTCAACTAGTGCGTTCCATAGTGGTACGCGCCATTTGGTGTTATCGGTGTTGTTGATGGTTTGAGGATCTCCGAGATCTTGGAAGATCCGCCGTGTGGTCTCAACAATGATAGGGTCAGCGTTCATCGGCTGACAAAGTTGGCTGCGCGGCGCTCGGAGACCGCCTTTACGCCTTCAGCAAAATCTTCGGTTTGTCGTAGCCGCATTTGTTCAGCAAGTTCGCGGTCGGTGGCGGTCTTCACTTGTTCGGCGAGATCGCCCCGAACCGTGGCACGTGTCGCAATCAGGCCAAGCGGTGAGCACTCAGATATTTCTTGGGCTAAGCCCAACGCAGCCTTGCGCACTTGGTCCTGAGAAACAAGTTTATCAACCAGACCCATTTTAAGTGCGTCCTCTCCTTTTATCCGTCGGCTGGTGTAGAACATCAAAGCGGCATTACTTTGCCCGATTAGGGCTGGGAGGGTGTGTGTCAGACCAAACCCAGGGTGAAAGCCCAGTTTAGTGAAATTTGCGACAAATCGCGCTTCGGGACAGGCAACACGAAAATCAGCAATGAGAGAAAGCCCCAGCCCTCCACCAACTGCTGCTCCATGAATTGCCGCGACAATTGGTTTTTTGTTTCGGAAAAGTCTAACCGCTTCTACATAAAGTGGTCCCGGATTTGTCATCGCATATCGGGCTTCACCCTCGTCGTTAGAGGTAAATTTTGCTCCCGCACAGAACGATCTTCCTTGAGCCGCCAAAACTATTGCACGACACTCGACATCGACGTCGAGCGCATCCAAGGAATCGGCAATTTGCTGGATCAGGCTATGATCGAAAAAATTATGTGGGGGGCGGCAAATCTCCACCAATCCCACGTGTCCAGACAGTTCGACAGAAATATCGGTGTATGAACCAAGGTTATTCAATGGTTTTTCTTTCCTAGGAGGTCTTTGTTTTACTTGGATTGGGATCTTTTGATAACTCTCCAAGAATTAGGCTGGTTACGGCTTAGCCATCAAGATCATTATGGTGAAACAATATGACCGAGTTAAAATCCAGTGTGGACCCTAAAGTTTCATTCCAAACAAAGTAGTTTTAAACCGGTATAATTGCTATTTTGGCATTAATTAGGCCCTATAAGTCCAATTGGTGTTCCTGGTGGTTCAAGATCTAGTTTCATAAGAGAGCTTGTGGCAATCCTTTTTAGGTTCACTTGGTTTAGGCGCTCAGGAGCAACAATGCCTGTGATTTGAGATTGAGACAATTCGCCAGGCTCCACCTCTTTAAACTGCGATAAGTTGTCGTCTTTGTATAATAGTTTATCCGGCGTTGCTTTTTCTAGTTGTCGCTCATCGAGCCGAGATTAGGGATGGTCAATACAATCAACCCGTTAATTACCTATGAGAGTAAAATTTTTCCCCCACAACGATTTAGTTAGGCCAATTTGATGGTCCAAAAACTGTTACCTACAACTGTGGTTGGAAGTTATCCTCAGCCTGACTGGCTAATTGATCGGGAGGCCTTAAAAAAGCGTTCACCCCCTAGAGTTAGGGCGAGGGAACTTTGGAGGGTAGAACCGGAGCAACTAGTCGCGGCTTGTGATGATGCAACCCGCCTTGCCATCCGAGATATGGAACGTGCGGGTATCGACATCATTTCTGACGGCGAGATGCGCCGTGAAAGCTATTCCAGCCTTTTTGCAAATGCACTCGAAGGTATCGATCTAGAAAATCCAGGAACTGCGATTTCCCGGCGTGGCGAGCCTGACCAAGTTCCTCGGGTAATCGGACCGATTAAACGTACCGGCTCAGTTTTAGTACGCGATGTTACGTTGCTTCGGTCAGAGAGTGATCATCAAATAAAAATTACCGTGCCTGGACCATTTACCATGTCGCAACAGGCGGAGGATGATTATTACCGAGACGGGAAGGCTTTGGCGTTCGCGTTTGCTGATGCGGTGCATGGTGAAATTAAAGACTTGTTCAGGGCGGGTGCGGACGTGGTTCAGCTCGATGAACCGTTTTTACAAGCTCGGATAGAGCCTGCTCGCGCGTACGGAGTTTCCACAATCAATAGGGCTCTGGAAGGTATTTCAGGAACGACAGCGGTGCACTTATGTTTAGGTTACGCCGCGTTGATTAAGGACAAGCCGTCCGCCTACTCTTTTTTGACGCAACTCAATGATTGTGGGGTTGACCAAATTTCCATTGAGGCTGCACAGCCAAGCTTAGATCTTAATGTATTAAAGCAACTTAGTAATAAGACAATAATTTTAGGAGT
>PTKE01000013.1 GCA_002937585.1 Alphaproteobacteria bacterium MarineAlpha9_Bin6 | reverse complement strand
ATCGTCAATTTTTGCACGAGATACGTCAGCCGTCGATAGATCGACCTCAGTCAAGTTACTCCCTCTCAAATCGGCCTTACGTAAGTTCTCCTACATTGAATTGGTTCGACTCAGGCTGGCATCATGCATGAGGGCATAACTCAATATAGCATTGCTCAAATCAGCGTCCGTAAGGTCAGTTTGATGTAGGTAAGCGCTCTGCAAGTTAGCTCCGCTCAGGTTCGTTCGAGTCAAATCAGCCCCATTCAAATTAGCTCAACTCAAATTTCCTTCAGACAGATACGCCTTTTTTAAATTAACGCCATGTAAGTTAGTCTCACTCAACCATGCGTCACGTAAGTTGGCACTACTCAGGTTAGCACGGCCTAAGTTGACTCCACTAAAGTACGCCCAACGCAAATCCGCCCCAATCAACTTGACTTGTTTTAAATTTGTCCTATGCAAAATAGCACCTTGCAAGTTCACTCCTCCCATATAACAACGCACACACGCATTAATTGCCTTAAGCCGATTGAGGTTAGTTTCGACGAGATCCTCCGCAACCGCCACCGCGTCTGTGAAAAATGTGTTTATTAAAAACAAGAGGCACATGATATTCAGGATGATCTTCATTATTTTTACTCTCACACAATACTTTTAACCTAAGAAAGCCTAACATTACTGAAGGTATTTGAGATCACCTTAGAAGCAAATTCACGACCATTCGTTTGATTTCTAAAGGGCAAAAACCAGATAATGCAGCGTAACTTACTTACACAAAATGCTTTAAAATGCTTTTGCACGAATTCTAATAAGCAGAAAAAATGATCCGTTCGGCACTAAGTTGCTTCTATTTCGATTTTTCTTTGCTAATTCACCCCACCACCTAGAAATTTTGAAACAGCCCTGCAAAATTCTCACTAGTTACGTTTTCTAGTTCACAATACATTGCCCCAAAGACATGCTGAGCCTGGCTTTTTTCATGCCCTATCTAATTGCACTTCTTTTTGTAGTCTTGTTGTCACTGTCTGGCCGGCTCTCTGCGGCAGATTTCGATGATGGTGTACAAGCAATAAAGCGAGGGGACTATGCCACTGCATTCAGCGAGTGGAATTCAATGGCTGAAATGGGACATGCAAAAGCACAGTACAACCTTGGAGCAATGTATGCCGGTGGCCTCGGCACATCTCAAAATAATACGGAAGCGGTCAAGTGATATCTTCTTGTTGCCAAGCAAGGTTATGCAATCGTCCAATATAATCTTGGCTTGATGTACCACTCTGGACTCGGAGCACCACTGAGTACAACCTCAGCACTCACATGATATCTTCGAGCTGCCGAGCAAGGTGTTGTTAAATCTCAGTACACTCTGAGTCAGATGTATGCCAAAGGTGAGAGAATACCTCCGAATAACCGTATTGCTTTTATGTCGATGTCTTTGGCGAAGAAGATGAGACACCCCGAGGCAGCTAGATCCGTAGAGATGTTCAGTCTAAAGATGACAGCGGAACAAATCTCCAAAGGGCAACAAATTGCTGCCGAATGGTGAGAAAGACGTCAGTAGCTGGTTGTAAATTCGCACTTCTATTAGAAAATAACTTTACTCAAGTAGCGGCACTCTTGGTGAAGGATTTCTATATCAGCTCCATTAAACACGAAGGTTCGAGCATTATACTGCAAGGAAAGAGCCGACCCAATAACCTGCTTGGCCCAGCTTGTGAACTAAAAGGAGCAGCAGGAGCAAAGCTAACTTAAACAGGCACACACCCAAGTCTTTATGTTTGGAGTAGCACATTTTAGCTACATGCTTATTTTTTACTCCCGATCGGGAATGTGACGTAACGAGTGGAAGCCAAGCAATGAATATCCAAGATACACGGGCACGGGCGCAAGAAATTTCTAAAGCAGGAAGTTTCGAAAATGCGCTGAGCGCAAAAACCATCGCGGGAAAGGTTGACCTGACCCTTTCGGAAGGGGTCGTTCTCGGTCTTCTTCGACAAGATGTGCGAAAATTTTTAGTAATTTTTGGACATGGGAGCACAGATATTGGAAATATTCTTCGCATATATAAAGAAGAGGGTGCAGTCGAAATATTTCAGTGCCGAAACGAGGTGGCGATGGCCCATGCAGCAACCGCTCTTTCTTGGATTTATGGCGAAATACCTGCGGTAGTAACCTCTATTGGTCCCGGAGCCCTTCAGGCCTTTGCCGGTTCACTTGCGGCGGCATCTAATGGTATTGGCGTCTATTACATTTTTGGCGATGAAACAACGCATGGGGAAGGCATTAACATGCAGCAAATCCCCGGCCAAAGACAAAACCAATTTGGAAGATTAACCGAGATCATGGGTAATTCGTATACGCTTCACACACCCGAAGCTCTTCGTGATGCAATGCGGCACGGAAATAACGCCGTGTATAGATCCAATTTTGCATCACCTTTTTTTCTGTGCCTTCCGATCAATACTCAACCCAAGGTCATTAAAGAATTCAGGTTGGACTCCCTACCAAAGCGGCTTCCAAAGCAAGTTGTTGCACCCGCCGACGACAACTGCTTTATCGATGCAATTGCTCTGCTCAAGAAACATGGCAAGGTCGTGATCAAAGCCGGTGGAGGGACACGACACCAACCCGATCTCCTTAAATCTTTCGCAGAGTCTATCAATGCTCCAGTGGCACTTTCGCCAGGTTCTGTGGGTGTACTTCCAGACAGACATCCATTGAACATGCACGTTGGCGGAAGCAAGGGAACGATCAGTGGAAACTATGCGATGGAGAACGCAGAACTAGTCATTGTCATGGGAGCACGAGCAGTGTGCCAATCTGACTGTTCGGGCACCGGATACCTAAATGCCAAAGCCGTTATTAATATTAACGGCGACATTGAAAGTGCTGCTCATTACAACAACACCGTTATGTTATGCGGTGACATCGGCGTAATAATTGTTCGACTACTAGAGGTTTTCAAAAATCATCGCCGACCTGAAGAAATTGAGCAACAGGCAGAAGGTTGGGTTTCATCTTGTTGTAAACGTAAGTCCATGTGGCAAGAACTCAAATCTGTAAGGTGCAGCGAACACATGCTTTATGATGTTGCGTGGAAGCAACACGTGCTCACCCAACCATCCGCAATAAAAACTGCGGACCGTTTTACAAAAAAAATAAATGGAATTCGGATTTTCGATGCGGGCGATGTTCAGGCAAACGGATTTCAAATTATCGAGGTAGATCATCCAGATCAATCAATCACGGAGAGCGGCTCCTCCTACATGGGTTTTGCTGTGAGTTCACTACTTTCCAATGCGATCGCCGATGAGCCGCGGTATATGGTCGCGTTTACCGGCGATGGGTCTTTTATGATGAATCCCCAAATCTTGGTGGACGCCGTGGTTCATGGGGTAAAGGCAATGATCATTATCTTCGATAATCGGCGCATGGCCGCAATCTCATCCTTACAGACTGATCAGTACAACAAAGACTTCGCAACGAACGACGGCACCCAGATAGATTATGTTGCAATGGCTAATGCGTTTACGGGCGTCAGAGGATTCTTTGGAGGCTTTACCTTTCAGGCTTTGGAAGCTGCTCTTGAGGAAGCACATAATCACAAAGGGTTATCGGTCGTGCACGTGCCGGTTTATTGGGGAGATGACCCTCTGAGAGACATGGGGGCCTATGGCCGGTGGAATGTTGGGCCTTGGTGTGAAGATGTAGAACGGCTCTATACCGAACAAACCATCTGACTGACAGTCGTAGCACGACGGCAGTCGTTAGGTTTTGGTGGAGGAACAGTGAAATGAAGTTTGGCGCACAGGTGGGTTGTTATAGGAACACTTGGGATAGCATTCGAACTGTAATTGAAACGATGGAATTGGGCCCTTGGGAGAGTATCTGGTTTGCAGATCATTACTTACCACCACCTGGTCATCGCCAGGAAGAGCACCTAAACGCACACGAAGGCTTCACACTAATTGCCGCCGTGGCCAGTATGACGAAAAAACTACGCCTTGGGCACCTTGTTGTGGGGAACACATACCGAAATCCAGCCCTGGTTGCCAAAATGGCCACGACTACCGACCAAATTTCTCATGGTCGCTTCACGCTCGGCATTGGTGCCGCATGGTTTAAACGTGAGCACGAAGCTTTCGGTTGGAGTTTCCCGACAATGCGAGAACGGCAAGACCGTTTGGAAGAATCGTGCTCTCTTATTCGCACTCTATTCACTTCAAATGAACCCGTAACCTTTCAGGGGAATTACTACAGCCTCGACGAGGCACCGCTCGCACCGGGTTGTTTTCAAAAACCGCACATTCCTATTCTTGTGGGTGGCACGGGTGAGAAACGGACCTTACGAACACTTGCCAAGTACGGCGATATCATGAATCTCGATGGATGGGCTGGTGGACCAATGACCACGGAGTATTTTCATCACAAAATCCGGGTACTGGAGAAGCACTGTAACGCAGTCGGTCGTGACCCCTCTAACATCAAACACACCGTACTAATGCCAATAATGGTCACTGACGAGAAAGAAGCAGCAAACAAGTTCATCTCCGATCGCCATCTTGGTGAGGGAAGTGCCGCTGGACCCAAGAACTACGTAATCGATCGCATTGGCGAAATGATCGACGCCGGCGCCGATGAAATTATGCTCGGTGGCATTCCAACGAACACTGTCGACCAGTACTTGCTCATAGCAGAGGAAGTGTTGAGTGCGTTCAACTGATAAACGTTTATTCTACAATTAAAATTGACTGGATTAGAGCACTGCCTCAACACCGGCAATCGCGGTCCGATGCATGACCCGCCGCTGGGACCCTGGGTCGTAGGGTAAAACTATATGCATGGTCCAGGTGTTATCCCACATCACGACATCGTGTTGCTGCCAAGCATGTTCGTAGACAAAACGATCCTGCGCTGCCCACTCCGTCAGTTCTTCTACGAGAGATCTCGTCTCTTCCTCATCCCAACCAACAATCCGCTCCATATAAAGAGG
Source organism: Alphaproteobacteria bacterium MarineAlpha9_Bin6 (assembly GCA_002937585.1). Taxonomy (GTDB): domain Bacteria; phylum Pseudomonadota; class Alphaproteobacteria; order UBA7887; family UBA7887. The sequence goes on along the minus strand of PTKE01000013.1, from coordinate 32,680 downwards.
ACTAATATACAGAGACTGGCTGCGATTACGGTGATTGCGGACTAACTTATGTTGTACCGGGGGAACCTTAGCCGCTTCTTCGGCCTTCATAGGAGGTAAATTCCGGTGTGAGCGCATCCAGGCCCAACTATGCTGACCCTCCAGGCCCTCAATCCGGCTACGTAGGTCTGATGGCATTTCTGCAAGAGCTTCCCGCATGTTGGCAAACCGAGTTTCTCCTCCACCGCCTTTGACAACTTCGATACCATGAAGAATAGCACCCTTACTGGGAATAGCTCGGTAACAACTATCGGTGTGCCAGAACCAAGTGAGAGTGTTGAAAGTGACCGGTTCACTTTCCACAGGCATTATCTTTCCGTCGGCGCCGACATTACTCAAGATGAAAATTTCTGGCATAGTATCGTCCGTGCGGTCGGTCTCCGGCAGAACTTCAAGGTCCCCGAAGTGACGGCTGAACGCTACATGCTCTGTGTCACCTATATCTTGATTACGAAACACCAAGACCCCGTGAGTTTCCCAGGCGGCCTGGATCTCAGACCTAGTATCTATATCTAGTGGTCTGGAGAGATCTACTCCGTCGATCTCCCCTCCTAGTGATTCGTGCAGCTTTCGAATTGATAAGGTCATAAAATTTGCCTATCAGTCAGTTGTTAGCAACATTTAATACTGAATCTTAATACTGAATCCGGCAAAACTGGACTTCTTCACTTCGATTATTGTGCATCAAACTTCCTACTGAGATAGGTGATCCCGAATATCGAGTTCAGAAATAACTTCCTTGAACCATCGGATCACTTCCGGGTGATATGGTATCCCTTGCTTATTTCTCTTCTTTGCTTCTTCGTGCTCAAGCAAACCAGCATAATAAACTCGGTTTTCGCCGGGCGCTGTCTTTGACGTGCGCAAACGCTTGAGATAAGCATCTATGTCATCCTTGAATTGCTCCAAATCAGTGAACGCATCGATGCGATAAGCGAGGAAGTGATGTGCCTGCTCTGCGCGCCGGTCAGGGCCTGCCGCACCGCCGGACAGCGCACTGGTGAGAAGCTCAATCATCATCGCCAAACCAAATCCCTTGTGCGAGCCAATCTCTCGCGTGCCGCCGACCGGAAGATGTAAATAACCTTCGGGGATTTCTCTTTCGTCCATAATTGGTGCTCCCTCCGAATCCGTTATCCAACCAGGCAGCGTTCCATGTCCAAGACGTTGTATCAGCCGCACCGTATTGCCGGATACGGCACTCATCGATGCGTCGAAGATGTAAGGCGCCTCGTTGCGACTAGGCACCGCAATCCCAATTGGATTGAGTCCGACCAGAGCTTCTGCCCCAAACGTGGGAGCCATTGCCATGCCACCCGCCGTCATCGCTATACCAATCATGTCATGTTCCAGGGCCATTGCTGCCGTGTAGGCGGCCGCCCCGAAGTGGCCACCGTTGGATACGGTAACCGCACCCACTCCATATTTTTTCCCTCGTATAATTGCCTCTTTCATCGCTTCGGGCCCGATCACACCTCCGTGAGCACAATCCGAGTCGATGGTGCATGCCGCTGGCGCCTCATGGGTAATACGCCATTTTGGCTGCAGGTTTATCTTTCCATCCCGCATCCACTGGACATAGAGTCGAAGCATGTTTGATACACCATGGGTGTCTATACCCCTCACATCCGCGTAGAGTAATACATCCGCCGATTGCCTGGCATGTTCTTCAGGCATCCCAAGGGCGGTAAATATGTCCTCGACAGTGGAGCGCATGGCTTCCGGGTCGACATAGACCGCGACGTCCTCAGGTAAGTGGAATTGATCAAGCATTGTTGGCCTCCATTGCCGGCATATACATCCCTGTTATCTAGCACACGAAACACAGCGCGATGTTATAACCAAACGCCCGATCGTAAAAATACAGGTCCGATTTACAAATTTGGCACAAACACGGTTAGATCACAAAATCCATCACATGGTAGCATCGGTTCCGTGAACTAGGTAAAAGATGTATACTTTTATTGGGCAGAACAATCGAATGCGTTAGGAGATCGGATCGTGTCTGATGCACCCGGAATTTGCGATTTTGGCTGGAACGCGCCAAGTTTTTCACTTAAGGGCGTCGATGGAGATATTCATTCCCTCAGCGATCTCAAGGGCCCAAATGGCACCCTAATCGTATTCATGTGCCAACACTGCCCATACGTGAAAGCAATCGTCGACAAGCTTGTCCGCGACGCAAACGAACTTCGGAACCATGGGGTCCATACTATTGGCATTAATTCGAACGATGCCGACTCCTACCCGGAAGATGACTTTGATCACATGGTTGCCATCAGCAAACACAAGGATTTTCCCTTCCCATATCTGCGGGACGAAGACCAAGCCGTAGCAAAGTTATATAACGCTGTATGCACGCCAGACTTTTTTGGGTTCAACAAGAATCTTGGACTACAGTATCGTGGTCGACTTGATGAAACGAAAACCTCAAATGTTCCTGATGCTAAACGAGAGTTGTTTGAGGCTATGGTCCAGATTTCCGAAACAGGTGAAGGCCCTCGTCAACAGATAGCCAGTATGGGCTGCTCGATTAAATGGAAGTTAGGATAACTGACCGCCGGACAATATCTTGCGATACCTGCTGGAGGAGTCTACGAAAATAAACCTTACCCAACACCGCCACCCTTTCCGCGTGGCGCAAGTATGGAGAGAAACGTGAAAACAGGCGACGCAATTGCCGAGATCCTCAAACGAGAGGGCGTGGAAATTCTAATTGGTTATCCCGTCAACCACGTCATCGAAGCAGCCGCGCGAGCAGACATCCGAACGGTAATTGTTCGTCAAGAGCGCATAGGCCTGCACATGGCTGATGCCATGTCCCGTCTCTCCAGTGGGAAAAATATAGGTGTTTTTGCCATGCAGCATGGTCCAGGCTCCGAGAATGCATTTGGTGGAGTTGCGCAGGCGTTCGGCGACTCAGTACCAATTTTGATCCTGCCAATGGGTTACGAACGTGCTATTGCCCACGTAACCCCCAACTTTAATTCAGCGCTGAACTTCCGCAACGTCACTAAATTATCCGAACCTATTACCAGCGCGAATGAAATCTGCAACGTCATGCGGAGAGCTTTTACGCAACTTCGCAATGGCCGTCCCGCACCCGTGTTGGTGGAAATCCCACACGATCTGTTTGCCGAAGAAATGGATGGTGAATTTTCGTATCGGCCCACCTTTTCAACCCGTTCCGGTCCGGATCCGGATGCAGTGCAGGAAGTAGCAAAAGTGTTGGTGGACGCGCAGCGGCCAGTGATTTATGCAGGCCAAGGTGTCCACTACGCCGAGGCTTGGCCTGCGCTCAAACGGCTTGCAGAACTCTTAGCGGCGCCAGTCACGAGCAGCCTCGGCGGCAAAAGTGCCTTTCCTGAAAACCACCCTCTGTCGCTTGGCTCAGGAGGGAGGTCTATGCCTCGCCCGGTTCACGAATTCTTACATAATGCGGATGTAATATTTGGCATTGGCTGCAGCTTTACGAATACTGCTTTCGGGGTCACAATGCCGAAGGGCCCAAAGATTATACACTCTACCCTTGAACCCACCGATCTGAACAAAGATATAGAAGCCGATCACGCCCTGATCGGTGATGCCGGCCTGACTCTCGAAGCATTGATAGGTGAGGTCGAGGACAGGCTCAAAGGAGAGGAACGCGATTCAGCTCCAATTGCAAAAAACATCCAGGTCTTAAAACAGGCATGGCTTGACGAATGGATGCCAAAATTGCGCTCCAACCAGGCCCCGTTATCGCCCTACCGTGTTATTTGGGACTTGGCGCAAACGGTCGATATCGAGAACACCATTATTACCCACGATGCAGGCAGTCCTCGCGATCAAATCTCCCCCTTCTGGCCGTCTATTACCCCACTTAGCTACATTGGCTGGGGCAAGACAACACAGTTAGGTAGTGGCTTAGGCTTTGCGATGGGGGCAAAACTCGCCCAACCTGATAAACTCTGCGTTAACGTATGGGGCGACGCTGCAATCGGTTTCACGGGCATGGATTTTGAAACCGCAGTTCGTGAACGAATCCCGATCCTCTCAATTCTCCTCAACAATTTTTCGATGGCGATCGAGCTAAAAATTATGCAGGTGGCGACGGAGAAATATCGGTCTACCGATATTTCCGGTGATTATGCAGCAATGGCCCGGGCATTCGGGGGGTATGGCGAACGTGTCACGGATCCCGGAGAAATCATCCCCGCGATTAGGCGCGGCATTGAGCAGACTGAGAACGGCACGCCTGCCCTTCTTGAGTTCATCACTGATAAAGAAGTTGATGTTTCGATCTTCTGACCAAGTCAGCGTGTAAGGTTTCCGAAATTATCTGGAGGCCGAGTCACCTTCAATATGTGGCAGCCGGTCCGCCATTACTTGGAGCTCGGTGTAGTCGTTGACGTAGAGAGTTTTCCCTTTACGAGTGATAAGGCCTGACTTTCGTAATTGGCTAAAAACACGAGCAACAGTTTCGCGGGTCGTGCTAGCACGCGCAGCTACATTCGCCTGTGTTGGCATTGGATAAATAGCCCACTCAGAGGGCATCGCAGAGTCAGGTTTTGCTAATCGTAGCAATTCGATATAGACCCTCTGAACCGCCCCCAATGTACTTAGATCCATAATCCTTTCATCGCAATTGCGCACAATCTGAGCCAAACGATTTAACACCCGAAGGGCCACAGTAGGATAACGTTTAATAAGTTCGATGAAATGATTAGGGCCTAAGCTAGCAACTACCGAACGCTCCGCTGCAAGCACACTCGCCGAACGTGGTTGTTGGTCAACCGCTGATAATTCTCCGAAATACCCACCCTGTGCTACCGTCGCAAGGGCTATCTCTCGTCCGGAAAAAGAGAAATTCGTTACCTGGACACGGCCCTCTACTACAAACAAAACATCTCGACTATCGCTCTCACGGTCCAGGATCTGTTCGTTCCGCTCATAGCATAGCCACTGGCATTTTTGCTTTAAAGCGCTCACTTCATCGACCGGTAAATCGGCTAGCAGTGCAATGCCCCTTAGTGAGCCAACCTTGGCTTTTTCCACCTACCGTCCCCTATTCACAAGCAGATGCTGGACCTAAAGCTATTGCTATTCTGGCAGAAATGCCTCTCTGATGCCAATGCCAACCAAGCTCACCGCCCAAAAAAAATCCACGGGACGGGACAGAGCGCCACTTGACCTTTTGCACGTACCTAGAGCGGAAACGAAACCATTTATAATAACGAAAATAAATTAATCTAACTATTCGGCAGTATTGACAGGACCACCGGACTCGACCCAGGCGGTATAACCGCCAGCCATATGGCAAACGTTATTTACGCCCATGTCCTGAAGTGTTTTTGCAGCCAATGCGGAACGCCCTCCTGATGCACAATAAAGTACCAAGCGTTTACCCGAAGACAGCTCAGTTTTATGCATTGGGCTTTCAGGGTCTGCTATAAATTCAAGGAAGCCACGCGGCGCATGTACATGACCCGGTAGACCGCCCGTATTCTGAACTTCCTGCGTCTCACGAACATCGATAAATAAAACATCGCCAGACTCAAGATGACGCTTTGCATCATCGACCGAAATAGTCTGAATTTCTGTATTTGCCTGGCCCAATAACGCTTCAAAACCCATTTTCAACATTGTCTCAGTCACTCCATAGATTACGCACATGACTATACTTGGATCATACTACAGCTGTCATCTTACTCCAATTTCATTCCATTTTTGTGCCCTGAACTTTGGGCCTAGGGGCGCAGATCCGATAGGTTATCCCTATAAATAGGACGAAACCGTTAGGACTACCTTGATGTTTAAGACAGGGCTTTTTAAAAGCAAATGAATTCTGGTCACGGGAGGTGGCACCGGACTCGGAAAAGCTATGAGCGAGAGATTCTTGGAATTAAGGGCTGAGCTATTTATCTGTGGTCGTCGCGGAAACGTGCTCGATGAAACGGCTCGGGAATTAACCGATAAAACGGGAGGTAACATCTCTACCTACGTTTGCGACATTCGCACACCCCAAGTGATAGAAGAGATGCTGGACGAAATTTGGTCCAACGGATCGCTAAACGGATTGGCCAAAAATACAGCCGAAAAGTTTTATTTCGAAAAGTGAAAATTTAACCCCACGTGGTTTTGATGCAATTTCAAATATCGTGATGAATGGCACTTTTTATGTTACCCGCGCCTGTGGTGCCCGCTGGATCAAAGCCGGTGACGCGGCAAATATAGTTAGCATACTCGCGACCTACATTTGGACGGGACCCGCTTATTTAACGCCACAGGTTATGGCCAAAGCTGGTGTCTCAGCAATGACCCAAAGCCTAGCACTCGAATGGGGAAACCGTGGCATTCGTCTAAATGCAATTGCACCTGGACCATTTTCAACTAAAGGTGCATGGGATCGACTGATGCCGAATGAGAATTTAGCACGCAATTACACCGGCACTGTTCCTATGGGGCGCACTGGGGAACATTCCGAACTCGCAAATTTAGCAACGTTTCTGCTCGCAGACCAATGTGCCTATATCAACGGCGCAGTAATTCCAATCGATGGCGGTCAATGGCTCAATAGCGGCGGCACATTTTCGTGGCTTAGTGAACTCAGTAACGAGGACTGGGTCGCTGTCAGCAACCAAATTAAAAGTTCGAATGAACAGGACAAAACGAAACGGAGTTAAACTCCACTTCACTTAAGTACCACAACAAAGACAAATCAAATTATTTTACCTTTGCCGATTCCATCATTGCCTGCGTGATCGTCTCTACAGTTGCCCCTGTTGCTTTTGCAGCCGCCAATACCACCGCCTCACGCCGCATCATAAGTGCCGCGGCATCCGGAACGTCGTTTGCGACTTCATGGGGAATGACGACCGCCCCATGCATATCGGCGTGCACCAAATCTCCAGACTTGACGATCATTCCGACGACGTTCACTTCGCCGCCAACATCAACTACATGAACATTCGCGTGGCTAGGGGTCACCGAGCCAGCCAGCGCCTGAAACCCATCGGCGAACTCGCTTAAATCCCGCACGCCACCATTAGTAATAGTTCCGAGGCATCCCAGCGTCTTATGCACATTGCTGTTAACCTCCCCCCAAAAACAGCCAAAACCTGCCTGACCGTCATCCAGATCCTGGACGACACTGATGGTCGGCCCCGGCGATGTCGCTACATAAGTGTAATAAGCGACTCTTTTTTTACGCTGAATGTCAGGGTCATCCGCTGAAGGCCGCAAAGCACGTATGGTTACGGTTTTTGCATACCCCACCATTGGCGGCAGTTCCGGTCGCACACAATGAAGGTGTCGCGTAGTAAAACCGAAGGAACGTCTTTCAGGCAAACAAATTTCGAGTGCATTACAAACAGTCGGTGTGTCCAAGGCTCTTAGTGCAGCCAACTCGTCAGCATTCAATGCGGTTTCGGCCATAGCCATTTTTCCTTCGCGGTCAGTCTTAACAGATCAGGGTAACAGCATGATTTAGAGCAACTGTGCGAAACCCCATGATCAAAGCTAGCAGCCATCAAAGCTCTTCTTTCAAACTTCACAGGTCCACCCCCAGAAATATAGCACAAGATGCAATGCCGGGAACGTCTCTCCCTATCTATGTATAGTATTTAAAGGAATGGGGAGCATTGAACGACCCCAGCAAATGATATTCGAAATCCGGTCTTGGAAAAGGACGCCTGCATATGACACGGAGACGAGATGGACGTAGCTGATAAAGATTCAATTCATACCGTTATGGTAGTGGGCTCTGGGTCAATGGGTCGTGGGATTATTCTGTCTTTCGCCATGGCCGGATTTAATACGATTGTGCTTACCCGAGACCCAACCCGCCTTTCCGACCTGCCCCAAGACGTGACTGCCCGCCAAGAACTTCCCGAGGAATCTCCCGATCTAATCATTGAAGCTATACCGGAGAAAATGGAACTTAAGGAAGCACTGTTTGAACGTCTTGAGCAGACGTACGGAGACACACCGATACTAGCCAGTAATACCTCCAGCCTTCCGCTTGATAAAATGGCTGACGGCCTTAAGAATCCTGGAAGATTCATCGGAATCCACTACATGCATCCCGCCGAATCCCTGCCAATGGTCGAGGTGATACGAGTGTCGCAAACTAGTGATCACACCCTGAGTCTGGTTAAAGCAGCACTCAAAAAAACCGGTAAGGAATCCATCGTCCTCAAAAAGCCAATAGTCGGCTTCCTGATAAACCGGCTGCAACATGCACTCCTCCACGAAGCCTATTATTTAATCGAAGAAGGAATTGTCGAGGCCAAGGATATTGACGATTTTGCAAAATGGATGTTTGGTCCGCGCATGTGCGTGACCGGCTTAATCGAGCAGAAGGATATTAGCGGTTTAGACACACATGCATTAGCGCAGCAGGGAATTGTGCCGCATTTACACTTAAGTCGAAAACCCTCAAGGGTAGTCCAGGACAGATATGAACGCGGCGAACTCGGTGTGAAGACCGGCCGTGGATTCTATGACTGGCGTGGTTGTGACGTTGCATCTCACAAAGCGCACGCTGAATACAAACTGCAAAAGTTAATCAAGCTACTCAAAGACGACAGATAAATTTAGATACCCTAGCCGCTCGGGCGAACTCAAGCGAACAACTTCGGCAGATCCAAGTTTGCAGAATAAGTTGCCGAAATCTTAGAAAATTGGCCTTGTAGAATGCCCAATTACTCGGCGGCGTGAGCCACAGCTGGTTTAGACGCATCCGCAGTACCCAACAAGACATCGCCGAGTGCCGAGCCATCAGGATTATCAAGAGCCGCCGCCACAGCCTTTTCAATGGCGTCCGCAGCGTCGCCGAAGGGCATATCTCCATCCAGTGCAGGCGCTATCAACGTCTCCTGGATGCGCTCATAGTTTTTATATCCTCGACGATGCGTTTCCCCATACCCTTTAATTAAACGTGCACAAGAAATAATTTCCCGAGCCAATTCCGGAGCTCGTTGAGCTCCAACGCAAACCTGATGCAACCATGCGTCAATCATCAACTGTTCTTCGCGAAAACGATAGCCCAGTCGCCTGATGGGTCGAAGTCGTGCCAATAACCACATAGCCAAGAATCCTGTTACGCTTGAAGTCTTAAGCGCCAACCCAATATGAAGTTTCTCGGTCAAATTTCGATTCTCCGCCCAACGTAGCAAGGGACGGGCTATAGCTCCCGGAAGCAAAGAACAAATTTCTTCAATCCCAGGCTTAAGGAATTCTGTAACTCGGACCGGTTCTCCCGGAACTGCCTTTATTTCAGCTCGGACCCTGTCCATGCGTTCACGTGCAGTTTTTAATTGTGCGACCCGAACCACATCCTCATATGCCATGCGTAAAGCGAGTTGACGGGCCGCCTCTTGGGTCAGAGATTTATCATGTGTCGTATCCACAGCACGCACACGAGATACCCGGGTCAGGTAAAGACGTGCATAGGAGAGGTCCTGATAACTCTCCAGTCGACGTACTCCATGTTCAATGATTTCCCGCACAGGCACAGGATCGTCTTTCACCTCATTTATTAAACGCTCTACACGGCTTGATACTTTAGGTCGCACTAAACTTTGTGTGGGCACCTCTTGCCCTTTTGCGCTCATTGCAAGCTGGAAGCCTGCTTCAAATCCCGTTAAATTACTGGCTATCGCCTTTCCACCAGCACGAATCGCCGCGACAAAGCTGTCTTGCTTGACCATCGGTAATACGGATGTCGCGGCCAACGCGCCCAGGAGAACGGCGTTCATCACACTACCAGCCTTGTCCGCTGCGCGTTTGAAATCCGAAAGCAAGGCACGCCTTGAAAGTTCCTGCGCGGCTCTACGCACAGGTCCCTCATCGAGTCGTCCGTCCGCCATATCCGAACGCTCGCCTATGGTATAGACGCGATGCGTCGAAGCTATCAGCACAGTACGATCCGGACTTACATACCCATTTTGGATGGCTCTCCCAGCCTCTAGCAATTCACTGGCTATCATCAAATCGACATCGCCAGCTGACGGATACAATGCAAATACGGGCTCACGTCCATCAAGTTCAGAAATTGGTATTGGAAATATTTCGACGTAATAGGTCGTGGCCCCTGTCCGCTGCGCAACCCCAGGAATTGAAGTACTCTGCACCAGAAGGCCCGCGTGCTCTGCAGCCTTAACGACCCAGTCGGTGAGAACGCCACCGCCCTCGCCTCCCATTGCAGCAATCAGTACGGTAATTGGACGCACCAATGGTTCGCTCATGCGCGCACAAGCCCTTGCAAGGCGCCTATCAACGCTTGGCGCCAGCTATCTAGCAATCGATCCCAGATATTCGGATTCTGCACGATCTCAGCCCGATAAAATGACGGACACAGCGCCGCAGCATGTGCCACTTCACCACAAAGTCCACAACCCACGCATTCGTTATTTACGTGGGCCACTGGATCTGTCCGAAGAGGGTCTGGATTCGGTTTAATTGTTAGCGACGGGCAGCCTGACATGCGTATACAAGAATGATCTCCCGTACAAAGATCGTCATCGATCCCAAACCTCGTTCTGATTACCCTTCGGCCAGAATCAAGGCGCTTTTTTAGCAGTGGCCGCAACCGCCGCTGGCGAGCCAGCTGGCATTCACCGTCTGCTATTATCACCTTCAGCCCTTTTTTTGTTTCCGTTACCGCCTGACGAAGAGTCTTTGCCATCTTCGACACGTTATACGTGCGCACTGTGCGCACCCACTTAATCCCCAACCCCTTAAGTGCATTTTCTATCGACATGCCAGTCTCGCCGCCAAATCGATTGCCCTTGCTAGATGGCAAGAATTGCCATCCGGTTGCCGAGGAGTAACCGTTTTTCATGATCACGAGGATTGAGTCATGCTTATTAAAATTCGCGCTTGCAACCCCCGAAGAGATACCATTATGCCAAAAGCCACCGTCTCCCATTATACTGATCACTCGCTTGCCGAAATTGGGTCCTACACCCGCCGAACTTGCTAACCCTAAACCGTATCCCACCATCGTATTTCCGAGATTAAATGGCGGCAGCGCCGAAAAAGTATGACATCCAACGTCAGCTGCGATATGGGTGGGACCCAATTCCTTCTCAACAATTTTCATCGCACTAAACACTGGTCGCTCTGGGCAACCAGTGCAAAAACTGGGTGGTCGGGGCGGAATCGGTGTCCCCAGCAGTTCAGCAGCGCGCGCCTTCAAAGCGTTGGAGTGAGTTATTGCGCTGCTTGGCAGCGACGCTGTCAAGTTACCCGAAGCCTCTAATTCCAGAAATTTCTCGACACCACCCAATACAACATCGGCCGTGTATTCGCCAACCTTGGGAAGCACTTGCTTACCCAGCACCCGCGTTTGCACATCCGCCTTGCGTAAGGCGACATGTACCGCTTGCTCTATATAGTCGGGGTACCCCTCCTCGACTACAAGAACAGATTTTTTACCTAAACAGAACTCTTCGAGTTCCTTGGGCACGACAGGATAGGCAACATTCATCACGTAGATTGGAACCCGAGAGGCACCATAGATGTCCGATAGTCCAACACGTTCAAGAGCGCGCACAACACCGTTGTAAAGGCCACCCAGCGTTATAATGCCGATGTCAGATAAGTCGCCGTCGAAAACTTCATTCAATTTATTTTCTGTGACAAAGCGTTCCGCTGCAGGAAGTCGATATTCAATCTTGTGTTTTTCCTGAAGATAGGTAGAAGGCGGTAAACAAAAGCGGTCGATGTTAAAATCTGGCTCCGACAAAAGCTGGTTTCGCGATATCAATGGCGGACGATTGTCCCTAGCAGCAAAACGGCCGGATATATGGCAGGCACGGATCCGCAATTGCAGCATCACCGGCATGTTACTTGCCTCGGATAACTCAAAACCTTTCTCGACCGTATCCACGATGCTGGTCAAATTCGGACGCGGGTCGAGAAGACACATCGACGATTTCATGGCAAACGCGTGGCTACGCTCCTGAATGATACTTGCGCCCTCGCCATAATCCTCGCCAATTACAATCATGGCACCGCCTATGACCCCTGCGGAAGACAGATTGGAAAGCGCGTCCGACGCCACATTGGTTCCCACAACGGACTTCCAAGTTACGGCACCACGCATCGGGTAATTTATTGAGGCAGCCAGCATTGCTGCGGCGGCAGCTTCATTGGTCGGTGTTTCAAGATGAACCCCGAGTTCATCCAAAAGTTCACTCGAATCAACCATCACGTCCAGTAAGTGCGATACTGGCGCTCCCTGATATCCACCGATATAGCTCACACCAGACTGCAATAGTGCCTTGGTGACCGCAAGTATGCCTTCGCCTGAGAATATTTCACCCTCACCAAGACGAAGTTGTGCCACTTCTTTTTTAAATGAACGTTCCATGCCTTGCCCCAATTTCCACCTAGTATAACTGAGCCGGCATGCCCCACCAAGTCGCCAAAACAATGCTCTTCAATCTTCCAGCAAGGCAGTATTTGTGACGAAATGCTGTGACGTTGGTACATGCGCAATCGAATTGTTAAATCGCAGCCAACTGCCGGTATTCGGGGAGGAACTAAAGTCCCATGAACAACTGTATTTCTGAAAAACCGCAACGCAGAGATGATTGCGACGGTCACCACCCTTTTTAGGTCACTCGCCGGGAGCCTTATTTTGTTGTATAGGCACACTTCTTTCAGAATAGGTAGTAACTACTGGCCTATTGTTTGATCGTTTGAACCAGGCCAAAGAAATGAAACGGAGGGCTGAGGCTTGATCGACTTATATTACTGGCCAACACCGAACGGCTACAAAATCACTATCATGCTCGAGGAATGTGGGCTTCCCTATAACATCATTCCAGTCAATATCAGCAAAGGTGATCAGTTCAAGCCTGATTTTCTAAAGATCAGTCCAAACAATCGGATGCCGGCGATCGTTGATCCCGATGGTCCTAACGGTGAACCAATTGCAATTTTTGAGTCCGGCGCAATACTTATATATTTAGCGGAAAAAACGGGAAAATTCATGCCCGCGGATCCGCGTGGCCGCTACGAAGTACTTCAGTGGCTAATGTTTCAGATGGGAGGAGTTGGTCCGATGCTCGGGCAAGCCCATCACTTCCGGAACTATGCTCCAGAAAAAATTGAGTACGCGATTAACCGATACACGAACGAGGGTGGTCGGCTCTATAACGTAATCAATAACCGCCTCGAGGACAGAGAGTACCTGGCAGGAGACTACTCGATCGCCGACATGGCTACTATGCCCTGGATTTTGGGCGAACGCCAAGGCCACAGCTTTGACGATTTTTCAAATCTTAAAGATTGGCGGGAACGCCTCAAAGCACGACCAGCGCTGCAAAAGGGTTGGTCGGTCATGCGCGACGAAGTCCGTTCAGTGGCGGATCAGACCCAAGACAAAGAACGATGGGAAATTTTGTTTGGCTCCAAACAATTTGAACGTCGCTAATGGATCAAGACAAGGCGAGAGCAATCTAACTGCGTGATTTTTGAATGAATTCAATGGTGACGCCGTCTGGATCACGAGTATAGACGGCTTTACCACCGCTGTTAGGACCAGCCTTAATAACGACAGGCTCGCTCAGAGGCTCTACCCCGGCTACACGAACTGCGGCTACCACCGCGTCTATGTCATCCACATCGAAAGCGACGTGGGCAAATCCGGTGTCGCAGGGACGAGACACCACTTCGCCGCGATCCTTTGGTTCAATATATTGGATCAACTCAAGACGATGCCCGGGTGCCTGAACATAGGCAACCTCTATCTGGGCCCCCGGAACACCTACCACTTTTTCCGTGAATGAACGATCTCGTGCCGAGCGATTCAACAATTCAAAGCCAAGTACACTTACATAGAAACCCACCGATCTGTCGAGGTCGGAAACGGTGAAACTCGTATGATTGGTAGCGAGAATGCTGAATGGGGCCATTTTGGAACATCCCTTCCTTCTTCGATCCACTGGTAAACCATTGTGCCAGCCATTACCCACCTCTGCCAAGGTGCAGAGTCTTGATATATCGGAGTCTTATCTGGCACAATACAAGTCTTCTTTGTTGGCAAGAACGGGTGAAGCACTTAATGACGCTCATTATTAAAAGGATGCATCCACATTTCTTCGCGGAAGTATCAGGCGTAGACTTAGCTACTTCATTTGGCAGTGATATTCTCACAGAAGTCGTTAATGCGTTTGCCGAGCACTCGGTGCTCCTATTTCGAAATCAGTTCCTCGACGACGAGTCACAAATTGCTTTCTCAGAGCGCATTGGACCGCTCGAGAAAAATATAACTGCAACTTTCGGCAACTCACGACCAGAAATTTCTAAAATTTCTAATGTGAATGTCGATGGCAAAGTGTTGAAGAAGGGAAGTGACGACGAAATTTTCCTGAAGGGGAACTCAGTTTGGCACACGGATAGCTCCTTTAAGGTTGTACCCGCGCTCGGCTCTGCATTGTCAGCGCGCGAGGTTCCACCAGTAGGAGGAGAAACTGAGTTTGCCGACATGCGCGCCGCCTACGACGCACTCGATGACGGGAAGAAACAACTTATCCAGGACTTAACTTCCGTTCACAGCTTTATCTATTCACAAAGACAAATGAATTCAGACGGGCGTTACAACCTGACTGCAGTGATGAGTGATGAAGAATTGGAAGCTCTACCTCCAGTTCAACATCCGATGATACGTGTTCACCCAGAATCTGGTCGCAAGGCTATTTATGTTGGGCGTCATGCCTCGCACATTGTGGGACTTCCAATTGAAGAAGGCCGTGCCTTAATCAAAGAACTTAACGAATTTGCTACTCAGCCGGAATTCGTGTACCGCCATCATTGGCGTACAAATGATCTGGTAATGTGGGACAATCGGATGGTCATGCATCGTGGCCGCGCATATGATCCTAAGTATAAGCGAGTGATGCACCGAACCACGGTTGCCGGGCATGTTGAAAACAATCCCTGGGTAGTCAGAAAACAAGTAGCATAGCAACAAGTTTCAGGTTTCCAGGTCTGCGATAAAAAAGCTTAAAAATCAGAAAGTTGATCCTGCCTAATTGCATTCTAGATGGAGAGACTTTCCACCAGAATGCCTTCAGCCTACCCCGATCCGTAGACCAAACGTGGAAGCCATGTGATGATTGGCGGGTAGCTCATGCATAGGGCAAGGGCGAACACCTGAATGCCAAGAAACGGCAGAGAAGCCTTGTAAATATCTATCATTGGAATCTCCGGTGGCGCAACACTTCGCAAATAAAACAGCGCGTACCCAAACGGTGGTGATAAGAACGACATCTGCATGTTTACAAGATACAAAACACCAAACCACAACGGATCGAAGCCGAGCGATTTTATGATTGGTACGAATATAGGAACACACAGCAAAAGAATTCCGACCCAATCGAGAAACATACCTAACACGACCAAAATGATCTGCATAATGATCAGGATGCCCCAGCGACCGAACCCCGTGCTCTCGAGAGCACCGGCAACAAATTGCTGGCCCCCGTGAAAATTGTAGAGACCGACGAAAACAGTTGCGCCAAACATGATCCACAGAACCATGGCAGAGGCCTTGAGAGTGGTGACACAGGCCTCATGAACCGTTTCCCAGCTTAACCGGCGATGAAGCGCAGCGACCACGAACGAACCAAAGGTTCCTATACCCGCCGCTTCCACCGGTGTTGCAACACCGGTAAAAATCACGCCCAGTACGACCGCGATCAAAATGATTGGCGCCAACATCGTGCCTAATAATTTCAGCTTTTCTGTTGCGTCAAGCCGTTCCTCAACCGGAATTGCCGGCCCGAGAGACGGATTAAGAAAGCAACGGACTGATATATAGGTGACATACATTCCGGACAGCATCAGGCCGGGCACCACCGAGCCAATGAACAGCTCGCCAACCGATTGCTCAGCAACAACTGCATAAATGATCGCCAAAATGCTGGGTGGAATTAGTATGCCGAGGGTGCCCCCGGCCATGATCGCGCCCATCGCTATCTTGGGGTCATATTTGCGCCGCAGCATCGCAGGTAAAGCGATGATGCCCATTGTCACCACTGCAGCTCCTATAATTCCAACCATTGCCGCAAGAATAGTCGATGCAAACACGGTGGCACTCGCCAAACCACCCCGGATACCCCCAAGGAGTTTGTATATGACGTCAAACATTTCCTGTATCACGCCCGCGCGCTCGAGCATCGTGGCCATCAGTATAAACAACGGAATTGCGGATAACTGATAGTCCGTCATCAACGGGTAAATCCGAGACGGCACCATATTTAGGCTATGAGAATCGCCAAGTATGAAAAGAAACACGCATGCTAGCCCCCCCGTAACAAATGCAAGAGGCAGGCCAGCCATGAGCAGCACCAAGAGGCTGCCAAACATCAACAGTGTTAGCCAACCAATCGGGACTTCAAGACCCATCGTTCAACGCAATGCCGTGTTGATTTTTTGTACGGCAGATGTCACGTAACACCCCCCCGCACAACTGTTTGCACATCCTTGGCAACCTTGGCGAGGCCCTGCAATAGAATTAGCACAGCGCCAAGTATGATCGTGGCCTTTACGGGCCAGTACTGGATCGCCCATTCAGTGAAGGAGACTTCCCAGACACCGATAGAATCGTTAAAAAAGATATAACCGGTCCCCAGAATTGTGCCGGCAAAAATAAAGAAAAATACCGAAGTCAAAAGATCGGTGATTGCCTTAGCTCTTGGGGACAGTCGCGCATAAAGCACATCAACTCGAACATGGCTATCCGTCAAATAAGCATAGGCTCCAGAAATCAAATATTGCATACCAAACATGAGGAACATCGCTTCGTGTGCCCAGTTTGTGGGAGAGTTGAACACATATCTCGCAACCACCTCGTAGTAATAGACAAACACCGCGATCACTGACCAGTACGCAACATATTCCCCACTAAACCGGCTTATCGCCTCTATCCTGTCCGTCGCGGATGTAAATAGTGTGCGCACGGACTGCACCCCGGAGTCGGAATTTCTCTCGGCATCACTTTCTGTCGACGCAGCAGCGGTGGGTTCTCGTTGGTTTTGCAAGCGTGTCAATCGCGGCAGCAGCGTTGCATCGATAAGCAACAAAAATGCGATTCCTACTGCTAGGTATTGCGCAGTCCTGGCAGCACGGACCATGGAGTCATCAGCGACAATCAGACGGTCACGCGCCATCTCAAGAACAGCGTGGGCAGATTCGGACCGGGCTTGAGCGCCATCTTTCCCATCATCGAGCGCTTTTTGCGCACGTTCTATGTCGAATTCAGCGATCATTACGTCGCCATCAGCGAGCGACCGCATTTCACGCGCGTCACGCCCATCAGAGTTTGAGTAAAGTATTCCGATGAATAACGGCACATAGAGAAAGCCGAGCCAACTACGCAAATAAAAACGGTGCAAGCCGACAAACCCACCGGTAAGCCACAGCATATAGGCCAGTGGCATCGAAACCGCAGCATGTGTCTGCAGCCCCCGCTGACGCCTAACTAAAATCATTGCAATGACCGGAAACAGAACCACACCAGCCCAGTAAAGCCAGTGCGGCAAAACAAAGGTCAAATCAGGCATATTGACTGTCGCGGATTAACAAAAGTTTTAAAATAAAAAATAACTGCTCAAGTCCATTTCAACTGCTGACCCTGGATCATATCCTTGGTCACGTAACCAAGGCTTCCTGACATCATGTAGTCGAGTTGAATCTTAAACACCCTGGCCGCGTCCTTGTCCTTGTTTGCCCATACAAACCAGCGTGGGATCGCTATCCGGATAAATTTCTCCACATCGTCCTCACTCAAACGGGTGACGATAGTGCCTGCTTCGTCAAATTTTCCCCAGGCCTCCTGATCTGCCTTCTGAATCGCGGCATGATGCATATCTGAGTAGACATGAACTTCCATATCGACGAATTGCTGCATTTGCGGCGATAGCGCGTTCCATGCGTCGTTACCCACGGTAAGGTCCATCAGATCGACCGGCTGATAAAGTGACATGAAGCCAGGCGGCCCCATCGAAATAAAGCGCGTGACCTGATGAAAACCGAGAGCATAATTCACCGCCGGTCCAACATAATCAGCAACATCGATCACACCCTTCTCGAGGGCCGGAAAAATTTCTGAGCCTGGTAAAAGTGTGGTCTTGGCGCCAGCGGCCTGAAACACCTCGGCAACCATACCACCCGGCAAGCGCATCTTTCGACCCGCGAAATCCTCAATCGAGCGAATTGGAACCTTGGAATGGATGATATTGGGACCGTGGTGAATGGGACCAACATAGTGCATCCGCTGTTTGGCAAACAATTCACGTGCGATCTCGAGGCCACCCAAGCCATAATAGAACACATCCCATTCATGGGGATTTCGTGGCCCTAAAGGATATGAGGTCAAGAACACCGAAGCGGGCATCCGCCCTGCCCAGTAGATTGTGAAGGGATTCATTGCTTGTAGGACACCGTTTTTCACCGCGTCAAACAGCTGAAAGTCACCGACCACATCCTTAGCACCGAATGGCTGAAATGCTAGCTCGCCGCCTGTCTTTTCAACAATTGATCCACACCACTCCTTGAAGATTTGCAGTCCTATCCCACCTGGCCACGAGGTCTGTATCTTCCACGTTGTGGTTTCTGCTTTTGCACTTCCGATATAAGGAGCACCCCCGATCGAGCCAACAGCTGCCAGGGCCGCCACTGCACCGGTTGTGCCCACTGCGCCTTTCAAAAATCGACGCCGGTTCCCTACAGGGAACCCGTCCTTGATCGCACGGTTCCAGGATTTACCTTCAGTTTGCATGTGTTTGTTCTCCCTGTGACTCGATGGCGTGTGCTGGTGTTATCTAAAGTCGATCCGAGCGCAAAACCATCATTTTTTGGATAGTCATCTCGTCAAACGTGTGTGGTATGCCGCCCACCCCGAGCCCCGATTGGCGAAGCCCTGCGAATGGCATCCAGTCGACCCGAAACGCCGTGTGGTCGTTCACCATTACGGCAGACGCATCCAACCCTGCGTAAGCTTGGGTCGCAGTTTCAATATCGCGCGTAAACACCGCTGCCTGGAAAGCGTAGGGCAAGGCATTAGCACGCTTCAGCGCCTCATCCATATCCGTAAAGGGAAAGATGCATACCACGGGTCCAAATATTTCGCTGGTTGAAACCCGGGCTTTGGCAGGTGGGTCATAGAGCACTGTTGGGGCATAGCAGGTCTCTGATATCGCCTTGCCCCCCGTCAGGCATTCCCCGCCGCCATCGATAGCTTCCTTTACCCATTCTCCCACTCGCGTAACCTCACCCGGGCGGATCAAGGGCCCTATCTCGGTCTCTGGATTGGTAGGGTCGCCAACTATGAGCGCACCAGCCTGCTGGGCAATTTGCTCCGCGAGCGAACGTGCGATATCGGCGTGCGCGAACACTCTTTGCACCGACACGCAGACCTGACCCGCGTGATAGAAACCGCCCTTTACCATGCGCGGTACGGCATCGTCCAGATCCGCATCGGCTGCAACAATAACCGGTGCAGCACCGCCGTGCTCGAGTGCAGCTCGAGTACCATGGGCGAGCTTGGAGCGCAGCATCCAACCAACACGCGCGCTGCCAATGAAACTAAAGATCCCGACCCGCTCATCGGTGACTAGTTTTTCGGCAACATCAATTTGGTCGGTTATGATCAATTGACACCACTCAGGGGGCAAACCGGCCTCGTGTAATATCTCGACAAAAGCCTTACCGGAAAGCGGCGTGTCGGGGGCAGGCTTGACGATGACAGGGCAACCCGCCGCCACTCCCGGTGCGACCTGATGGACTATCAAATTCATCGGGTGATTAAAGGCACTGACCGCTACCACTACACCGATCGGTTCGCGTCGAGTGAAAGCGACTCTGCCGGCCGACGGCTTATTGATCCCCATTGGAATTACTTCGCCACCGTCAGCTCGGAGCACTTCAATACAGTTGTCGACGCCGTCAATGGCGCGCCTGAGCTCAATCTTCGAATCGGTATAAGGCTTGCCGCCCTCGCGCGCTGCCTGCAGAGTCAATTCCTCGATACGGGCCCGCATGATATCGCCAGCACGACGCAAGATGTCGACCCGGTCGGGAATGGGCAACCATGTGCGCCGATCCCTGAACAGTTTGTATGCAGTTGCCAACGCCTCTTCCGCTGCCGCTATATCGTCGCAGGGTAGTTGGGCAATCTGGGTTCCATCGAAGGCAGCGTTCACAGACAGCATATTGGGCCCCGTGGAAGAGGTCATCCTTACCTCCTTAATTATCTTGACCGTATTTGCTTGAACCAGCCTACCATTCTACCGACGATAACCCACGAAGCCATCGGCAAGGCAATCGATAGACCAACCGTTTGCCTAATCGGGGATAATACAATGCGTCATGTTGAAGCCAGTTGAAAAGTCTCCGAAGAGGAAAATGCGGCCTAGAGTGTTCTACCTTAAAGGTAGACCGATAAAGAGGAAATAAGCTCCATTCAGCTGATTCAAGCGACCTCCTTGATAACGAGAATTGTAACCATACTTGGTTCGCCGCAAATGTATAACTTGTCCGCGGTTGGTATGGTATGTAGGTACACGCTGACCTAATGCATTTGTTCCTTTAGGGGGGGGAGTTACATGTCCAAATCCGCTGTAAGTGATTCCAAATGCGCCGAGTACATGGAGCGCTATATGGAAGGCGTCACGAAAAGAAACCCTGGTGAGCCCGAGTTCCACCAAGCAGTTTACGAAGTAGCATCATCAATTTTTCCATATATTAAGGACAAGCCCGCTTACCACAAAAACCAAATTCTGGAACGAATGGCAGAGCCTGAACGCGTCATTTATTTCCGTGTACCGTGGACTGACGATGCTGGCAATGTCCGGACAAATCGAGGTTTTCGAGTTCAATTCAGCTCGGCAATCGGCCCCTACAAGGGTGGCATTCGTTTTCATCCAAGCGTAAACCTCAGCATTTTGAAGTTTCTAGGTTACGAACAAACATTCAAGAATAGTCTCACCGGACTTCCCATGGGCGGTGCCAAAGGCGGCGCTAATTTCAACCCAAAAGGAAAGTCTGACAATGAGGTCATGAGATTCTGCCAGTCGTTTATCACCGAACTTTACCGCCACATCGGCGAAGATACTGACGTTCCAGCCGGCGACATTGGTGTTGGAGGAAGAGAAATCGGCTACATGTTTGGCCAATACAAACGCATCACAAACAGATTTGTTGGCGTATTGACTGGCAAGGGATTGGAGTTCGGTGGATCCCAAATGCGGACGGAAGCCACGGGATACGGGGCTATTTTCTTCCTTCGTAATATGCTGAAACAGCACAGCGATACTATCGAAGGTAAGCGCATACTCATTTCCGGAGCCGGCAACGTTGCCACACATGCCGCCGAAAAAGTACTGCAACTAGGCGGGACACCTCTCACTCTATCTGATTCTGGAGGATTTATTCACTGCTCCGATGGTTTAACCCAGGAACAGATAGACTGGGTAAAAGAGCTAAAAGGTGTTCGGCGGGGCCGCATTTCGGAGGCAGCCGAAGAGTTTTCAAATATTACGTTTCATGAGAAGGGTCGACCGTGGGGAGTTGAAGGTGATTGCGCCGTCCCATCCGCTACACAGAATGAAATAAATGGTGAAGAAGCTGCAGCGCTGATAAAGAACGGCGTAAAAGCGGTAGCAGAAGCGGCCAACATGCCATGTGAACAGGCAGCCGTAGATGCCTTTACGGAGGCGGGCGTATTGTTCGGTCCCGCTAAGGCAGTAAATGCCGGCGGAGTTGGTGTTTCCGGACTAGAGATGAGCCAAAACAGCGGAAGAATTTCTTGGGCACCAGAACGACTACGCGAACTTTTGGAAAACATGATGCGCGACATTCACGATTCGTGTGTCCAATACGGTAAAACCGATGGCGGTCCAACAAATTATCTGGCGGGAGCAAACATTGCTGGATTTGTGAAGGTAGCGGATGCAATGCTGAGCTACGGTCACGTTTGATCCAACTATACCAGGTAGACGCAAGGGCACTATAAACGCTGGTGATACGTCCCCATGGGGAACATATTATAGCGTAAATCCGAAGTCGGTCGGTTAGACGACACTGGTTTCGGTGTCGCGGTTGCCTTAAGTTCACCACCCGATATGAAACGCATCCGCCATACAATTCCTGCCCTCAGGGCATTCGTGATCCTGATCCTGCTTGAAGGAATCCTTTATTCGGGCTCGGCGCTTGCTGCCAATAGGGTCGAGGAATTAACACCCGAAGCCACCTCCAATCTTGCCCAATATCTAAATCCAGAATTGCTGGAAATGGTATTCCCGAACGCCGAGCGATACGGGGAAGTTGAAGGAGTGCCCCCGTCAGCCCCCGTCTTCAAAGGAGATACGCTTTTGGGCTACGTTTTTGAGACCTACGACCTGGTTCGCGGCGTCGGTTTCTCAAAAGCCCCATTCCACATACTCGTCGGCATGGATCTTGCCGGTATCATACAGGGCGTGCGCCTAGTGCACCATGTTGAACCAATCGCGATTTTGGGTAGGACTGACGAAGATTTTCATCAGTATTTGACGCAGTTCCCGGCCCTGGACATCCGTAAGGGTGTGAACGTCGTGATCGCGATGTCAGGTTCGCCTTTGGAGGCCGAGAAATTTTCTCAACGAACCACGTCTAAAAACGCGGGAGATTTGGTCGAAGTAGATGCAGTCTCTCGCACCACAACCAGCTCGGTTGTCTTTAGTGATGCAATCGTTCGATCGGCACGCCTTATTGCCCGTAACCGAGGTATTAAATTAATCGATGGCAGGAGCGTTGGGCGTACGCTTGATATTGACCAATTTAGCCCGATGAGTTGGCCAGAAATGATCGTTGATGGCTCACTAGGCCACCTTTCTCTAACCCACGGGGAAGTGCTGCGTGCGTTTGAGGATATTCAAGCCGACCCACCTTCAGATGTGCGTTCGTGGAAGGACGAACAACTTTACTTTGAGCTTTATATGGCCTTGGTCACACCAGCAGGGATCGGTATTAATCTTCTGGATAAAGTTTGGTACGACCAATATCGGGCCGGCCGCGGCGTCGATGATATCCTGTTGCTGATTCTATCCAGTGGCGATTATTCGTTTCGAGGCAACACTTTCAAAGGATTTAGCCTGTCCACGGGACTTCAGTCGAATTTAGAGGCTCAAAACGAGACCGGTATATTTGATCGAATTCAATTGGTTCAGGGAGACACAACGATCCCTCTGCACATTGACCAGCATAAGGAATTACCTTTCATCCATGCGAAGGAACGCCCTGAATTCAACGAAATCAGCTTATTCTTTTTCACACCGGACATCACCTTTAACCCGACCCAACCGTGGCGGCTAGAATTGCTTATGGAAGGTGCTAAAGATGGCAACGCGGCTGGTGTTGCCATGTTTACCCTACCGTACCGGGTTCCAGATCGCTTTATAACTGAACCTCTAATCCAAACCGTCTCCGACATTGGCGTAGAAATGAGCCTCGTACAAGCCGCAAAAGGCATAGACTGGCGAAGTGTTTGGCGTAATCGTCCAGAGCAAATTGCAACCCTTTTTGCCACTCTAATTGTCCTCACTGTTATTCTGTCAGCGCAAGAAACAATCGCGCGTCGGAAAAGGTTGCACCGTTGGGTAAGAATCGGATTTCTTGCATGGGTTCTCATTTGGATGGGTTGGTATGTCGGCGCGCAAGTCAGTATCATCCATCTTCTCAATATTGCCCAATCCCTCGTTGACGACTTTGATTGGGGATTTTTTCTGGTCGAACCCCTGATCTTTATAGTTTCTGCTTTCGTCGCCTTTGGATTGTTTCTGTGGGGACGCGCTATCTTCTGTGGCTGGCTGTGCCCGTTCGGCGCGCTACAAGAATTGCTGAATAAAATCGCCCGCGCACTCAAAATTCCGCAGTTGAACATTCCGAATGCTATTCAAGAGCGATTGTTCGCAATTAAATATCTTATTTTCCTGAGCCTCCTGGGCTTAACCTTTTACTCCTTCGATCTAGCCATTGCCGGCACGCAGGTGGAACCCTTTAAAGCTGCGATTACCTTTCGCTTCAATGCTCCCTGGCCAGCGGTAACCTACGCCATAGTCCTATTGGGTATTGGCCTGTTCGTTGAACGCTTCTATTGTAGATTCATGTGTCCGCTCGGCGCGGGACTATCAATTCTTGGCCGAGTTCGCATGTTTGATTGGCTAAAACGTCGCGTGGAGTGTGGGAACCCCTGCACCCGTTGCGAAACAGTTTGCCCAGTGGGCGCTATAAATCCGAGTGGCCGGATCGATATGAACGAATGCTTCTATTGCCTTGATTGCCAAGTCATGTATTACGATGATCATCAGTGTCCGCCCTTGATCGCTCGCCGTAAGCGTAACGAGCAAGCGTCGGGGTCCAACCTCAACCTTGAGCTCCCAACTGACTGAGGAGACCTTATGTCTATTTTCACCTTGCCGATATCCTCCTCCTCTCCTCCGAAACGAACTCGTAGCGTTTCACGCCGGCGCGCCCTGACGCTATTCGGTGCAGCCGCCGGCTGCACGCTAGTTGCTAAAAATGGGGCAATAGCACTGCCTGAAGGTGCATCACTCTATACTTGGGAAGGTACGGCATTGGGAGCTCCTGCCAAACTTACATTGGCACATTATGATCGAAGTGCAGCCCAAACGATCGTCACCACTGCAATCGATGAGATCGAACGCTTGGAACGCGTATTTAGTCTACATCGTGCCGACAGTGATCTATCCATTCTAAACAGAGAAGGCCATATTGAAACGCCCGCAGCAGACCTTTTGAATTTGCTTTCCAGCAGCAGCCGGTTTGGCGATCAAACTAACGGCGCTTTCGACGTTACGGTGCAGCCTTTGTGGCTTTTGTTTTCGGAGCATTTTTCCAAGCAACCCGGCATCCAAACTGGTCCGTCCAACACGGACATCAGGAATGCACTGAACCTGGTCGACTATCGAAAGATTGATATCACAGGTGGCAGTGTGCGTTTTGCCAAGTCCGGAATGGCCGTAACCTTGAACGGTGTTGCGCAGGGTTACATTACGGATCGAGTAGCGGATCTTTTACGTGATCAAGGAATCCGCCAAGTACTTGTAGAGTTGGGGGAAACTCGGGCGCTTGATGACCACCCCGATGGCAGACCATGGCGCATTGGGCTCGCGAGCCCGCAAGATCCGAACCAGACCACGGAAACTATCGAACTCGTAGATGAATCGGTAGCGACTTCAGCCGGATCCGGTACTGTATTCGACGGCAATGGCCATTATCACCACTTATTCGACCCTCGAACCGGAAAACCAGCGACGCACCATGTGTCTGCATCGGTAATCACGAAGCGAGCAACCACAGCAGATGCCATGTCTACAGCTTTGTTTGTCCTCCCTACCTCACAGGTGGAGAGCGTCGTTAAGGAAATCGGTGGAGTGAAGGCAGTGATTACCACCCCCGAGGGAAATAAACACCGCTTTATTAGCTGAACATTTCTAAGCTAACTTGGTCGCTTTTTCGGTCTCAAGAAAGCGTTTGAGAAAAAATAACGGCCCGCATAAAAGGGGCGGTGGCGGTAAATGCCGCCACCGTCTCCGTCAGAGCGAATAGGCTAGTTAAGAACGATGTGGAAATCGAATGAACCTAGTACTTCAAATTCGCGTCGGCCGGGCATTTCTGGATATTCAGCCCAAGTACGGTTTTGTAACTCCGCTGGCAGATTGGCAGCAGAGTCAGCGTATTTCGCCGTGACTTTAAAACGGAGTTGCTCCGTAAAGTCCTCATCTCCCTTCAAGCAAGTAATACCCAAGCCTGAGAAATTTTCACCGCCTTCCGTTTTGCACCATTCCGGCTGAGGGCTACGGTCACTCGACCTCTTCAACGTCACGATAACACTTTGGCCAGCTTCCGGCCCTTCATGCAGGTCAAGCACCGCATAATATTCCTTGTCGACCCAGGCAGTCTTGATGCCGGAGGCATCAAGCCCCTTTAAAAACAAAAAGTAGTCCGGATAGAACGTAACCTTGAAACGCCCTTCGCTCGCCTTTAGGGTCATAATTTCGGCCGCTGTTACTGGCACAGAGGTAAATGCGGCTAAAAACACAACAACTACGGCTATGCCAAATCCAAACCTCATGAGTTCCTCCCTGTCGCGGCATGTTGCCGCCCCCTAGTAATCGTCTTCATCTCCAATCCATCATACTCCGTTCACACCACCGCGCGGAAGCGTTCCTGACCCAAACGGCTCGGCCTCTGACTGATCCGAGTTTAACCGATTTACTCGAGAACGATGTGCAGATCAAATGGACCCAGTTCTTCAAATTCCCGCCTGCCAGGCATCTCTGGATATTCGGCCCAAGTGCGGTTCTGTAATTCCGCCGGCAACGCGGCAGCGGAATCAGCGAATTTGACCCTTGTCTTGAATCGAAGCTGTTCGGTAAATCCTTCGGCTCCCTTCAAGCAAGTTACGCCCTTCCCCTCAAAGCTTTTACCGCCCTCGGTTTTACACCATTCGGGTTGAGGGCTGCGATCCGTCGATTTTTTGAGTGTCATAATCACACTTTGGCCCGCTTCGGGCCCTTCATGGACATCGAGCACCGCATAATACTCTTTGTCCACCCAAGCAGTTTTGATGGTGGAGGCATCAAGGCCCTTCAGGAACACTAAATAGCGTGGGTACATGCCCCCCATAATCTTGAAACGGCCTTCGGAAGCACTCAGGGTTAATATTTCAGCTGCCGTTACTGAAACAGAGGCAAATGTGGCAAGAAATGCGACAACAGCGGCTCCCCCAAATCCAAATCTCATCAGATCCTCCCCCTCACGGCCTGACGCCCCCTCGAAATAATCATCTGCATTTTAAGAATGGCACCACCGGCCCGCGTCAGGGCGTCCCACGCAGACGACTTATCTCCCTGACGCTGATCCGCTATTGGCAGATTCACTCGAGAACGATGTGCAGGTCGAATGGACCTAGCTCTTCGGATTCTCTCCTGCCAGGTAGTTCTGGATATTCGGCCCAGGTGCGGTTCTGTAATTCCGCGGGTAAGGCGGCGGCAGAATCCGGCCATTTTACCTTCACCTTGAATCGAAGCTGTTCGGTAAAGCCTTCCGCTCCCTTCAAGCAGGTAATGCCCTTTCCCTTAAACTCTTCACCGCCCTCGGTTTTGCACCATTCGGGTTGAGGGCTTCGATCATTCGATTTTTTCAGCGTCATAATCGCACTTTGGCCTGCTTCCGGCCCTTCATGCACATCGAGCACCGCGTAATATTCCTTATCCACCCAATCAGTTTCAATGGTGGAGGCATCAAGCCCCTTTAGGAACACTAAATAATTTGGGTAAAAGCCGCCCTGAATCTTAAAGCGTCCTGAGGTTGCCTTCAGGGTCAATATTTCAGCCGCCGTCACTGGAACGGTGGCAAATGCGGCAAGAAATGCGACAACCGCAGCCACACCAAAACCAATTTTCATGACATCCTCCCTATCGCGGCATCCTGCCGCTTCAAAGTAACCATCGGTCCTTAAAGGGCGATATCTTCGCTTGCAACACCCCACATGAACTCAAGCCCTGAAACTAAATCATCGCCCCGATGTGGAAGAAGGCCAAGGACAAACGCCCCTGACCTTCTCCATGTCAGTCCTTTGACCGTTACGCTAAGGCGCTTCCGGTCACTCAGTTAAGCAGTACGGACAAAACCATAACGCTTGTTGGTCGGTCCACCACCGCGTTCACGGTATTCTCTGCCCAACTCAGCCAGCTTGTCTTCGCCGAAGTTCAAGTTCTGGAGCTCGACATTCGTCATGCCGAGGTTGTAAAGGCGAGCTGAATTGAGGCCGAAGATCGCCTGTTTGGTCAGGCTGTTCGGACCACCAAGCGCCGGCAGGCCATACTTCTCTTGCATATCGCCCGGCACTTCGAGACGACGCATGGCTTCAATCTGCCACTGCGGCGAACCATACCATACGGTATCCGAACCATAGACGACGTGATCCGCACCTAGACCAGCAACCAGCGTACCAATAAACGCCGCCGAGAATTTCGGATGCGCTACCGCCGAATTGGCGAATGAGGTACCAATCTCGCCGTAGATGTTGCCAGTCCCAGCAGCCTGCGCTGCCTCAACCACATCGGTCGCCCACTTAATGCGACCAGTCGCCTCGAATTCTGCCCAAGCTTGGTCAGGCAACTCGAGGAACGGACGCAACGCCGTGTGATAGATAACGAAGCGCATGTCCGGCCAATCTTTTGCGGCCTTCTCGAGATCCCACGCAGTTGCGTACTGCCACAGGCCCTTGAACGACTGCTCGTAATCCGGCGGCATCAGCCCCTTGTGGACACAAATTGTGTTTATGCCGGCCTTCAACGATTTCTCGTAGAAGGGATACATAATCTTTTCATCATCCAAACGCCATGGCCACTTCGACGGAGCGAGTGGATCGCCGATTGTGTACGACTTCCAGGAAACCATGTTTGGATCGTTATTGCTGATGGTCTCATCAACGGTGTCCATCCAGCCAGGCTGACCGGGCGTGATGACAGCATGGCCCAACATCCGCTGGCCACCAACGAAGTCGTTGACAGTATTACAAGCACTCATGATCTGGTCATTGAACAAAAGATACCAGGTTGGATCATCAAACGGCGCGCCTGACAGCAGCGCCATCTTGGTATCTGCGGTGAACCATAGTTCGCGAATGTAGTTCTCGAACTTATACCGCGTTAAGCTGATACCTTCTTCCTTGAGGACCGGATTCCAGTGCTCGGCGGCAAACTCGCCAAGGCCCGTGATTTCTTCATGCGCGAAATCATCACGCAGGAAATGAGTTTGGTCATCAAAGATAAACTGACCAGAGAGCGCATTGGCCCGCTCTAACGTCATCTCCGGATCCCGTGCTTCTGCTGGATCTACCTGGAACACGTTGCCCCCATAGATCTCGTTCATCGCCAAGAACGCTGCAGCCATGCCGCAGTTGGTCATGAGATATTCCCGACGAGTCATCCCAAGAAACTTGCTGTTCTCTTCGGCTAACTCTTTGATCCGGTTTTCAACTTGCTTTTGTTTCGGACTTTGTGGCGGAGGTAAGTACTCGCCATTTGACACGATCTGTGTTGGTACAGGAGATTGAAACTCAAGCTCCTCTGCACCTTCCACTAATCCTTCTTCTCGTTCGCTAAGCCACGTTGACATGCTTTAGCCTCCCTCGACCAACAACCAGACGCGCCCGGCTGATTGATCATTTTAGTTTCTATGTCGACACATTATAGAAAATGCGTAGCTGCAAAAACTTCCTGCAACCAAGCAAAATTGTAGAGCAGAGACAGTCCAATGACAAATGATATTACTGTCAAAACCAACGTAAAGGCGGAAAAGTAAAACCGAAGGGTGGAAAGGCTGCTTAAGCGTGTTAGTGTCCCGGGTTTTTGGCGTGGAAGAAGTGGCCCTAAAAATGCTGATAAGACAAAAAACATTCCACTTTTCACCTTTTGGTGGTGGATCTAACCTTGTTTTGCCCGCCATTGCAGCATTCGGTTTCATAATTTCACTTTTGTCCAATTACAGCCAACCCGTTTTTGCTGAAGAATCTGGCGGTTCTGCGATGGATCGGGTACGTGAGGCTACAAAAGATGCCTACGGCGACGCAAAAATCCCCCAGCCCGATATGGCGACCTGGTATTCCGGTAAGGTCGCTGACTGGCTGACCGAAGAACTACGCACAGAGTTTTTCCCGAACTCCACTCGCTCGTCCGGGCTGGAAGGCGAGCCACCGGCGTCAGCCATTTACGAAGACCAAACCTTGCTGGGGTTTATGTTCCTCACCGTTGACGCCGTACCATCGTTGGGATTTTCCTCGTTGCCCTTTCAAATCGCGGTCGGCCTGGGGCTCGATGGAAACTTGACCGGCGCCAAAGTCCTCGATCACCAGGAACCAATTATCGACATCTTGTTACTCGGAGGGTTGGCCAATTTCGGTAACCAGTATTCCGGGGTGGATATCCGTCGACCATGGCGTGTCAGCCTGACAAAAATCACATATTTAAGTGGCCAATCTGATGAAACAGAAGGCGGTTCCGGAACTCTGGATGGGATCAGCGCAGCAACCATTAGCGCCATCCTGTTTAACGAGGCAATCCTGACCTCGGCTCGCTTAACAGCAAGGGCGCACGGCCTCAGACTTAACGACCAACCTGCGGTGGATATGACGCTTTATCATAAAATCGACTGGTCAAGCCTTGTAGAAACCGGTTCTGTTGCGCGTTTAAAAATTTCAACAACCGAAGCAGCCGCCCAGGGAATAGATGTCTCCGCACATCGAGAAGTCCCCGATAGCCTACGTCTCGTTCAAGAGGAAGTCGCACCAAGATATAGACGACAGGAGAGACACCAAGCTGCAGAGCAAAAAGTTAGTGAGAAACCTTTTATCGACCTCTATATAGCGCCGGTAACGCCTCCATCAATTGGTCGCAGTATCATGGGTGACCAATCGTACAATCTGTTTATTAGCGGCCGCGCAGCAGAAGACCTGGTGCTCTTGATGATGTCAAATGGCACCTACTCGTTACATGATATGCAACAAAGCACGACCGGCCCGTTCGAACGCTTCCGTCTCGTCCAAGGAGAAAAGACATTTACCTTATCCAAAGACTGGTTCCGCTATTTCGGATTCTTGCACGGAAAAGATAAGCCCATATTTTCAGAAATAGGGCTTTTATGGTTGCCGGCGTCAGAAGGAGTTGATCCCCTCAAGCCGTGGAGACTGGAAATTCCGTTCGAAACCGAAAATGGAAACACAGCTATATTCTCAGTGCCTTATGAGTTGTCATCACAATATATCCTGGAACCGACTGGTCTCGACGTAATAGCGTCGGACAGCGAACCGATTTGGTTCCGAGCCTGGAAAGTGCAAGCAATAAATATCGGTATACTGGTTGCAGCACTAGCATCCTTGACAGCAATTTTATTGTTCATGGAACCACTTACCCGACGGCCCAGGCTTTATTTCTGGCTGCGTAACGCATTCATGCTATTTACCCTGGTTTGGTTGGGATGGCTGGTTGGCGCCCAGGTCACCATAATAAATATTCTTACCTGGATTCAGGCTGCCTTCGGGACCTTCAACCCGGACGTGATTCTCTCGGATCCACTCATCATCGTACTAATGACGTACGTGTTAGCGACTTTCTTTATTTGGGGCCGCGGTATTTTCTGTGGCTGGCTCTGTCCATTTGGATCCATGCAGGAGTTACTGGCTAAAATCGCCCAAGCATGCAGGTTGCCGCAAGTACAACTCTCGCCAACGACACACAGGTATCTCTGGCCAGTAAAATATATAATCTTGATTGGTCTAGTGGGGCTGTCATTCTACTCCATGACAGCAGCCAGCATCGCATCTGAAGTTGAACCATTTAAAACCGCAATTTCCTTAAAGTTCGCCCGCGAATGGCCGTATGTGATCTACGCTATGACTCTTTTATCGGCTGGCCTTGTTGTCGAACGTTTCTTCTGCCGGTTTTTCTGCCCTCTGGGCGCAGCAATGGCGATCGGAGGAAAACTCCGGATGTTAACTCCTTTGAAACGCCGTACCGAATGCGGGAGTCCCTGCCACTTGTGTGAGCAAAAATGTCCCATCTCGGCGATCGAACCGACAGGAAAGATCAACATGTCTGAGTGTTTCTACTGCCTGGATTGCCAGATCGTTTATCACGACGAGCACGCCTGCCCACCATTAGTGGCGGCTGCAAAAAGAAAGAATCGTTCAATGCCCGAGGTAACACTTGGACCAAGTGGTTTGCCGATACCAGCCACGGCTTCCCCGCAATGAAATGCATAATGGCTCTTATCGGAGCAGCTGTAACTTTCTCCTTTTCTAACGGACCGCTAGCGAGTGACGCTACCCCTTTGGTAGACGTGTCGTGGCTAAAGCCACAAGTCTGCACAGAGGACCTAACCGTACTGGACGTTCGAAGATCGGCGGAAAACTATCGCGCCTCCCATATACCTTGCGCAGTCCACACCAACTACTACAAGGATGGCTGGCGTACGAGGAAGCAAGGCATCTCTCATATGATGCCGACTATGGATCAGCTCGAAGCGCTAGTTGGTCGGCTTGGTATCAGTAACAACTCGCAAGTCGTCATCTATGGCTCTGGTACCGGTCCATTCGACGCCGCAGAAACCACCAGCATCTATCTTACTTTCAAACATCTCGGCCACGATTCGGTGTCAATCCTGGACGGCGGTTTGCCGGCATGGATGGACGAATGGTCCGCAGACTTCGATGTCGGGATATATGAGCCAACTGCCGCCGAGTTCGTCGCTCGACCACGGCCAGAACTTCTGGTGTCGCGGGCAGGCGTGGAAACTGCTTTAGACGATAAAACCCCATTAATCGACGTGCGCAGTCACGACATGTTTTTGGGAATCAATCGTGCCTGGATGCTTTCCCGTTCAGGCACAATACCGGGTGCGATAAACTTGCCGATGAGTTGGTTGACCGTTAATGCCGGTCTTAAATTTCGCGATCGCAAGCAATTAGAGCGTCTATTCTCAGCTGCCGGGGCACCTATGAATGGCAAGTTGATCCTGTTTTGTAATGCAGGACTGGAAAGTTCTATGGCCTGGTTCGTTGCTCACGAACTTTTAAAAAATA